>NZ_JAWJYQ010000044.1:0-90048 GCF_032971465.1 Pseudomonas sp. LSJ-87 | reverse complement strand
GGCACCGGCTGCGCCGGTGTTCGCGGCCACGGCCGCTCCCACAGGTACAACGTGAGTCCGAAGCCTGCGCCGTACCTGTGGGAGCGGGTTCACCCGCGAAGCAGGCGACGCGGTGGATGGCACCGGCTACGCCGGTGTTCGCGGCTGAAGCCACACAGGGATCTCGCAATCTCGATCTCAGAACTGCCGCTCGCGGTAATCGATCAAGCTGGAAAACACCGCAATCAACACCGCAGCCACCACAAAGAAGATCAGCGCAAAGAAGTAATCCCCGGTGAACTGCACGATCAGCCCGATCACGATCGGCACCAGCACCCCGGCCATGTTGCCGCAGAAGTTCATGGTGCCACCCAGCACGCCGGTGCGCGACGGCCCGCCGATGATCGCCGGCAGGCACCAGTACATCCCGCACCAACGGATGAAGAACATCGCCACGCACAGCAGGCTGATCACCGCGACGGTCTCGCCCACATAGGCTGCCGCCAGGATGCACAGCGCCGCCACCAGCGCCGAACCGCTGAACATGGTGCGCATCACCAGGTTCGGCGAGGCACCGCTGGCCCTCCAGCGGTCACCGATCCAGCCGCCGATCAGTTCGCCGACAAACCCGCACATGAAGATCAGGAAGGTCGCCCCACCCATGGCCGAGATGTTCAGGCCGTGGGCCTTGTGCAGGTAGCTCGGCATCCAGGTCAGCAGGCCGTAGAACACTGCCAGGATGCAGCTGTAGCCGGCGAACATGGCAAAGATCGAACGGTCCTTGAGCAGCTCGCGCAGCGGCAGCCTGGCCTTGGCTGCCGCGGCATGGGCGCTGGCGTTGCCTTCGGTGATGTGGCGCAGTTCGGCCTCGTTGACCCCCGGGTGCTCGCTGGGGTGGTTGCGGATGTACTTCCACGCCAGGATGCCGGCCAATACGGTGCCGACCCCGGCCACCACGAAGGCCAACCGCCACGAACCCAGCCAGGCAATCAGCCCGGAAATCAGGATCGCCCCCAGGGCGCTGCCCAGCGGCGCGCCGCCATCCACCAGCACCGCGCCACGGCCACGTTCGTTAGGCGTCAGCCAGGCGCCATTGAGCTTGGCCCCGGCGGGCATGATCGGCGACTCGGCCACGCCCAGGCCGATACGCGTCAGCAGCAGTACCAGCCAGTTGTGCGAGGCCGCGCCCAGTGCCTGGAACAGGCCCCAGGCCACGGTTGCCGCGCCAATGATGCCGCGGGTGTGGAAGCGGTCCAGCAGCATGCCGCCAGGGATCTGCATCAAGGCATAGGACCAGAAGAACGCACTGAGCATCAGCCCTTCCATGGCCGGCGTAAGGTTGAATTCTGGGGCGATCAGCGGCAGCGCCACCGACAGCGAGGCGCGGTCGATGTAGTTGATTGCGGTCAGCAGCAACAGGATCAGGAAGATGCGCCAGCGCACCGTGGTCATCGGGGCCGCAGCGGGCAGCGCCAGGTCGGCCGGGGAGGGGATGGTCTTCATCGCAGGAGCTCGTTGTTGTGATTATCGGGAGGCGTAGCAACTACGCAGGCCGATTGTTGGAGCGCTGCCGGCAGTGCAGGTAATGAAAAGAGCTGATCCGCCAATAACGCCTGCTTATTACCCAGGCAGGGGATAAGCAGTGGTTATTGGCGGATCAGCTCTTTTCATTATCGGCGGCCCTGGCCCGCGCTCTAGATTGCCCCGGCACGGCCCGCCAGCGTCACGGCGGGCACAACAAGAACAACGCAGTTGCCTGAGGACCCCTCATGAGCCAATTCCAGTTCCATTTCCCCACCATTGCCAAATGTGGCGCGGGCCTGGCCGACCAGGCCGGTGCGCTGCTCAAGCCGTACGTGGACGGCACCCTGCTGGTGGTCACCGACCAGGGCCTGATCGACGCTGGCATCCTGGCCGGCTTCTTCGCCTCGCTGGAGCAGGTGGGCATCGACTACCAGCTGTTCTGCGCCGTTGAAGCCAACCCCAGCACCGACGTGCTCGACGCTGCCGTGGCGCTGCTGAAAGAGCGCAACTGCACCGCCGTGATCGGCGTGGGCGGCGGCAGCAGCATCGACACCGCCAAGGGCGTGGCGGCGATGGCCACCAACCCTGGCAACATCCTCGACTACGAGGGCTACGACAAACTGACCCAGCCGCCGCTGCCGATCTTCGCCATCCCGACCACCTCCGGTACCGGCAGCGAATGCACGGCGTCGACCGTGTTCACCAACAAGCGCACGCTGTTCAAGACGGTGATCGTCAGCCCGCGGCTGTTCCCGCGCCTGGCCATCCTCGACCCGGCACTGACCCTGAAGCTGCCTGCGGCCATCACCGCCGCCACCGGCATGGATGCCCTGACCCACGCCATCGAGTCGTATGTGTCGCGCCAGGCCAACCCGATCAGCCAGGCCATGGCCCTGCAGGCCATTCGCATGATTGCCGGCAGCCTGGAAAAAACCTATTTCGTCGGCACCGACATGGCGGCCCGCGAGCAGATGCTGCTGGGCTCGTTCCTGGCCGGGGTGGCGTTCTCGCAATCCAAGCTGGGCAACGTGCATGCCATTTCCCACACCTTCGGCGGGGTGTTCAACATTCCCCATGGCATCGCCAACGCCGCCCTGCTGCCTTACGTGATCAAGTTCAACCTGCCGGCCTGCCCGGAGCGCTTCCGTGACATCGCCATTGCCCTGGGCGCCGATGTGACCGGGCTCAGCGTGGAGCAGGCCGCGGCACACACGGTGGATGCGGTGGTGGCCCTGAACCAGGCCATCGGCATTCCCGCGACCATCCGTGAACTGGGCGTGGACCTGGAGTTCCTGCCGCAGATGGTCAGCGACTCGATGCGCAGCGGCAACGTGCTGGTCAACCCACGCCTGACCACCGCGCGCGATGTCGAGCGCCTGATCACCGACGCCTACCACGGCAACCTCTGAACCTTTTACGGAACCACGACCATGTTCTATGAAATGCGTACCTACACCCTGCACATCGGCAAGATGAAGCAATACCTGGAGCACTTCGAAAAGGAAGGCTTGCCGGTGATCTCGCGCTACGCCAAGCTGGTGGGCTGGTGGTACACCGAGATTGGCGAACTGAACCAGGTGGTGCACATCTGGGCCTACGAGAGCCTTGACGACCGCATCGAGCGCCGCGCCGCCCTGTACCGCGATGCGGACTGGCTGGAGCGCTTCATCCCCGTGGCCTTCCCGATGCTGGTGCGGATGGAATCGAAGCTGTTGATGCCTGCCGCGTTTTCGCCGATCCAGTGACCCTGTAACTGCATTGCATCAAGGAGCAACCCAATGGATCTAGGCATTACCGGCCGCTGGGCCATCGTCTGCGCGGCCAGCCAGGGCCTAGGCAAAGGCTGCGCCGAGGCGCTGGGCAAAGAAGGCGTCAACCTGGTCATCAATGCCCGCACCCAGGCCACCCTGGAGCAGACCGCCGCCGAGTTGCGCGCGGCCTGCCCGGGCATCGAGGTGCGCACCGTGGCCGGTGATGTCGCCGACGCCGAGGTGCGCCAGGCGCTGCTGGCAGCCTGCCCGCAGGTGGATATCCTGGTCAACAATGCCGGTGGCCCGCCCCCGGGCGACTTCCGCGACTGGGGCCGCGAGGACTGGCTGAAGGCACTGGACGCCAACATGCTTACCCCCATCGAGCTGATCAAGGCGGTGGTCGATGGCATGGCCGAGCGCGGGTTCGGCCGGGTGGTGAACATCACCTCCGGCGCGGTGAAGGCGCCGATCGATATTCTTGGCTTGTCCAATGGTGCGCGCAGTGGCCTGACCGGCTTCATCGCCGGCCTGGCCCGTCAGCAGCGCCTGGCGGGCAGCAACGTGACGCTGAATAACTTGCTGCCTGGGGCGTTCGACACGGCGCGCCTGCAGAAGACCTTGAAGGCGGCAGGTGGCGATGTGGAAGCCACCGCCCAGTCGCGACGCAAGGCCATCCCGGCGGCGCGCTTTGGCAGTGCCGGCGAGTTCGGCGCTTACTGCGCGTTCCTGTGCAGTGCGCATGCCGGGTACATCACCGGGCAGAACCTGTTGATCGATGGTGGGGCGTTCCCCGGTACCTTCTGAATCGCCTGACTGAACGCAGGCCCCTGTGGGAGCGGGTGAACCCTAATCCCGGTCAGTTAGGCAAATTGGGCCGCTTTGCGGCCCTTCGCGGGCTTGCCCGCTCCCACAGGTTTGGCGTGGGGTTCAGAAAATGCGCAGTTCCTGTGGGAGCGGGCAAGCCCGCGAACACCGGCGAAGCCGGTGCCATGCACCGTGTCGCTTTCTTCGCGGGTGAACCCGCTCCCACAGGTTTGGCGTGGGGTTCAGAAAATGCGCAGTTCCTGTGGGAGCGGGCAAGCCCGCGAACACCGGCGAAGCCGGTGCCATGCACCGTGTCGCTTTCTTCGCGGGTGAACCCGCTCCCACAGGTACCGTGTCAGCCCTCAGGCGCCGCGATCAGTGAATCGCCACGGGGTTGATGTTCACCTGGGTCGAGCCCTTGTACAGCGGCTGGCCCAGCACGAACAGGAACTCGAACGCCTTGTCCTTCACCAGCGCGCGGGTGTCGATCAGCTCCAGGTTGTAGATGCCGCGCTTGGCCAGCATGAACTGGTTGACCGGGAATTCTTCACCGGTCGGGTTCGGGTACACCTCCGAAGCCCAGGTATCGCCACCAAAGGCGACAATGCCTTGGTCAGCCAGCCACTCGGCCGCCGGCAGGTCGATGCCCGGTTCGGTGGCGAGGAACTGCTGGTTGTCCTTGCCGATCAGTTCCAGCCAACCGGTGTTGAACAGCACCACGTCACCCTTGCGCAGGGTAATGCCTTCTTTCTTGAGCACGGCCTTGATGTCGTCGACGGTGAACGAGGTGCCGCCCGGCACGATGGCCTTGCCGTAGTGAGCGGTCATGTCCAGCACCACGCCGCGGGTGACCATTGGCGGTACTTTTTCCACACCCAGCTTGGTCACGCCTTCGACCGTGACGAAATCGGCAGCCTTGTTGCCGTTGTAGTAGACGTTGTCGATACCGATGTGGCCGATGCCGTTGAGCTGGGTACCGACGCCGGTCCAGCCGTTGACCAGTTCATCGTTGAAGCTGAACTTGTTGCGGCCCAGGGTCTGGCCGGCCTGCTCGCCAGGCTGGATGTTGTACAGGTGGAAGCTGCGGTGGCGGAAGGCCGGCAGGTCTTTGCTCACCGGTACGGCCAGCGGGTAGGTCTTGCCGGTCTTGACCAGGCCGACCGCCTGCTTGACCACTTCGGGGGTGAGCAGGTTGGCGGCGCCGATTTCATCCTGTTTGCCGTAGGGCGAGGTCTGCCAGTCGGCGGCCAGGGTGGCCTGGGCAGTGGTCGCCAGGGCGACGGCGAGCAGCAGGGGCTTGAAGCGTTTCATCGGGTACTCCTGATAGTGAGGCGTTGTCAGGAGCAGATTCTGCGCAGGGCCAGCTATGGGAAAAAGCGGCCCGGGGGACAATGACTTTTGCTTGCCGGTCAACAACCACCCGCGTGCAGCGCCAGGCTCTGGCGCAACTGCTCGAGCATGGCCTGGCGCAGCGCCTGCGGCGCCTGCACGCGGATCGAGCCGGCCTGGGACAGCAGCCAGCCCATCAGCGCACGGTTGTCGTCGACGGTGGCGACCAGGGTGGCGCCACCGTCCGCTTGCAGCGTCAGTTGCATATCTGCCGACAGGGGCGCCGCTTCCAGGCGCCGGGCCAGCGCATCATCGACCCAGGCGTGCAACTCGACCTGTTCCGGGGGTGTGAGCGCATCAGGCTGCAGTTGCTGCGCTTCACCCAGGTTCAGGCCCGGTTGCCAGTACCAGCCGTAGGGCATGCCTTTGCTGTTGCACTGCAGCGGGAACAGCGCCGCGAGTTCGACCAGGTCGCGTTCGACGGTGCGTTTGCTGGTGATATGGCCCACGGTTGTCAGGGCGGCCTGCAACTGGGTGGAACTCATCCCCGGGTGGCGGCCGGGCAGCAGCTTGAGCAGCTGCCACTGGCGGGCGATGGTGTGACGGGTAGGGTGGCTGGGCAAAGGGTTCGTCCTTGAAGGCAGGCACGAAGCCTGCCTGGGTAGTGGCTTTTAGCTATTGCCCAGCATACCTTGTAGCAGAATGGGATCCAAGTTCTCGCACACGGCGTTCAGTCGAGGCGCGTCACCCATTTGCCTGCGCCTTGGCCCTCTTTCAGCTGCCGCAGAGCCTGTGGCAGTGCCGAGAAGGCGAACTCGCGGCGCTGTGGCGCGATCAGGCTGCCATCGGCGACGGCCTGCAGCAGGCGTTCACCGGCCACGCGCAGGGCTTGGCGATCTGCCAACCGGCCATGGGCATGAATGCTGTTGAGCGCCACTTCATGCAGCGAGATCGCCGTGCCGAAGGCGGGCGTTGGCGCGGTTTCCTGGCGGTCCTGGATGCACACCAGGTGGCCGTTGTAGCCGAGCAGGTGGGCAAGGCTGCCAGCATGGGCGCCGCTGACGGTGTCGAACAGGGCATGCAGCGGGCGCTCGCCCAGGGCGGCCTGCAGTTGGTCCTGCCAGTCGGCGTCGTGGTAGTCGAACACCCCGCTCACACCAAGGGCCTTGAGCATGGCGTGGTGGCGTTGGCCAGCACTGGCCCACACGCGCAGGCCACGTTGCGCGGCCAGTTGCGCGAGGTAGAAGCCCACCGCGCCACCGGCGCCGATCACCAGCACGTCGCGGCTGGCACCTTCGGGCACCTTGGCCAGGGCCTGCCAGGCGGTCAGGGCGGGGCAGGGCACGGCGGCCGCGGCGGTGTCGCTGAGCGCACTGGGGATATGCATCACCAGGCTGGCATCCAGCAGGCAGTGCTCGGCAAAGCTGCCGTCACGCGCCAGCGATTGGTGGTAGGCAACGCGGCTGCCCAAAGGCATGTCGACGCCTGCGCCAACGGCGACTACCACACCGGCGCCATCCACGCCCGGGACCGTGCCTTGCTGCCAGGCAGGGTGGCCCCACTCGCAGATTTTCCAGTCCACCGGGTTGAGGGCAATGGCGCGGTTGGCCACCAGCACCTCACCGGGGCCGGGTTGTGGCAGGGGTTTACGCAGCAGTTGCAGGCCGTCGAGGCCGGCGTTCGGGGTCCAGGCCCAGGCTTGATGATCGGTTGGCATGGTGCGGGTCCTTTCGAGACGGGTGTGGGCGGCAGGCTAGCGGGGATCAAGAAGGGGAAACAGGTGCGGTGACGGCAAGGTGTTTTGACTGGAAGACAAAAAAGCGGGGCCGCTGTGCGCCCCATCGCCGGCAAGCCAGCTCCCACCGGAACCTGTGGGAGCTGGCTTGCCTGCGATGGGCTGCAAAGCAGCCCCAATTCACATGGCCTTGAACAGCGCTTCGGTCGACGGGTAGCCGGGGTTGAAGTCAGATAGCCAGGCTGTCGACTACACCGCCGTCGACCCGCAGCGCTGCACCGGTGGTGGCGGACGAGTAAGGGGAGGCGAGGTACACCGCCAGGTGGGCGACTTCGTCGACATCGGCGGCGCGTTGGATGATCGAGCTCGGCCGAGCAGTACGCACGAAGTTGTCGGCTTCTTCACGAATGCTGCGCCCGGACGCCTGGGCTGCATCAGCCACCAGCGCGGCCACGCCGTCGGTCAGGGTCGGGCCGGGCAGCACTGCGTTCACGGTGACCCCGGTGCCGGCCAGGCGCTTGGCCAGGCCATGCGATACCGCCAGGTTGGCAGCCTTGGTGACGCCGTAGTTGATCATGTCGGCAGGGATGGCGATGCCCGATTCCGAGGAGATGAACAGGATCCGCCCCCAACCTTTCTCGACCATGCCCGGGGCATAGTGGCGGGCCAGGCGCACGCCGCTCAGCACGTTGGTGTCGTAGAAGCGCGTCCACTCGCTGTCGGCCACGTCGAAGAAGTCGACGTCGTCGTAGATGCCCAGGTTGTTGACCAGGATGTCGGCCCGTGGGTGGGCGGCGAACAGGGTTTCGGCACCGGCGGCGGTGCCCAGGTCGGCGACCACGCCGTGGATCTGGCCACGGCCGCCTTGCTCGCGCAGTTCGGCCAGGGCGGCATCCAGCGACTTCTGGCTGCGGCCGGCAATGACAACGTCGGCGTTGGCGCGGGCCAGGCCGCGGGCGATAGCCAGACCAATACCGCCGGTCGAGCCGCTGATGATGGCGGTGCGTCCGCCGAGGTCGATGTTCATGGAATGGCTCCTGTGGGTGAGTTGCATCGATAGGAGCCATCCTAGTGAAGCGTGGTCAGACTGTAAAAGACGTAATTCGACTGAGTTCAGACCTGGTTGGACTTATCAAGCCCTAGCTCGGCCAATGCCAGCACCCGCTCGCGGAAAATGCCCACGATCGGCCGCAAGTCGACCTGGTGCCAGACCGCCCACAACTGCTCGCTGGGCTGGAACCAGTCCAGCTGGCGCAGCACCACGGTAGGCCCGGCGCTGGCCGACAGGCTGCTTTGCACCATGGCCAGGCCCAGGCCGGCGGACACCAGGCCGAGCACGCTCAGCGGGTCGTTGGCCTCCAGCGACAGGCGCGGGGTGAAGCCGGCATCGCCACAGCGGGCGATGAAATCGTCACGCTTGTGGCCCTGGTCGGGCTGGCCACCGGTGATGATCCAGTCCTGTTCGTGCAGGTCGGCGGGGGTCAGTTCGGCCTTGCTGGCCAGCGGGTGCGCGGCCGGGATGGCCAGCAGCAATGGGTCGTCCAGCACCGGCTGGCCGCGCAGGTCGGGGTCGTTCTTTGGCGGCGGCTCGCAAACCAGGGCAATGTCCAGGCTGCGCTGACGCAGGCCTTCGAACTGTTCGTTGGGGGTCATGTTGTACAGCGCAATATGAATGTTCGGGCGCTCGCCACGAATCGCCCGCACCGCGCCCGGCAGCACGCCGGCGTGGATGGCGTGGTTGACGTAACCGATGCACAGCCCGCCTTCCTCGCCACGGCCCAGGCGCTTGCCCAGCGATTCCAGGCGCTCGGCATGCTTGAGCAGGCCGCGCGCTTCGGCCAGGAAGGTGCGCCCGTCCCTGGTCAGGTACAGTCGCTGGTTGCGCCGTTCGAACAGCGCCAGGCCAAGGTTGTCCTCCAACTGGGCGATCTGCCGGCTGAGGGGGGATTGGGAAATATGCAGCTGCTCGGCGGCCCGGCCGACGTTCTCGCATTCGGCGACGGCTACGAAGTAGCGCAACTGACGTAGATCTTGCATGAGACCTCCTGGGACTTAACTATTGACAATTATGACTTGTGCGGTCTCGATCTTGCCAGCGTGCCATACGTTCACTTCGTCGGGTTGATGAACGCGGTCAATTGTGGGAGCGGCCTTGTGTCGCGAAAGGGCTGCAAAGCAGCCCCAGCAATATATGTCTTTGCGCTGAACCCCTGGGGCTGCCTTGCAGCCCTTTCGCGACACAAGGCCGCTCCCACAACTGACCGCGCAGGCTGGAACATTAAAGTTGACCCGCTCGCAATAGCTTGAAGATAACCTTTGCCTTCAAATCAAAACTCATTGTCCCGTCCCCACCTTTTTCCCATCCCCACGTCCCTCGAGAATTCACCCATCCCAACCTTCCACAGGTGATTCTCAAATGCCTCTCGCCTTGTTAGCCCTGACCCTGGCGGCCTTCGCCATCGGCACCACGGAATTCGTGATCGTCGGCCTCATCCCGACCATCGCCAATGATCTGGCGGTCACCCTGCCTTCGGCCGGCCTGCTGGTCAGCCTTTACGCCCTCAGCGTCGCCATCGGCGCGCCCCTGCTCACCGCCATGACCGGCCGCGTCCCGCGCAAGTTGTTGCTGGTCGGCCTGATGGCGCTGTTCACCGCCGGTAACCTGGTGGCCTGGCAGGCGCCCAGCTACGAATCGCTGATCATGGCGCGCATCCTCACCGGCCTGGCCCACGGGGTGTTCTTCTCGGTCGGCTCGATCATCGCCACCAGCCTGGTGCCGAAAGAAAAGGCCGCCAGCGCCATCGCCACCATGTTCAGTGGCATGACCGTGGCCTTCGTCACCGGTATCCCGCTGGGTACCTTCATCGGCCAGCACTTCGGCTGGCGCGTGACCTTCCTGGTGGTGGCTGCCTTCGGCCTGGTGGCGCTGCTCGGCGCACTGCTGTTCGTGCCCAAGCGCATCCAGCACAGCCAGCCGGCACCGCTGCTGCGCCAACTGCGGGTGATGCTGCAACCGCGCCTGCTGCTGGTGTATGCCATGACTGCCGTGGGTTACGGCGGCTCGCTGATCGCCTTCACCTTCCTTGCCCCGATCCTGCAGGACATCGCCGGCTTCGGCGCCAACAGCGTCGCCCTGGTGCTGCTCGCCTACGGCGTTTCGGTTGCCCTGGGCAACATCTGGGGCGGCCGCCTGGCCGACCGCAAAGGCCCGGTCAAGGCACTGTCGATCATCTTCCTGCTGCTGGCCGTGGTGCTGCTGGCGCTGACCTTCACCGCGCCGCATCCGGTGCTGGTGGTAATCACCGTACTGGCCTGGGGCGCGGTGGCCTTCGGCAATGTGCCGGGCCTGCAGGTGTACGTGGTGCAGCAGGCGGAAAAGGTCGCCCCCGACGCAGTCGACGTGGCTGCCGGTTTCAACATCGCCGCCTTCAACCTGGGTGTGGCCGGTGGTTCCTGGGGCGGTGCCCAGGTAGTGCAACAACTCGGCCTCGGCCACACCCCGTGGATTGCCGCGCTGGTCACTCTCGGTGCCCTGGCCCTGACCCTGTACAGCGGCCGCCTCGACCGCCGCGTACCTGCCCAGCCACAACCTGTCGTCAGCCGCGCCTGACCCCTGATTCGCCTTACGGAGATGCACATAGTGACTCAAGATCCGCTGTTCCAACCCCTGCAATTCGGCGCCCTTAACCTGCCCAACCGCGTGCTGATGCCGCCGATGACCCGCTCCCGCGCCGCCCAGCCTGGCGATGTACCGACCGCGCTGATGGCCGAGTACTACGCACAACGCGCCAGTGCCGGGCTGATCGTCAGTGAAGGCACCTGGATCTCGCCACTGGGCAAGGGTTACGCCCGCACCCCGGGTATCCACACCCAGGCGCAGATCGACGGCTGGCGCCTGGTCACCGAGGCGGTACATGCCGCAGGCGGGCGCATCTTCGCCCAGCTCTGGCACGTCGGTCGCCTCAGCCACAGCAGCCTGCTCGGCGGCCAGGCACCGGTGTCGTCCTCGGCGATGCAGGCCGAAGGCGTGAACGTGTTCATCGACAATGCCGACGGCACGCCAGGCTTTGTCCAGGCCTCCAAGCCGCGCGCGTTGAGCGAAGCGGAAATTGCCGAGATCATCGAGCAGTACCGCCAGGCTGCGCGCAATGCCATGGCGGCCGGTTTTGACGGTGTCGAGTTGCACGCGGCCAACGGTTACCTGGTCAATCAGTTCCTCGATTCCGGCGCCAACGACCGCACCGACCGCTACGGCGGTTCGCTGGAAAACCGCCTGCGTTTCCTCGACCAGGTCACCCGTGCGCTGGTCGAAGGCACCGGCGACGCCCAGCGCGTAGGCGTACGCCTGGCGCCGCTGACCACGCTCAATGGCTGCGTCGATGCCGACCCGGTCACCACCTATACCGCAGCGGCCAAGCGCCTGGGCGAAATCGGCATCGGCTACCTGCACATTGCCGAAGCCGACTGGGATGACGCGCCGGACATGCCGGTGGACTTCAAGCAACAGCTGCGGGCGGTGTTCCCCGGGGTGATGGTGTATGCCGGCAGATACACCGGCGAACGTGCACGGCGCGCGCTGGAGGAGGGCTGGGCTGACCTGATCGGCTTCGGCCGGCCATTCGTGGCCAACCCGGACCTGCCGGCGCGGCTGAAACTGGATGCACCCTTGGCCGAGCACGAACGGGCCACGCTGTTTGGCGGTGATGCCCATGGCCTGACCGACTACCCGGCACTGGCAACAGCCTGACCCCGACCGCTCCTCATGGAACTGCAAATGACTCATTGAGTTAGCAGGGACCCTGTGGGAGCGGCTTTAGCCGCGAACACCGGCGCAGCCGGTGCCATGCACCGCGTTGGATTCAAAGGGCTGGGCGATCTCCCGCAAACACGGCATTTCGCCTGTCGTGTCTTACCTCTGTGCTTGAGCAGTGACGACTTGTTTGTGTCCTATATATGGACCAAAATATGGCTCTCTATTGAGGGTGTAAACATGCAAAACATATTCGCTGACGTGGCCGTAAGCGTGTCGGAACTGAAAAAGAACCCATCCGCGGTGATGACCGGCGCTGCGGGTATGCCCGTCGCCGTGCTCAATCACAACCGCGTGATGGGTTACATGGTGCCGGCCGAACTGTACGAGGCCATGATGGAACGCTTGGAAGATCTCGAATTGAGCGAACTGGCCAAGTCGAGGTTGGGTGAAAAAGGCGTACCGGTATCCCTGGATGACCTATAAACTCGAATTCCTGCCTTCGGCACTGAAAGAGTGGGGCAAGCTAGGCCACACCGTGCGCGAACAGATCAAGAAAAAACTCGCCGAGCGCCTGCAGTCACCCAAGGTACAGGCCGACGCGCTGCGTGACCTGCCGAACCACTACAAAATCAAGCTCAAGGCCTCTGGATATCGCCTCGTCTATCGAGTCGAGGACGAGCGTATCGTTGTAGTGGTGGTATCGGTTGGCAAGCGCGAGCGTAGCGAGGTGTATCGATCCGCTCAGAAGCGGTAAACATCATCAGCGGTGTAGCCATCCTGCAAACGCCGCGCGCTACGAATGAGCTTCGCTCACAATCCCCCTGTTCCTCGTTGCTATTCCATCAGCATCACAGCATTGGCGTATTTTTCCTGGTCCGGTGTGAACGTTGTCAGCATGCCGGTGTGATTACAGGTCAGGGTGAGCTCTGTTCGCGTATCGATGAACAGATCCTCGCCGCGAAGGCCCTGCCATTGCGCCAGGTACTTGAACGAACCGTACTTCATCGGTTTCTTCAAAGCGCGATCATGGCCACCTTTCCAACCTAGCACCGGGAGTGCGCCATCGGCGCAGTGCCGGGCAAGTTCTGGCTGGGCCAGAGCCCGCTCTCGGCCAATCTCCCAGCAGCGGATCAAGCCCTCGTCGGGCCCCTTCCATGCTTCTTCCCAGGTGATCAAGGGGCGGATGGGGTGATGAATGGGGCGTCGAATGACCCCGGTAGCTCGATCCATGACTGAGATTGTCCGTAATGTTCAGTTGGCCTGGATGCTACTAATTGGCCACTATCGTGTCCAGTGCTCGCCGACCCCAGCTCTGCGTTCAGTCAAGGCTCTGCTGCAACGCCTCGATAAACACCTCTTCCGCGCGGCTGAAGCGTTGCTCCCTGTTCCACAACAGGTGGATATCCACATCGGCAATCCCTTCCTGCGGCGGCAGCTTCCACAGCAACCCGGCGTCTACATCCGGCGCCACCACATGCTCGGGCAGGCAACCTATGCCAAACCCGGCAATCACCAGCCGGCGCACTTCTTCAAGGCTTGGTGACGATGCCACGATCCGCCCGGCAAACCCTTGCTGGTCACGGAAAATGGTCAGTGGCGACAGCATGCCGCCAATCTGGTCACTGGTGAAACTGACGAAGTTCTCCCGCTGCAGGTCGCCTTCGGCCTGGCCGAACAGGGCATGGTGCTTGCCACAGAAGAACGCATAGCGCTGGCGCAGGAACAACCGCTGCTCCAGCCGTGGCTGCGCACGCCGGTTCAGGCTGAGGCCCGCCGTGGCGGTTTTTTCCTGCAGGGCGGCGACGATGTCGGAGCTGCGCATCACGTCGATCTCCAGCTCCACCCGCGGGTGCTGGCGGTGGAAGTCGGCGAGGAAATCGTCGAAGCGTTCGTTGACGATACGGCTGATCATCAGCAGGCGTACCTTGCCCACCAGTTCGTCCGCCGGCTGCTCCAGCAAGCCGCCGATTTGCGACATCTGCCCATAGACCTCGCCGGCCAGCTGGAACAGCTGCTCGCCCATTTCCGTCAGCACGAAGCGCGGCCCGCGGCGGGCGATGAGCTGGCGGCCAAGCTGTTCTTCAAGGCGCTTGAGAGCCTGGCTCACTGCCGGCTGGGTGAGGTGCAGGCGGGCGGCCGCGCGGCTGATGGACAGCTCCTGGCCGATGACCCGGAAGGTGCGCAGCAGGTTCCAGTCGAGGCGGTCGTTGAGCAGACGGTCGGGCATGGCAGGGCTCGATAATAAGCAGGGCTAATATTTCAAATAATAAATAGAAAATTGACTAATCATAGCCCCGGGCCGATAAATCGCAGATATCGAGGCCTGTCGAATCGGTGTTGGCTTCTTCGCGGGTAAACCCGCTCCCACAGGTACTGCAGCGCTTGCAGACCTTGTGCAAGCCCTGTGGGAGCGGGTTTACCCGCGAAGAAGCTGACGCCAGACCAACAGGCCAAGCGCCACAAGAGCGCCACCGTGCCCCCAACAACTCCTGCCAGAACAACAAGCAAAGGAGCCCCCATGAAGCCCACCGCTTCCCCCCAGCCACGCCGTGCCGCCGCCGCCGCGTTCATCGGCACCATGATCGAGTGGTACGACTTCTACATCTACGCTACCGCCGCCGCCCTGGTGTTCGGCGCGCTGTTCTTCCCCTCCGACAACAGCCTGTTCAGCACCATGGCAGCGTTCGGCACCTTCGCCGTCGGCTTCTTCGCCAGGCCGCTGGGTGGCATCGTATTCGGCCATGTGGGCGACCGTATCGGCCGCAAGAAGTCGCTGGTCATCACCTTGCTGATGATGGGCATCGTCACCGTGGGCATCGGCCTGCTGCCGACCTACGCACAAATCGGCGCCAGCGCGCCGGTACTGCTGATCCTGCTGCGCATCGTCCAGGGCATTGCCGTGGGCGGCGAGTGGGGCGGGGCGGTGCTGATGGCCGGTGAGCATGCACCCAAGGGCCGGCGCAACTTCTTCGCCTCGTTCGCCCAGCTGGGCAGCCCGGCGGGCCTGATCCTGTCGCTGCTGGCCTTCGGCGCGGTCACCCGCCTGCCGGAAGAAGACCTGATGAACTGGGGTTGGCGCGTGCCGTTCCTGGCCAGCGCGCTGTTGCTGCTGGTGGGCCTGGCGATTCGCCTGGGGGTGAATGAGTCGCCCGAGTTCATCGCCAGCCGCGAGCAGGCGGAAAAGGCCCGGCGCAAGGAGCAGGCTCCGGTATTCGAAGTGCTGCGCACGGCCTGGCGCCCGCTGTTGCTGTGCATCGGTGCCAATACCCTGGGTATTGCCGGGGTCTACTTCACCAACACCTTCATGATCAGCTACACCACCCAGCAGTTGCACCTGGAGCGTTCGTTGATCCTGGAGTGCCTGTTCTTCGTGGCGATCATCCAGTTCTGCGTACAGCCGTTGGCTGCCTGGATATCGGAAAAGATCGGCGCCACCCGCTTCCTGGCCCTGGTCGCGCTGCTGGCGATGGCCTCGCCTTACCCGATGTTCGTGCTGGTCAGCTCGGGCCAGGGCCCGTTGATCGTACTCGGCATCGCCCTGGCCGCCGCGTGCATGGCGTCGTTCTACGCGGTGATCGCCGGCTACGTCAGCGGCATGTTCGACACCCGCGTGCGCTACACCGCCATTTCCCTGGCCTACCAGATCTGCGGCGCCATCGCGGGCGGCCTGACCCCGCTGATCGGTACCTGGCTGGCCCACACCTTCACCGGCCAATGGTGGCCGATGGCGGTGTTCTACACCCTGATCGCCACTATTTCGCTGGTCTGCGTGCTCGCCCTGGCGCGCCAGTACGCCCGTAGCCAGCGCCTGGAACTGGCCTGATCGAACCGCTTTTTTCTGGAGTACCCGAACATGTTGAAAAGCAATGGCGAACGCCTGTGGGCGAGCCTGATGGCCATGGCCGAAATCGGTGCCACTGCCCGTGGCGGCAGCTGCCGCCTGGCCCTGAGCGACGAGGACAAGGCTGGCCGTGAACTGTTCAGCCACTGGTGCCGCGAAGCCGGCCTGACGCTGACTGTGGATGCCATCGGCAACCTGTTCGCTCGCCGTGCTGGCAGCGACCCCGATGCAGCGCCGGTGATGATGGGCAGCCACCTCGACACCCAACCTGAGGGCGGCCGTTTCGATGGCGTCTACGGTGTGCTGGCGGGCCTTGAAGTGGTGCGCCGGCTCAATGACCTGAACATCCAGACGCGCAAACCGCTGGAAATCGCCGTATGGACCAACGAGGAGGGCGCCCGCTTCACCCCGGCCATGTTCGGCTCGGCGGTGTTCACCGGCACCCTGGCACTGGATGAAGCGCTGGCCATTCGCGACGCCGATGGCATCAGTGTCAACGACGAACTGCAACGCACCGGTTACGCCGGCCGGCGCCCGCTGGGCGGCCAGGTCGATGCCTATTTCGAGGCGCATATCGAGCAAGGCCCGATCCTTGAAGACAACGCCAAGGCCATTGGCGTGGTCAGCGGCGGGCAGGCCATCCGATGGCTCGACGTCACGGTCGAAGGCATGGCCGCACACGCCGGTACCACGCCGATGCCGCTGCGCAAGGATGCCCTGTACGGCACCGCACGGATGATCCAGGCGGTCGAGCAACTGGCTGCCGATTTTGCCCCCGAAGGCCTGACCACGGTGGGTGAACTGTCCATCGCCAAGTCCTCGCGCAACACCATTCCGGGGCTGCTGCAGTTCACCGTCGACTTGCGTCACCACCGGGATGAAGCCATCGAGGCGATGGAGCGCGACCTGACGTTGAAGCTGCAAGCCATCGCCAATCAGCGCGGGTTGCAGGTGCGTATCGAGCGCCATTGGGTAAGCCCGGCCACACCATTCGATGCCGATTGCGTAGCCGCCGTGCAGCAGGCGGTGGATGGCCTGGGCTATGCCCAGCAGTCGATCGTCAGCGGCGCTGGCCACGACGCCATCCTGCTGGCCCGCTACTGCCCGACCGCCATGGTGTTCATCCCCTGTGTCGGCGGCTTGAGCCACAACGAAGCCGAAGACGTGTTGCCCGACGACGCCCGCCAGGGTGCCGATGTACTGCTCAATGCCGTGCTGGCCCGCGCGGGCCGTATCGAACAAGGAGACACCTGATGCGTTGCTACTTCCACCCCGAACAACTGCTGCACCACCCACGCAGCTATTACTCGCGCGGCGCCATGCGCACCCCGCAGGAAGTCCCCGAACGCGCCCAGCGCCTGCTGCAGGCAGCCAAGGATCTGGGCTTCGACATCCGTCAGCCTGAGGACGCCGGCCTCGAGCCGCTCAAGGCAGTGCATGGCGAGGCCTACCTGGCCTTCCTCGAAGAAGCCCATGCGCGCTGGAAGGAAGTGCCCGAGGACTGGGGCGACGAGGTCATGTCCAACATCTTCGTGCGTGAACCCAACGCCCTGCGCGGCATCCTCGCCCAAGCCGGGCGCTACCTGGCTGACGGCAGCTGCCCGGTAGGCGAACACACCTGGCGCTCGGCCTATTGGTCTGCGCAAAGCGCAGTGGCCGGTGCCAAGGCCATTCTCGACGGCGAGCCGGCGGCCTATGCCCTGTGCCGGCCGCCAGGCCACCATGCGCGCTTCGATGCGGCCGGTGGTTTCTGCTACATCAACAACGCCGCTGTCGCTGCCCAGGCCTTGCGCAGCCGCTACAGCCGCGTGGCCATCCTCGATACCGACATGCACCACGGGCAGGGGATTCAGGAAATCTTCTACGACCGCCGGGATGTGCTGTATGTGTCGGTGCATGGCGACCCCACCAACTTCTACCCGGGTGTGGCCGGGTTCGCGGACGAGCGTGGCAGCGGTGCGGGGGAGGGGTACAACCTCAACTTGCCGATGGCGCATGGGGCCAGCGAAGCGGACTTCATGGGCCAGCTGGAGATCGCGCTGGCAGCGGTGAAGGACTTTGGCGCCGAGGTGCTGGTGTTGTCGCTGGGGTTCGATATCTACGAACTGGACCCGCAGAGCAAGGTGGCGGTGACGACTGAAGGGTTTGCGGTATTGGGCGAGCGGATTCGGGCGATGCGCTTGCCGTGCCTGATCGTGCAGGAAGGGGGGTATCACCTGGAGAGCCTGGAGGCGAATGCGCAGGCGTTCTTTGCCGACAAGGCGGACTGGCGATAAGTGCCAGGGGCCGGCAGCCGAGGAATGGCTGCCGGCCTCTTCGCGGGTGAACCCGCTCCCACAGGGATCGCGACGCACTTGGGCTTTCAGCAGGGCCGTTGCTCCCAAAGGGATATCACTAACCTCAAGGCTGGTGGGAGCCATGTGGGAGCGGGTTTACCCGCGAAGAGGCCGGGGCAGGCAGCCCATCAGCGCCAGGTGGACGCACGGATAGCCGAAGCAGCCCGTTACACCCCACCCCGCCGCACATGCTTCACCAACACCTTCTCCAGCAACTCCCACATCGCCGGCTCGGTACTGAACGCCACGTTGAACCGCATCCAGCCGGTCGCCTTGGCATCGACCATGAACAACTGCCCGGGCCCGAGCATGATGCCTTTCTCCAACGCATCATCCAGCAACGCCGCGCTGTCCGGAATCGCCGGGTGGCGGGTCCAGATATACATCCCTTCATCCGACTCGATGAACAGCTCGAAGCCCAACCGATGCAGATGCCGGCCAACTTCCTGGTGCGCCTCGGCCAAACGCTGGCGCAGGCGCTTGAGGTGCTTGCGCCAGCGCCCGTCGATGATCGCGGCATACACCACGCGCTCCATCACCTGCGAGGTGGTCAGGCCCGAGCGCATCTTCAGGTGCAGCAGCTTCTGCATCAGCTCGGGGTTGGCCAGCATGTAGCCGACCCGCACATTGGGCGAAATGCTCTTGGAGTAGCTGCCCACGTACACCACCTGCTGCAGGTGGTCGAGGCTGGCCAGGCACGGCTGCGGTTCGGCGACCATGTCGGCATACAGGTTGTTTTCCACCAGGCGGAAGCCGTGCTGGCTGGCCAGTTGCAGCAGGCGGTGCAGCTGCGGTAGCGGCGTGCGCGAGCAGGTCGGGCTGTGCAGGTGCGGCTGGGTGAAGAACGCAGTGGGGCGGTGATGGGTGAGCAACTGCTCCAGTTGGTTCAGGTCGTAGCCGGCCGGTGTGCGCGGTACGCCGACCAGGGTTGCGCCCTGGGTGCGCAGGATGCTCATCAGGTTGGGGTAGCCGGGGTCGTCCACCAGCACCACGTCGCCCGGGCGCACCAGGGTGCGCGCGGCCAGGTCCAGGGCCTGGCTGGCGCCATGGGTGAGCATCAGCTGCGCCGGGTTGGCGACGATCGACAGTTCCTGCTGCAGGTTCTGTGCGGTCAGGGCACGCAGCTCCATCAGGCCCATGGGGTCGCCGTAGCCCGACAGCTCCAGCGGGCTGCCGGCCACCTGGCGCAGGCCGCGGCGCAGGCCGTCTTCGTACATCCAGTCGTTGGGCAGCCAGCCGCAGCCAGGCTTGAACGGCAGCTGGCGGATTTCGAAGATCTGCTGCAGGTACCACTCGGAGTTGAACGTTGGTCGACTGGTGTCGGCCTCGGCGTTGTGCGGGTCGAGCAATTCGCCCGCCGCGCGGTTGACGAAGAACCCCGCATTGCCCCGGCTCACCAGCAGGCCCTGGGCGACCAGACGGTCGTAGGCCTCTACCACGGTGAAGGTGCTCACCGAATAGCTCGCGGCAAAGGCGCGGATCGAGGGGACCTTGGCGCCTGGCTTGAGGGTCTGGTTGTCGATCAACTCGCGCAGCCCGTCGATGATCTGGTTCACCAGCGGGGTCGAGGAGTCTGGATGTAATTCGAACATTTGGGCCTTCAGGTTGCGTATCGCCCGGCGTTTGCAAGGTGTATTGCAAGGGCGACCTGTACAGTGCAGTGCGAGTTTCATGCCACTGTGCATGGCTCTCTGCGTCGGACATTTTTACATTAGGTGTCAGATATCGCCACCTAAAGCATGTTCAGTTCGCCCCAGGCGCCTGCCCTGGGGCGCGTCAGCAGGCCGCCATGGAAGGCCTGCGTGTGTTCGCTCACACCATCCTGCGCGCATTAGCACTGATGTACGTGAAACCGCCAGCCATCGGGGTTTTACAGTTTTCCTTGGATAAAAAGAAGCACGGGGTACACAACTGATGGACGCAACATCCACAACCACCACCGCGAAAAGCGGGCACGAGAGCAAGCTCAGTGCCTCGCTCAAGTCGCGCCACCTGACGATGATGTCGATCGCCGGGGTTATCGGCGGCGCCTTGTTCGTCGGTTCCGGCAGCGTGATTCACAGCGCCGGCCCAGCCGCGGTGCTGGCCTACCTGGCAGGCGGCATCCTGGTGGTACTGATCATGCGCATGCTGGGTGAAATGGCGACTTCCTCGCCAGACACCGGTTCGTTCTCCACCTACGCCGATCGCGCCATCGGCCGTTGGGCCGGTTTCACCATCGGCTGGCTGTACTGGTGGTACTGGGTCATCCTCATGGCCTGGGAAGCTTATGTGGCGGGCAAGATCCTGCATGGTTTCTTCCCCGACGTCAGCGTCAACGTGTTCGTGCTGGCCACGACCCTGTTGCTGATCACCGTCAACTTCTTCAACGTCAAGCACTACGGTGAGTTCGAATTCTGGTTCGCCTTGATCAAGGTGATCGCGATCGTCTGCTTCCTGATCGTGTGTACCGCTGCCGTGCTGAACATCTGGCAGTTCGGTGAAGTGCGTGGCATCAGCCACCTCACCGCCGAAGGCTTCATGCCCAATGGCATCACCACCGTGATCGGTGCCTTGCTCGGGGTGATGTTTGCCTTCCTCGGCGCGGAAATCGTCACCATCGCCGCTTCCGAAGCCAAGGACCCGGCCGCGCAGATCGTCAAGGCGACCAACTCGGTGGTCTGGCGTGTGTGCCTGTTCTACGTGGGTTCGATCTTCCTGATCGTCTGCCTGGTACCGTGGAACGACCCGCACCTGGG
The DNA here is from genome assembly GCF_032971465.1 of Pseudomonas sp. LSJ-87. Classification (NCBI taxonomy): domain Bacteria; kingdom Pseudomonadati; phylum Pseudomonadota; class Gammaproteobacteria; order Pseudomonadales; family Pseudomonadaceae; genus Pseudomonas; species Pseudomonas sp. LSJ-87. The sequence continues at coordinate 69,258 of NZ_JAWJYQ010000044.1, read as the reverse complement.
CGTTTCCGGCTATGGCGCCTACCGCCGCACCCTGGAGCTGCTGGGCGTGCCGTATGCCGAGCTGCTGATGAACTTCGTGGTGCTGACCTCGGTGAGCAGCTGCCTGATCTCGGGCCACTACACCGCTTCGCGCATGCTGTTCTCCCTGGCCCAGCGTGGCGACGCGCCGTCGTTCTTCAAGATCACCCGCGCCGGCACCGGTGTACCGGTGTACGCGATCATGGGTTCGTGCGCCGTGGCCGTGGTGTGTGCGCTGATCAACTTCAGCGAGACCCTGCGCCCGAAAGACGTGCTGGAAACCCTGATGAACACCACCGGCATGATTGCCCTGCTGGTGTACCTTGTGATTGCCTTCTCGCAGCTGCGCATGCGCCGCAAGCTGATTGCCGAAGGCAAGGAAGTACGCCTGAAGATGTGGCTGTTCCCATGGCTGACCTACCTGGTGATCGCGTTCATCGTGGCCGCCCTGGTAACCATGGCCTTCATGCCTGACTACCAGATCCTGGTGATCTCCACCGGTATCGCCGCGGCAATCGTGGTGGCGATGGGTGTGGTGCACCAGATCCGCACTGGCAAGCAGCACTAAGCGTCACTCGCTTCTCGAAACGGCCGGCTTCCTCAGGGACCCGGCCGTTTTGCGTTGTTGGGCCAGGTTTTGTGGGAGCGGCCTTGTGTCGCGAAAGGGCTGCAACACCGGAGAACCATGGGGCCGCCTTGCGGCCCTTTCGCGACACAAGGCCGCTCCCACAAGGACCGCGTCAGACCTATCAGAACAGTGCAGATGGCAATATGCTGAACACATTGCCCGCCCAAAGGAGCTTCACATGGCCTGGTCCGCCACCCAGTACTCGCTGTTCGAAGACGAGCGTACCCGCGCCGTGCGCGATCTGCTCGCCGCTGTGCCACCACGCCCGGTACGCCACGCCACCGACCTGGGCTGTGGCCCTGGCAATTCCACCGAGGTACTGCTGCAACGTTACCCGGATGCCCAGGTGACGGCCCTGGACAGTGACCCGGACATGATCGAAAAGGCCCGCGAGCGTAAACGGCTGTGCATCCCCCGGGTGCGCACTGTCGTCGCTGACATTGCCGGCTGGTCCGCTCCCGAGCCGCAGGACCTGATCCTGGCCAATGCCTCACTGCAATGGGTACCCGACCACGCCTCGCTGTACCCGCACCTGGTGCGCCAGCTGAGCGAAGGTGCCAGCCTGGCTGTGCAGACCCCGGACAACCTCGACGAGCCGGCCCACCGGCAGCTGCGCGAAATCGCCAGCCAGGGCCCCTGGGCGGCGAAATTCGCTGATTTCCAGCTGCCACCACGGCACAGCGCGGCGTTCTACTACGACCTGCTCAGCCCGCTGTGTGCGCGGGTGGATGTGTGGCGCACCACCTACCACCACCCGTTGGCCGGTGGCGCGGAAGCCGTGGTGGAATGGTTCAAGGGGTCGGCCTTGCGACCGTATCTAGCGCGGTTGGAGGAGCAGGAGCAGGCGGATTTCCTGCAGATGTACCTGCAGGCGATGCAGCGCGACTACCCGCCGGCCACCGATGGCAAGGTGCTGTTGCCGTTCCCGCGGCTGTTCGTGATCGCTACCCGCTAGGGCGGCGCCAGCGCCAGGCCACGTAGCTATAGATGCCGAGGTTGAGCAGCAGCACCAAAGCGCCCAGCAGCAGCTGGGTGTGCGGTGTCAGCCCGGCGGGGTAGATCAACGGCCAGATGTAGTGCTCGACGAAGCCGCCCTGGTAGCCCGCGTCACCAGCCGCGCTGCGCATGCGGTTTTCCCAGGTGGTCAGCGGGCAGCCCAGGTGCAGGCATTCCACCGCCAGGCCCCAGGCCAGCGCCGGCAGGTGCAGCAGCAGGGCAGGGCGCCAACGCAGTACCAGCAGGCCGCCGAACAGCACCAGCAGGATGAAGAGCAGGTGCAGCAGGACCAGGGTGTCGGCGGCAAGGCGGTAGAGCATGGTTTGTGTGCCGAGGGTTGAGGTTATCCCAGCATAGTTGGGTTGCCCGTACCGGCCTCTTCGCGGGTGAACCCGCTCCCACAGGTACTCCACAGAGCTCGAGAGCTGTGGAATACCTGTGAGAGCTGCCTACATTGGTCTCCACAGGTACCGTGCCAATCTGAGCCTGAGTGCGGCCCCTGTGGGAGCGGGTTTACCCGCGAAGAGGCCGGCACAGGCTTACAACCCTTCCTCCACCATCTGCAGGAAGGTCGCCACCACCCGCCGCGTGCGCTGCTCGCTCAGGCACACCAGGGTCTCGGTCAGGTGCCGCTGGCAATCGACGATCGGCAAGGCGCACACCCGCGCATCCGCACCAAACTCCGCCGCCGACACCACCCCCACACCAATCCCCACCACCACCGCTTCCCGCGCCGCTTCCCGGCCTTCCACCTGGATCGCCGGGCGAATCCGCAGCCCGGCCCGTTGCATTTCTTCTTCCAGCGTCTGCCGCGTCACCGACCCGGGCTCGCGCAGCACCAGCGGCGTATCGTCCAGGTCCGCCAGGCTGATCGCGCCGCGGCTGGCCCATGGGTGCTGGTGGGATACGAACGCCACCATCGGGTCGCGGCGCAGCGGCAGGCAGTGCAGCCGCTCATCGTCGACGTCCCGCCCCAGCAGGGCCAGGTCGGCCTGGTAGCTGAACAGCCGGGCCAGCGACTCGTCGGTGTTGCCGGTCTCGATCTTCACCTGGATGCCCGGGTAGCGCTGGCAGAAGCGGGCGATCTGCGGCAGCACGTGCACCGGCGCATCCACCGCCAGCACCAGGCTACCGGTGTGCAGCGCACGCGAATCCTGCAGCAGTTCATGGGCCTCGGCCTCGCAGGCGAACAGGCGCTGGCTGATGCCCAGCAGGCGCTCGCCGAGGTCGGTGAGCTGCACCGAACGCTTGTTGCGGTGGAACAGCAAGACGCCGAAGCGCTCCTCCAGTTTGCGCACCTGGTCCGACACCGCGGGCTGGGTAAGAAACAGCTTTTCGGCGGCGCGGGTAAAGCTGCCGTGAACGGCCACGGCATGGAAGGCCTTGAGTTGTGCGTGGGAAACCGACATGACGACCTCAGTAACAAGCTGGGCTTATGTGTGAAATACGATAAATCGATTTTATTTATCTTAGCGCAACTGTTTCCATGCATGTCAGCCCGACGCTGGTACCACAAGTGCCGCCAGGGCCATGGCACCCACACGGCGCCATCTGACCCGATGACAGCCTCGTCATCGCTGTGCGTAACACAAGAACAAGACAGGCGTTTCTTCACATTCTGCCGGCACACTCAAGCAAGAGGTCAGACTTACATGAACCAATCCCTAGCCGCGTTCAAACGCTGGCGTATCCAGATTTTCGCCATTACCTGGCTGGCCTACGCCGCCTTCTACTTCACCCGCAAGGCCTTCTCGGTGGCCAAGCTGGGCATCGGTGAAGACCCCAACTTCATGCTCGACAAGGCCGCCATGGCCAACCTCGACGCCATCTACCTGGCCGCCTACGCCGTAGGCCAGTTCACCTGGGGCATGCTTGCCGACCGCTTTGGCCCACGCGTGGTGGTGCTCGGCGGCCTGCTGATTTCTGCTGCTGCGGCGGTGGTGATGGGCAGTTACGCCACCTTCCCGATCTTCGCCACCTGCATGCTGGTGCAGGGCCTGGCGCAATCCACCGGCTGGGCCGGGTTGTGCAAGAACATCGGCAGCTTCTTCCCGGCGTCGCAGCGTGGGCGGGTGCTGGGCCTGTGGAGCTCCTGCTATGCCTTCGGCGGCCTGGTGGCCTCGCCGTTCGCCGGCTGGTGGGCCTATACCCTGGTCGGTACGTGGCACGCGGCGTTCTTCTCCAGTGCCGCGGTGGTGGCGCTGGTGGCCGTGCTGTTCTTCTTCCTGCAGCGCAACAAGCCTGAAGACGTCGGCCTGCCGGCGGTGGAGCCCGAGCCACAAAGCATGGCCCCGGCCGGCAACCTGTGCAGCGTGTGGGCGCCGCTGAAGGAGATCATGCGCAACCGCACGGTGCTGACCCTGGGGCTGGCGTACTTCCTGTTGAAGCCGGCGCGCTACGCCATCCTGCTGTGGGGGCCGGTGATCGTCTTCGAGCAGATGCCCTCGGTGGGCAAGGTAGGGGCAGCGATCATCCCGACAGCCTTCGAACTGGCCGGGCTGCTCGGCCCGATCATCATCGGCCTGGCCTCCGACAAGCTGTTCGGCGCCCGGCGCATGCCGGCCTGTGTCATCAGCCTGGTGCTGCTGACCGTGGCGTTGGCGGCGTTCATGGCGGCCATGCATACCGGCAGCGTGATCCTGGTGGTGGCCCTGCTGTTCGTCATGGGCCTGACCCTGTACGGGCCGGATTCGATGATCAGCGGCGCTGCGGCCATCGACTTCGGCACTGCCAAGGCCGGCGCCACCGCAGCAGGTTTCGTCAACGGCTGTGGCTCGGTGGGGGCGGTGCTTGGCGGGCTGCTGCCGGGGTACTTCGATGGTGTCACGGTGTTCATCGTGTTCGCCGGCTGCGCGCTGTTCTCGGCGCTGGTGCTGCTGCCGCACTGGAACAGCCGCCCGGCCAGCGCTGCGCAAAGCACTGATGTGGCACCGAATACCAGCATGGCAATCAAGCCACTGCGTACCTGAAAGGAAAGCGAGCGAATGAGACCCTTCTGGCTGCAACAGGCCCTGGATTCGGCGCAAGAGGCGGTGTGCCCGCCGCTGCAAGGCGATGTCCGTTGCGATGTGTGCATCGTCGGCGGCGGCTATACCGGCCTGTGGACCGCGCTGATGCTCAAGGAAGCGGTGCCGGCCCTGGATATCGTGCTGATCGAGGCCGATATCTGCGGTGCCGGTGCCAGTGGCCGCAATGGTGGCTGTGCGTTGTCCTGGTCGGCCAAGTACTTCACCCTCGAGCGGTTGTTCGGGGTGGCCGAGGCGGTGCGCCTGGTGCGTGAGTCGGAGCGCAGCATCGGTGAGATCGGCGCGTTCTGCGCGGCCAATGGCATCGATTGCGACTACCGCCTGGACGGCACGCTGTACACCGCCACCAACGCCGCGCAGGTCGGCGCCACCGACTCGGTGATCGCTGCGCTGGAGCAAAAGGGGATCAATTCGTTTCGCCGCCTGCCGCTGCAGCAGGTGCAGCGCCTGGCGGGTTCGGCGCGGCACCTGGAAGGCTGGTTCTCGCCGGCCGCGGCCACGGTGCAGCCGGGCAAGCTGGTGCGCGGCCTGCGCCGGGTAGCCTTGCAGCGCGGCGTGCGCATCCATGAGGGCACCGCCATGACCGGCCTGGAGCACGGCGCCCCGGTGCAGGTGCGCACGGCCCATGGCACGGTGCGCGCCGACCGCGTGGTATTGGGCCTGAATGCCTGGATGGCGCGGGCTTTCCCACAGTTCGAGCGCAGCGTGGTGATTGTTTCCAGCGACATGGTGATCACCGAACCTTGCCCCGAGCTGTTGCATCAGATTGGCCTGGACAGCGGCATCAGCGTGCTCGATTCGCGGATATTCGTGCATTACTACCACAACACCTCCGATGGTCGGCTGATGCTCGGCAAGGGCGGCAATACCTTCGCCTATGGCGGGCGCATGCTGCCGGTGTTCGACCAGCCGTCGCCGTACCGGCCGCTGCTGCGTGAAAGCCTGGGCGGGTTTTTCCCGGCGCTGGCCGAGGTGCCGCTGGCGGCCAGCTGGAACGGGCCGTCTGACCGCTCGGTGACCGGTTTGCCGTTCTTTGGCCGGCTGGACGGGCAGGGCAACGTGTTCTACGGCTTTGGTTACTCCGGCAGCGGCGTCGGGCCGTGCCACATGGGCGGGCAGATTCTGTCGTCGCTGGCACTGGGGCTGGACGACCCATGGACCCGTTCGCCGCTGGTCAAGGGGCCGCTGGGGCTGTTTCCGCCCGAGCCGATCCGCTACCTGGGCTCGCTGATGGTGCGCAATGCCATCCGCCGCAAGGAGCGGGCCGAGGACCGTGGGCTGCGGCCGCGCAGGCTGGATGTGCGCCTGGCGCGGTTTGCCGCGGCGGCGGGCAAGGCCGATAAAGGCTGATGAGATTTCTTGTCGAACACAGGCCGGAGGGCGTATAAACTGCACCCACTTTTGGCCGGTCGCTTCCTGAACCGGCCGCTGAAACAAGAGAGTCGACATGGGCGCACAGTGGAAAGCCAAACATAAAGAAGCCGCGGCCAACGCCAAAGGCAAGATCATGGGCAAGCTGTCCAAAGAGATCCAGATCGCCGCCAAGTCCGGCGCCGACCCGGACATGAACCCACGCCTGCGCCTGGCCATCGAGCAGGCAAAGAAGGCCTCGATGACCCGCGAGACCCTGGAACGCGCAATCCGCAAGGGCGCGGGCCTGGACGGCGATGCCGTGCAGTACTCGGCGGTAAGCTACGAAGGTTTCGCCCCGCACCAGGTACCGCTGATCGTCGAGTGCCTGACCGACAACGTCAACCGCACCGTCGCGCAAATCCGCGTGCTGTTCCGCAAGGGCCAGCTGGGTGCCAGTGGTTCGGTGGCCTGGGATTTCAACCACGTCGGCCTGATCGAAGCCACCCCGAGCGGCGACGCCGACCCGGAAATGGCGGCCATCGAAGCCGGTGCCCAGGACTTTGAAGACGGCGACGAAGAGGGTTCGACCCTGTTCATCACCGACACCACCGACCTGGACGCGGTGCAGAAGGCCCTGCCGGAGCATGGCTTCACCGTGACCTCGGCGAAGATCGGCTACACCCCGAAGAACCCGGTGAGCGCGGCAACCCTGAGTGCCGAAGCGCTGGCCGAGGTGGAAGCGTTCCTCGAAGCCATCGACGAGAACGATGACGTGCAGAACGTTTATGTTGGTCTGACTGACTGATCTGCTTCTCTGGGGCCGCTTTGCGGCCCAATCGCCGGCAAGCCAGCTCCCACAGGTACAGCACAAGCCCCGATGGTTGTGGTGACCCTGTGGGAGCTGGCTTGCCGGCGATTGGGCCGGTCGATCCCCTGGAAGGGAGCCTGTATGAACCTCGCTTTCGCCTCCCTTAGCCTCGCCCACCTGCGCACCCTCGACCACCTGCTGCAGCTGAAGAACCTCAGCCACGCCGCCGAGCGCCTGGGCGTCAGCCAGTCCGCCCTCAGCCGCCAGCTGGTCCATCTGCGCGAAGCCTTCGATGACCCGTTGCTGGTACGCCAGGGCCGCGGTTACGTGCTCAGCGAACACGCCGAAGCCCTGGTCGAACCCCTGCGCCAGGTTCTCGAAGAGCTGCACGCCCTGCGCCAGCCCGCGGTGTTCGACCCGGCGCGCTGCGAGCGGCGTTTCTGCCTGGCCGCTTCGGACTACGTGGCCGAGCACATGCTGCCGCTGCTGGTGGCGGCGCTGGAGCGCGAAGCGCCGGGTGTATCGCTGGAGTACCGCACCTGGCAGGCCGGCCAGTACGCCTTGCTGGCCAGCGGCGAGATCGACCTGGCCACCACCTTGTTCGACGAGTCGCCACCCAACCTGCACGGGCGCCTGTTGGGCGAGGACCGCGCGGTGTGCCTGATGCGCCACGACCACCCGCTGGCCGCCCGCGGCGCGCTCAGCCAGGCCGACTACCTGGCGCACAAGCATGTGCGTATTTCCGGTGGAGGCGACAAGGACAGCTTCATCGACCGCCACTTGCGCGCCCAGGGCCTGCAACGGCGGGTCAGCCTGGAAGTGCCGTTCTTCTCTGCCACCGTGCAGGTGATCGCCAACAGCCAGGCGCTGGCCACCGTGCCCGAGCACATCGCCCGGCAGCTGTGCCGCCTGCATGACCTGGCCTGGCGGCCGCTGGGCTTCATCGACCACAGCCAGCGCTACTGGGTGGTGTGGCACCAGCGCCTGCAGGCCTCGGCCGAACACCGCTGGTTGCGCAACCGGGTGTTCGAGTTGTGGCGCCAGTCGCAGTTCGGTGTGCAGGGCGGGCATGCGGGTTTGCCATAGCAGGTATGCGTGAGGCGGGGTTATTCACTTCGGGATAGGTGCCTAGACTGGGGCATTGTGTTGCCTGTACCGGCCTCTTCGCGGGTAAACCCGCTCCTACAAACGATGCAGTACCTGTGGGAGCGGGTTTACCCGCGAAGAGGCCAGCACAGGCAGCGAAAAACCCACAGGAGCCCCCAGGTGACCCCCGAACAATTCCGCCAGTACGGCCACCAACTGATCGACCTGATCGCCGACTACCGCCAGACCGTCGGCGAGCGCCCGGTCATGGCCCAGGTCGAGCCCGGCTATCTCAAGGCCGCCTTGCCCGCTCAGGCCCCCCTGCAAGGCGAACCTTTCGCTGCGATCCTCGACGACGTCAACCAGTTGGTCATGCCCGGCCTGTCCCATTGGCAGCACCCGGACTTCTACGGCTACTTCCCCTCCAACGGCACCCTGTCGTCGGTCCTCGGTGACTTCCTCAGCACTGGCCTGGGCGTGCTGGGCCTGTCGTGGCAGTCCAGCCCGGCCCTGAGCGAGCTGGAGGAAACCACCCTCGACTGGCTGCGTCAGCTGCTCGGCCTGTCTGGCCAATGGAGCGGGGTGATCCAGGACACCGCATCCACCAGTACCCTGGTGGCGCTGATCTGCGCGCGGGAACGCGCCAGCGACTACGCACTGGTACGCGGCGGCTTGCAAGCCCAGGCCAGGCCGCTGATCGTCTATGTCAGCGCCCATGCCCACAGTTCGGTGGACAAGGCCGCATTGCTGGCCGGTTTCGGTCGCGACAACATCCGCCTGATCCCGACCGACGAACGCTATGCCCTGCGCCCGGAAGCACTGCAGGCGGCGATCGAGCAGGACCTGGCCGCCGGCAACCAGCCCTGCGCCGTGGTCGCGACCACCGGCACCACCGCTACCACGGCCCTCGACCCGCTGCGGCCGATCGGCGAGATCGCCCAGGCTCATGGCCTGTGGCTGCACGTGGACTCGGCCATGGCCGGCTCGGCGATGATCCTGCCGGAATGCCGCTGGATGTGGGACGGCATCGAGCTGGCCGATTCGCTGGTGGTCAACGCGCACAAGTGGCTGGGTGTGGCCTTCGATTGCTCGATCTACTACGTGCGCGACCCGCAGCACCTGATCCGGGTCATGAGCACCAACCCCAGCTACCTGCAGTCGGCGGTGGATGGCGAGGTGAAGAACCTGCGTGACTGGGGTATCCCGCTGGGCCGTCGGTTCCGTGCGTTGAAGCTGTGGTTCATGCTGCGCAGCGAGGGGGTCGAGGCGTTGCAGGCACGGCTGCGGCGTGACCTGGACAATGCCCAGTGGCTGGCCGGGCAAATCGGCGCGGCGGCGGAGTGGGAGGTGCTGGCGCCGGTGCAGTTGCAGACGTTGTGCATTCGCCATCGGCCTGCGGGGCTGGAAGGGGAGGCGCTGGATGCGCATACCAAGGGCTGGGCCGAACGGCTGAACGCGTCCGGGGATGCCTATGTGACGCCGGCGACGCTGGATGGACGGTGGATGGTGCGGGTGTCGATTGGCGCATTGCCGACCGAGCGGGAGCATGTCGAACAGCTCTGGGCGCGCCTGCAGGAAGTGGTCAAGGGCTGAAACTGCCGGGGCCGCGTTGCGGCCCTTTCGCCGGCAAGCCAGCTCCCACATGGACTGCATCGGCCTCAGGCTTGATGCGACCCTGTGGGAGCGGGCATGCCCGCGAATGGGCTGCAGAGCAGCCCCCTGCAATCTGTCAGTGGCTCACTGCCTGAAAGCTCCCTTTACGGCTAGCCTCATACGCGGTCTTGTCCATCGGTTTGGCATCGGGGTTGCCAAGGTCTTCCATCGCCAGGCGATGGGTTTCCGGGGCGATGTACGCTGCCAGGGCACACACGCAGGTGATGAAGAACGCCAGGCCACCGACCACCAGCGGGATGTTGTCCGAACCAGGCGGGGCTACCAGGGCGAACAGCGCCGGCAGCATGGCGGTCAGCATGGTGCCGATGTTCTGCGCGATGGCCATGGCCGAAACACGGTAGCGGGTGTGGAACAGCTCTGGGTAGAAGCTTGGGAACACCGCGTTGTAACCCTGGTACACCATGCCCCACATCACGATCGACGAGGCGAACGCCAGCGGTACGTTCTGGATGCTGATCGCATACAGGTAGACGAAGGCCAGCAGGCCCGAGCCCAGGCAACCGGCGATCATGGTCGGGCGACGGCCGATCTTGTCGGACAGGTTGCCGACAAACGGAATCACCAGCACCGCGACGATGTTGCCGACTACCGGAATCCACAGGTACACGCTCTTGTCGAAGCCGATGCCATAGGCTGGCTGCACCGCGTAGGCCGCACCGAAGATGGTGGCGACCACCGGGATCACGTTCATCAAGGCCATGAACATCACCAGCACCATGTGCTTCCAGCTGTGGCGGAAGGCCTCGCTGATCGGCGACTTGGCGACTTTGTCCTGCTTCTCTTCCTTCACGAACGCCGGGGTTTCGTGCACTTCCTTGCGAATGATGAAGCCGGCGATCAGCACGATGGCGCTCATCAGGAATGGAATGCGCCAGCCCCAGTCGTTGAAGGCTTCGCTGGGCATGAAGTAGGCCAGTGGCAGGAACACTGCCGCCGCCAACACCTGGCCAGCCTGCACGCCTTGCAGGGTGAAGCTGGCGTAGTAGCCCCGTCGACCGAACGGTGCGTGCTCCATGATCATCGAACTGGCACCGGAGATTTCCCCGGCCACGGCAAAGCCCTGGATCAGGCGCAGCACCACCAGCAAGGCCGGGGCGAGCAGGCCGATGTCGTGGTAGGTGGGCAGCAGGCCCACGGCCATGGTCGACAGGCCCATCAGGAACATGCACAGCAGCAGTACGTTCTTGCGGCCGCGGGTGTCACCCCAGTGGCCCAGCACGAAGGCGCCGACCGGGCGCGCCAGGTAACCCACGCCGTAGGTGGCCAGCGAGGCAATGATGGCCATTTTCGGGTCGGTGTTGGGGAAGAAGATCTGCGGGAAAATCAGCGCAGCGGCCTGGGCATAGATGAAGAAATCGTAGTACTCGAGTGCCGAGCCTATCCATCCACTGGCGGTCGCTTTCTTGGCTTGAGAGCTGGAGTGAGCCATCGTTGTCTCCGTTGTTATTGTTGTTTGCACAGGTTCCGCCGGAGATTCGCCAAGGCAGAAGGCGAGGGTCGGTGTGCCTGCGTCTGTGGTTCATGTTGACCACGGGCCAGTGGACTGGCAATTCGCTAAAACCGGTTTTGTGCGATAATCGAACGCAAAACTAACCATTCCGTACAAAGAGATTGAAGCGACGACTTTACCTGCGAATAATCGATCGTGCCAGGAACTGTGGTCCTGATTTTCCAGGTCTGGCCCTATCGCCGACAAGCAGCTCCCACAAGGTATTCGCCAATCCTGTGTGAGCTGGCTTGCCGGCGATTGGGCCGGTACAGGCAGCCCTGGCCTCAACCCTCTAACAACAAGGAACTCCCGCCATGCAGCGTTCGATCGCTACCGTGTCCTTGAGCGGCACCCTGCCGGAAAAGCTCGAAGCCATCGCCGCCGCCGGTTTTGACGGCGTCGAGATCTTCGAAAACGACCTGCTCTATTACGCCGGCAGCCCGCGCCAGGTACGGCAGATGTGCGCCGACCTGGGTATTGCCATCACCCTGTTCCAGCCGTTCCGCGATTTCGAGGGCTGCCGCCGCGACCGCCTGCAGAAAAACCTCGACCGCGCCGAGCGCAAGTTCGACCTGATGCAGGAACTGGGCACCGACCTGGTGCTGGTGTGCAGCAACGTCCAGGCCGATGCCCTCGGCGAAGAGCAATTGCTGGTTGACGACTTGCGCCTGCTGGCCGAGCACGCTGGCAAACGCGGCCTGCGCATTGGCTACGAAGCGCTGGCCTGGGGCCGTCACGTCAACACCTACCAGCAAGTCTGGAACCTGGTGCGCCAGGCTGACCACCCGGCCCTCGGGGTGATCCTCGACAGCTTCCACACCTTGTCGCTCAAGGGCGACCCGAGCGCGATCCGCGATATCCCCGGCGACAAGATCTTCTTCGTGCAAATGGCCGACGCGCCGATCCTGGCCATGGATGTGCTGGAGTGGAGCCGCCACTTCCGCTGCTTCCCGGGGCAGGGCGAGATGGACATGGCCGGTTTCCTGGCGCCAATCCTTGCCACCGGCTACCGCGGGCCGCTGTCGCTGGAAATCTTCAACGACGGCTTCCGCGCCGCACCGCCCCGGCAGAATGCCGCCGACGGCCTGCGTTCGCTGCTGTACCTCGAAGAACACACCCGCCTGCGCCTGGAGCAGGAAGGTACCTCGATCGAGCCCGGTGTGCTGTTCACCCCACCGGCGGCCAGTGCCTATGACGGCGTGGAGTTCCTCGAATTCGCAGTCGACGAAGCCGTTGGCGCGCGCCTGGGCAGCTGGCTGAAGCGCCTGGGCTTTGCCGATGCCGGCAAGCACCGCAGCAAAGAGGTGCAGTTGCTGCGCCAGGGCGATATCAACATTGTGCTGAACGCCGAACCCTATTCCTTCGGCCACAACTTCTTCGAGGCCCACGGGCCGTCGCTGTGCGCCACCGCGCTGCGGGTCAAGGACCAGCAAGCCGCCCTGAAGCGCGCCACGGCCTTCCGTGGCCAGCCGTTCCGTGGCCTGGTCGGGCCCAACGAGTGCGAAGTGCCGGCGGTACGTGCGCCAGATGGCAGCCTGCTGTACCTGGTGGAGCAGGGCACTGCCGGCCAGACCCTGTACGACACCGACTTCAGCCTGGACAAGAACGCCACGGCCACCGGTGGCCTGCGCCGTATCGACCACATGGCCCTGGCCCTGCCGGCCGAGTCGCTGGACAGTTGGGTGCTGTTCTACAAGAGCCTCTTCGATTTCGCTGCCGACGACGAAGTGGTACTGCCGGACCCTTATGGCCTGGTCAAGAGCCGCGCCCTGCGTAGCCAGTGCGGCACTCTGCGCCTGCCGCTGAACATCTCGGAAAACCGCAACACCGCCATCGCCCATGCGCTGTCCAGCTACCGTGGCTCGGGCGTGCACCACATCGCTTTCGATTGCGACGACATCTTCCGCGAAGTGGCGCGGGCCAAACTGGCTGGGGTACCGTTGCTGGAGATCCCGCTGAACTACTACGACGACTTGGCGGCGCGTTTCGATTTCGACGACGAGTTCCTCAGCGAACTGGCGTACTACAACGTGCTGTACGACCGCGATGCCCAGGGCGGCGAGCTGTTCCACGTGTACACCGAGCCGTTCGAAGAGCGTTTCTTCTTCGAGATCATCCAGCGCAAGGGGGGGTATGCCGGTTACGGGGCGGCCAACGTCGCGGTGCGCCTGGCAGCCATGGCCAAGGCCCGCAGCGGGGCGGCGCGCAAGCCAGTCCTGTAGTTGCTGCCTGTACCGGCCTCATCGCCGGCAAGCCAGCTCCCACAGGATCACCACGGCCCGATAGGCCAGTGCAGTACCTGTGGGAGCTGGCTTGCCGGCGATGAGGCCGGTAAAGCCACTGCGGTTCAGCGCCCCTCGGCCACCAACAGCAGCGACTGTGGCAGCGCACTCTGGGGGTGCTGTGGCTCCTGCAGGCTGACCAGCCGCAACCCCGCCATGTCCAGCGCGTTCAGCCAGCTGGCCAGGGTACGGAAGTACCACGGCATCACCTGCCAATCCCCGGCGAACCCGGCAAACGCCTCCTCCCGCCAGCCATCCTGGTAATCCCCATCCGCCACGCTCCACGGGTGCAGGGTCTGGATCACCAGTCCACCCCCGGGCGCCAGCAACGCATTCATCGCCGCCAGCAACGGGATGATGTCCTGATGCAACAGGGCGAAGTTGGCACAGATCAGGTCATAGTCCTTGCCGACATAGGCCTGCCCGGCGGCCAGCTGTGCATAGCTGGCCAGGTGCACCTCGGCAGAGCCTGCAGCACGCGCGGCATCCACCAGCGCCCGGTCTCCATCCACACCTACCGCCTCGATACCCCGGTCGCCCAGCGCGCGCAGCAGCCAGCCTTCTCCACAGCCCAGGTCGAGCACCCGTTCGGGCTGGCGGCCAAGAATGGCCAGCAGGATGGCCTGGTCGGTGACCTGTCGGCGGCTCTCGATACTGCCGCTGCGCACCGCATCGATCCAGGCCTGTGCGTTGTGCTGCCAGCTGTCGAGCAAGGCGTCTTCAGGGTTGCGCATGGTCATCTCCGTCGTGCTCGTTTCCGCTGGCGGCCGCCAGAGCGCTCAGCCGGCCGCAGCGCGCTGTCGCTTGATCCGGTACATATCGCCATCAGCATGGCGCAGCAGCATGTCGGCATCGTTGCCGTCCTCGGGGAAACGGGCCACGCCAATGCTGCAGGATGGCGCGTCGATGCCGGCAAACTCGGCGCCGAGTGGCTCGGCCATGGCGGCCAGGATGCGTGCCACCTGTTCGGCGATGGCCTCTGGCGACACGTAATCGGTCAGCAGCACGGTGAACTCGTCACCACCCATCCGCGCCACTGTATCGGTCGCACCTACGCAGCCTTCCAGGCGCCGCGCCAGGGTGCACAGCACCCGGTCACCCACGCTGTGGCCATGGTTGTCGTTGATGTCCTTGAAGTCATTGATATCGATGAACAGCAACGCCAGCGGGTGGTTGTGGTGTCGGGCTGCGGCAAGGGCTGCGTCCAGCCGCTCATTGAACATGGCCCGGTTGGCCAGGCGGGTGAGTGGGTCATGGTGGGCCAGGAAGCGCAGTTCCTCCTCGGCCTGGCGTTGGGCGGTGACATCCCGCGCCACACCGATGCGGGCATCGGCCTCATCGGACCAGCAGGCGGCCCACAGGATATGCACGATACCGCCATCCTTGCGGATGTAGCGGTTGCGGAAGTCGTAGTGGGATTGGCCGTTCATCACCCGGACGATCGATGCGCGGGTGATCGCCAGGTCGTCAGGGTGCATGTAGTCGGTGATCGGGGTGCCGATCAGTTCGCAGGCCCGGTAGCCCAGCAGCGCCTCGCAGGCATCGCTGACGAAAACGATCTGGTTGTCCCGGTCCACCACGAACACCGTGTCCAGCATCAGGTGGATCAGCCTGGGGTATAACGCTTGGAGGTCTACGGGCATGGGGCAGGGCGTCCACGGCGGGGTGACCGATCATAGCCTGAAATGGAACAAAATGCGGTAGGCACCGCATACCCTGTGGGAGCGGGCTGCCCGATAGTCAGTTGCTCACCACCAGTTCCGGCCCGAGGTAATCGTTGATCTGCTGAATATCGTCATCCCCCAGGCTGCCCACCGACGATGCCAGGCGCAGCCGCGACATCAGGTAGTTCAGCTTCGCCTCGAACAGGTCATGCCGGGCGTCAAACAGCAACTCCTCGGCATTGAGCACATCCGAGTTGGTGCTGGTGCCGCCTTCCCTGAAACCCTTGCGGGCCGAAAGCAGCGAGCGTTCGTTGGACGCCACGGCCTTTTCCAGCGCCTGAATGCGCAAGGCGCCACTCTGCACGCCGCGGTACTCGCGGGTGGTGCCGGAAATCACTTCCTCGCGCGTGGCGTCCAGTTCATCCAGGGCCTTGGAACTGTTGGCGCTGGCCTGGCGGGTGAGGGCACTGGTGCTGCCGCCGCTGTACAGCGGAATGTTCAGCTCCAGCCCGATCGAGCTGTAGTGGTTGCGCTGGTTCAGTTCGGAAATCGACTGGCTGCTGCCGGCGGTATAGCCCGCCACGAAATCCAGGGTCGGCCAGTGCCCGGCGCGGGCGCGTTTCACTTCTTCTTCGGCCAGCTCGTAGCTGTGCCGGCGCGCATGGATCAACGGGCTGTCGGCCTGGGCCTTGACCAGCCAGTCCTGCAGGTTCCCCGGCATCAGCGGCGGGGTGCTGAAACCCGGCTGCAAGGTGGTCAGCGACTCCGGCGTTTCACCGATGTATTCCTCCAGCTTGCGGCGGGCGTTGACCAGGTTGTCCTGGGCCTCGATCAGGTCGGCCTCGGCCAGGTCGCGACGGGCTACCGACTCGTCGATGTCGGTGATGGTGCCGGCACCCAGCTCCATGCGGCGCTTCGCCGACGCCAGTTGCTCTTCGAAGGCATTCAGCTTGGCCTTGGCCAGGGTGATGGTTTCGCTGGCCAGCAGCACGTCGAAGTAAGCCTCGGCCAGGCGCACCGCGGCGTCCTGGCTCTTGGCATCGAACACCGCCACGCTGTAGTCCGCACGCTGCTGGCCCTGACGGTATTCGGCCATCTTCTGCTTGTTGAACAGCGGTTGGCGCAACCGCACGTTGGCGCCCTTGGAGTCATAGTCCAGGTCGCTGTCCCGGCCATTCTGACGCTGGCTGCCATTGACCCTGTTGAAGTAGCCCGCAGCGTTGATCTGCGGCAGCAGGCCGGCCTGGCCAATGGCGCGGTTCTCGCTGCCGGCTTCTTTCTCGTGCACCGCGGCGCGGTAGATCGGGCCCTGGTATTGCAGCAGGTCCCAGGCTTGCTTCAGGTCCATGGCACTGGCCTGTACGGACAACCCCAACAGGCACAACATCAGGCACGGGCGATTCATGTCATTGCTCCTTGAACGAGGCGTCCACGCGTTCGAGCATCGGCTTGAGCAGGTAACTGAGCAGGTTGCGCTCGCCGGTCTTGATGGTGACGGTGGCCGGCATGCCGGGGCGAATGTGGTTGCTGCCCAGCAGGCCCATGCCGTCCTGCGTCACTTCCACCTGGGCCAGGTAGTACGGCTGCTTGCTTTCTTCGTCCATCAGGCGGTCGGCAGAAATGGTCATGACCCGCCCGGGGATGTTCGGTGTCTTCGCATGGTTGAAGGCCGGGAAGGCGAGGTCCACGTCCAGGCCCGGCACCATCTTGTCGATGGCCTGCACCGGGATCATCGCGTCCACCTGCAACGGCTGGTCGAGCGGCACCACCTCCATGATCTTGGCCCCAGGCTGGATGATGCCGCCGACCGTGGCGATGCTCAGGGCCTGGACCATGCCGTCGATCGGTGAGCGTATCACCGTGTGGGTCACTTCGTAGTCCAGCGCGCGCAGGCGATCGGCCAAGGTGGTGTTCTCCTTGGCGGTATCGGTCAGTTGCGATTCCACTTCCTTGAGATAGTCGTGCTGGCGTTGCAGGATGCGCAGCTTGATCTCGGTGGCCTGACTGCGCGCCCGGGCAATGTTGTTGAGGTTTTCGGCCTGGCCGGCGGACAGGTCGGCATTGTTGCGCTCCAGCTCCAGCAGGCGGTTGCGTGGCACATAGCCTTCGGCGGCCAGCACGCGTGTGCCTTGCAGTTCCTGGTTGAGGAAGCCGATCTGCGAGGCGCGGGCGCCGTACACCTGCTGCAGGCCCTTGAGCTGCACCGCCGTGGCGGCCAGGTTTTCCTCGAGGATGCTCAGTTCACCGGCAAGGCCCGCGCGACGGGTGTCCAGCAGGCGCTGTTGCAGGTCCATGGCGGCCAGCAGGCGCGGGTCGCTACCGTAGTGCTTGAGCAGGGCAGGGTCGAAGGTGACTGTGTCGCGGCCATCGCGCTCGGCTTCCAGGCGGTTTTCCACGGTCTTGCTGACGATGTACTGGGCACTGACCGCGCCCTGTTCGGCCACCGCGCGCAGGGCGTCCAGGCGTACCACCTCCTGGCCTTTCTTCACCATGTCGCCTTCACGCACCAGGATCGCCTCGACCGTGCCGCCGGTCAGGTGCTGCACCGCCTTGCGGTTGCTGGTGACCTTGACCGTGCCGGTGGCGACTACCCCGGCATCCAGTGGGGCCAGGCACGACCACAGCAGGAAGCCGCCAAAGCCGGCGATGACCATCCATACGCCCCAGCGTGCCGGCCGGCCCATGTCCAGGTCGATACCGTTGCGGGCCTCGGCGGGAATCAATTCGGTGTGTTGGGTCATCTGCATGATCGATCACTCCCGTGCTTTTACCGAGGCCAGGGGCGCTGCGGTCGCCGCCGGGATCACGCTGGCCTTGCGCAGCGCCGCGAACACTTCGTCGCGGCTGCCGAGCATGTGCACGGCACCGTCACGCAGCATCAGCACCTTGTCGACCGCGCATAGCACATTGGGCCGGTGGGAAATCAGGATTACCGTGGCCCCGCGCGCCTTGAGTTCGGCCAGCGCATCGACCAGGGCCTTTTCGCCAACGTCATCGAGGTTGGCGTTGGGCTCGTCCAGCACCACCAGGTTCGGCTCGCCATACAGCGCACGGGCCAGGGCGATGCGTTGCTTCTGGCCACCGGACAGCGGGCTGCCGTCGGCTGCCAGGCGGGTGTCGTAGCCCTGCGGGAAGCGCAGGATCATGTCGTGCACGCCACTGCTGCGGGCAGCGCGGATCACCGCTTCGCTGTTTACTTCGGTGAAGCGTGCGATGTTCTCGGCGATGGTGCCCTCGAACAACTCCACGTCCTGCGGCAGATAGCCGAGCCACGGGCCAAGTTCGGCCTTGTTCCAGGTGAAGATGTCGGCACCGTCCAGGCGCACCTTGCCGGCCTGGGTCGGCCACACGCCTACCAGCAGGCGGGCGAGGGTGGATTTGCCCGAGGCCGAAGGGCCGATGATGCCCAGGCTTTCACCCGGGACCAGGCTGAAGCTGACCCCGCGCACGATGTTGTTGTTGGTGCCGGGGGCGCCGGCGATCACGTTTTCCACGGCCAGCATGCCCATTGGTCGTTGCAGCGACATGCTCGGTGGCCGCTGCGGGTAGTCGTGCAGCAGGTCGTTGAGCCGGCCCCAGGCGGAACGACAGCCCAGCAGTTGCTTCCATGCGGCGATCACCTGCTCCACCGGGGCCAGGGCGCGGCCGGTGAGGATCGAGCAGGCGATCATCATGCCGGGGGTGATCTTGCCTTCGATCGCCAGCAGTGCGCCGGCACCGAGGATCACCGACTGCAACGTGATGCGCACGAAGCGCCCGGTGCTGCTGATCATTGCGGCGCGGTCGGAGGCCAGGGTCTGCATCTGCAGGATGCGCAAGTGGCCCTGGTACCAGCGCTTGCCGATCGCCGGCAGCATGCCCATGGCTTCGATCACTTCGGCGTTGCGCAGGTTGTTGTTGGCATAGCTGGCCGACGACATGGCCGCCTGGTTGGCTTCGGCCAAGGGTTTTTGCGTGGCCTTCTCGGTGAGGTAGGCCAGGCCCACCAGGATCAGTGAGCCGATCAGCGTCACCAGCCCCAGCAGTGGGTGGACCAGGTAGCAGACAAGCAGGTAGATCGGCGTCCAGGGGGCATCGAAGAAGGCGAACAGGCCGTTGCCGGTCAGAAACTGGCGCACCTGCGCAAGGTCCTGCAGGGCCTGGGCCGGGTTGCCGCCGGCGCGGCTCAGGTTGCGTTCGAAGGCAGCGCTGAAGATGCGTCGGTTGAGGTCCATGTCGAGGAAGTTGCCGACCCGGATCAGTACGCGGGTGCGGACCATCTCCAGGGACGACATCAGCATGAACAGGCCGATTACCAGCAGGGTGAGCATGGTCAGGGTGGTGACGTTGCGGCTGACCAGGGCGCGGTCGTACACCTGCAACATATAAATTGCTGGCGTCAACATCATGACGTTTATCACGCCGCTGAAGGCGGCCAGGGCAAAAAAGCTGCGGCGCAGGCGGAACAGCACGTCGGCCAGCTCGGAACGGGTACGTGGCGGCTTGTGCATCGGGGGCCTCCCTTTATCACAAACGGGAAGCCCTTGCGGCGCCCCGTACAGCGGTAGTTGTGGCTTCTGGTCGGCTCGCAGGCGGGTCGCTCTAAGGGCGAATGGTCCAAAACGCTGCGTTGCTCCCACATGCAGCAGCGTAGGTTGCAGTGAAACACTCGGTAATATCTTTTTGCTCTATAAAGTCTTTGAACTTTTCATAAGTGCCATGAAAAACAGGGAGTTGTGTCGCGTTATCAATGCCGGACGAATTTTTTGACGGGATATTGACAAGTTTTTCTTCTGCGACTTTAGTCTGATGTATTCGGACCCTGTGCGAGCTGGGGTCGATGTGTGTGCGGTGCCTACCTGTATCGCACCGTTTACAAGGTTCCCGCCGTTCCTGTGGGAGCCGGCTTGCCGGCGATGAGGCCAGTGGCGATAACACAGCACCGTAGTGCCCAACTGCCCCCAGAACCCAGAATCAGAAACTGCGCACGTCACTGACTGGGCGCGGGAAGGACCCTGTTGCCCTGAGTCATCTCCCGACAGATCGAGGGCAATTGAAATGGCAGATTTCAGCAAGTCGGACCTGGAGTTCATCCTCCAGCAGATCTTCATCGCCGAAGCCCATGCCGATGGCACCAGCCTGATCGACCTGCTGCCCAACAGCCAGGTGCCGTTCGGCCTGCGTACCGTGGACGGCAGCTACAACAACCTGGTGACCGGGCAGAGCGAGTTCGGCGCCGCTGACAACTCGTTCCTGCGCCTGCTCAGTCCGTCCTTCACCGGCGCCTATGCCGGCACCGGTACGGTTACCGACTCGCAACCACGTACCATCAGCAACCTGATCGTCGACCAGACGGCGAACAACCCGGCCGCAGTCGAAGCCAATGGCGGCGCCGCCCCGGTGATCAGCCCCGGCATCGATGGGGTATTCGGCACCGCTGATGACACGGAAGTGTTCTTCATCCCCAACGTGTCGCCCGACGTCGGCCTGACCGCCGGCTTCAACGCCTGGATGACCTTCTTCGGCCAGTTCTTCGACCACGGCCTGGACCTGGTCACCAAAAGCAGCACCGACGTCGTGTTCATCCCGCTGCAGCCGGACGACCCGCTGTTCGTCGAAGGCAGCCCGACCAACTTCATGGTGCTGCCACGGGCTGTGCGTACCGCAGGCGCCGATGGTGTGGTGGGTACCGCCGACGATGGCCAGACCAACACCACCTCGCCGTTCGTCGACCAGAGCCAGACCTACAGCTCGCACCCCTCGCACCAGGTGTTCCTGCGTGAATACACGCTCAATGCCGCAGGCGACCCGGTAGCCACCGGGCGGCTCATCACCAACCGTGACCTGGGCGCCGATGGCCGCTTCGGCACCGCCGACGATGGCAATGGCGAAAGCGGTGGCATGGCCACGTGGGCAGTGGTCAAGGCTCAGGCCCGCGACCTGCTCGGCATCAACCTGACCGATGCCGATGTGCACAGCGTGCCGCTGCTGGCCACCGACCCCTACGGCAACTTCCTGCGCGGGCCCAACGGCATGCCGCAGGTGGTGATGCGCGTCAACAATGGCGCCGACGGCATCGCCGGTACCGCCGACGACGTCACCACGCTGGTCGAAGGCAACCGCGACGCGCCGATCAGCCTGGCCAATGCCGTGAGCACCGGGCATGGCTTCCTTGACGACATCGCCCACAACGCCGCGCCGGTGATCGTGAACGGAGTGCTGCAAGCCGACGCCGATACTGCCGTGGGCAACGCACA
The DNA here is from genome assembly GCF_032971465.1 of Pseudomonas sp. LSJ-87. Taxonomy (NCBI): domain Bacteria; kingdom Pseudomonadati; phylum Pseudomonadota; class Gammaproteobacteria; order Pseudomonadales; family Pseudomonadaceae; genus Pseudomonas; species Pseudomonas sp. LSJ-87. The sequence continues at coordinate 47,998 of NZ_JAWJYQ010000044.1, read as the reverse complement.
GCCGGTGGGGCCGGGTGGCAACAACCTGACCTACGACAACGAACTGCTCGACGCCCACTACATCGCCGGCGACGGCCGGGTGAACGAGAACATCGGCCTGACTGCCGTGCACCATGTGTTCCACTCCGAGCACAACCGCCTGGTGCAGCAGACCAAGGACACCCTGTTGGCTTCCGGCGACGTGGCGTTCCTCAACCAGTGGCTGATCGATGATGTCGCTGCCATCCCCACCACGCCCGCCGAAATTGCCGCGCTGGTATGGGACGGCGAGCGGCTGTTCCAGGCGGCCAAGTTCGGCACCGAGATGCAGTACCAGCACTTGGTGTTCGAAGAGTTCGCCCGCACCATCCAGCCGCAGATCGACGAGTTCCTGGCCCCCAATGGCTACGACACCTCGATCGACCCGGCCATCCTCGCCGAGTTCGCCCATGTGGTGTACCGCTTCGGTCACTCGATGCTGACAGAGACCGTCGACCGCTTCGACCCGGCGTTCGCCCCGGTGGACGGCGACCCGCAGCTCGGCCTGATCGCTGCCTTCCTTAACCCGCTGGCCTTCGCCGGCAGTGGTGCTACCGCCGACGAAGCGGCCGGCGCGATCATCCGTGGCGTCACCCGTCAGCTGGGCAACGAAATCGACGAGTTCGTCACAGAGGCGCTGCGCAACAACCTGCTTGGCCTGCCGCTGGACCTGCCCGCGCTGAACATTGCCCGTGGCCGTGACACCGGCATCCCCACCCTCAACGAGGCGCGGCGCGATTTCTATGCCATGACCGGCGACAGCCAGCTCAAGCCTTACATCAGCTGGGCCGACTTTGCCGACCACCTCAAGCACCCGGCGTCGCTGATCAACTTCATCGCCGCCTACGGTACCCACGCCACCATCACCGGGGCGGACACCGAAGCGGCCAAGCGCGCCGCCGCCGTGGCGCTGGTGCTTGGCGGTGACGGCGCGCCAGCGGACCGCCTGGACTTCCTCAACGGCACCGGCGCCTACGCCAACGTGACACTGGTCGGAGCGGACGGCATACCCGGCACCGCCGATGACATCACCGGAGTGACCGTGACCGGTGTCGATGACATCGACTTCTGGGTCGGCGGCCTGGCCGAGCAGAAAATGCCATTCGGCGGCATGCTCGGCTCCAGTTTCAACTTCGTCTTCGAGACACAGCTGGAAGCGCTGCAGAACGGCGACCGGTTCTACTACCTTTCGCGCACCGCGGGCATGAACTTTGGCACCGAGCTGGAGAACAACTCCTTCGCCAAGCTGATCATGCTCAACTCCGATGTCACCCACCTGTCCAACACCGTGTTCCTCACGCCGACCTTCACCCTCGAGGTGGACCAGACCAAGCAGTTCACCGGCCTGGGTGCCGATGGCCGGGCCGACCCGACGGGCGGCATAATGATCAACGGCGTCGAAGTGGTGCCGCTGGTGATTCGCGACAACCCCGATACCGTGGGCACCGACACCAACTTCCTGCATTACACCGGCGAAGACCACGTGGTGCTGGGCGGCACCTCCGGCAACGACATCATCATCTCCGGTGAGGGCGACGATACCGTCTACGGCGACGCCGGCAACGACACCCTGGAAGGCGGTGCGGGCAACGATGCCGTACTGGGCGGCGCCGGTGATGACATCATCACCGACTCCTTCGGCGACAACCGCCTGGAAGGCAACGACGGCAACGACGTCATCGTTGCCGGCAGCATGCTGGTGGGCGGTAACCTGATCCTGGGCGGCAACGGCCAGGACTTCATCATCACCACCGAAGACATCAGCACCACCTTCGGCGGGCAGGGCGACGACTTCATCCTCGGCGCCAAGACCAACCTGCCACCGACCGGCAACGAGGGCGACGACTGGATCGAGAAGGGCACCCAGGACGGTGCGCCCGGCGACAACTTTGCGCCGCTGCTGGGTGACGAAGTGGTCGGCAACGACATCTTCGTCGGTGGTGGCGGCTTCGACGAAATGATCGGCGAGGGCGGTGACGACATCTTTGTCGGCAGCGACGCCCAGGACAAGATGGACGGCATGTCCGGCTTCGACTGGATTACCAACAAGAATGACCAGGTTGGCGTCACCGTCGACCTGACCCTGGCCGCCCTGGCTCAACCCCATGGCAACGCACCGAACCAGAACACCGGTATTTTCAACCCGGTCGGCGCCTCGCCGGCTTCCATCCTCGACCGCTTTGCCGAGGTCGAGGGCGTGTCCGGCTCGAACTTCGCCGATGTGCTCAAGGGCGATAATGTCGATGCCGTGACCATCCTCAACCACGGCGGTGCCACCGGCAGTGCGCTGACCAACGTGGCACTGATCCGTGGCCTGCAGCAGTTCCTGGCCGATGCCGGGTTGCCGACCACCGGCTTTGCCACCGGCAACATCATGCTCGGCGGCAACGGCAGCGACCTGATCGAAGGCCGTGGGGGCGATGACCTGATCGACGGTGACAAGTGGCTCAACGTGCGCATCGCCGTGTATGCCCCGGGAGACGTCAACCACACCGGCCCTGAGATCGCCAGCTTCGACAGCATGGTCGACATGATTCCGTTCATGCTCGACCGCACCTACAACCCTGGCCAGCTCAAGGCCGTGCGGGAAATACTGCCCGGCACCTCGACGGGAGGCGCGGCGTTCGACACGGCGGTGTTCTCAGGGGTGCAGAGCGAGTACACGGTGACGCAGAACACCAAAGGTACGCTCGACACATCAGATGATGTCTGGACAGTGACCGACAACGTGGCTGGACGCGATGGCGTCGATACCCTGTTGCACATCGAACGCCTGCAGTTCGCCGACAGCCAGCGGGTGCTGGTGGAAGGCGTGAATGCGCAGCCTGTCGGCAACCCGGCCATCACTGACGGCAACGGCGGTGCGATCACCGTGGGCGATCTGCTTACGGTAAACGTGGCCGGCGTGCGGGATGCCGATAACATCAGCGCCGGCAACCCGCTGGGCACGCTCGCCGACCGTTCGGTGTCGTACTACTGGCAGTTCGAGGCCACCCCGGGCAGTGGTGTGTTCGAGGACATCATCCTGCTGCCGGCCGGCGACCTGGCGTTCCAGAGTGCCGACGGCACCACGTTCAAGGTGTCGCCAGACCTGGCCGGGTTGTCCCTGCGGGTCAAGGCGATCTACCAGGACGCCCATGGCACCACCGAAGTGCTGTTCTCCCAGCCCACCACCGTGGTGCAACCGGGCGCGCCTGTGGTACCGACGCCAGCCACGCCGGTGGCGGATGCCACTGCTGGCGGCGCCGGGCTGCACATGGTGCGTTCCGACCTCAACTTCATCCTCGACCAGATCAAGATCGCCGAGGCCGATGCCAACGGGGCAGACATCCTCTCGCTGCTGCCCAACATCCGTTCGGCGCTGGGCCTGCGGGCGGTGGATGGCTCGAACAACAACCTGATGAACCTCAACGGTATCAACAACACGCAGTACGGTGCCGCCGACAACGTCTTCCCGCGCGTGACCGACCCGGTGTTCAACCCGGCCGAAGGTGCACCGGCCGGCTTCTTCGGCCCTGGCTCGCCGGCCATTCCGGGCTCGTCTTACGAACAGACCAGCGGCCCGGTGTTCGACTCGCAGCCGCGCACCATCAGCAACCTGCTGTCCGACCAGACCTCCAACAACCCGGCTGCCTATGCCACGGCATATGACCCCGGTGCGGACGGTGTGCTCAACTTCGGTGCCGTGGGCAACGACGACGTGCTCAAGGACGGCGTGCGCATCGTCGCCAGCCCAGGCCTGGACGGCCAGTTCGGCACCGGCGACGACCACGACGTTTACCTGTTCGAGAACACCGCCGCCGATGCTGGCCTGTCCGCGCCGTTCAACGCCTGGATGACCTTCTTCGGGCAGTTCTTCGACCATGGCCTGGACCTAGTCACCAAGGGGGGCTCCGGCACTATTTACATCCCGCTGCAACCGGATGACCCGCTGTACGTGGAGGGTGGTTTCACCAACTTCATGGTGGTGACCCGTGCGACCAACCTGCCTGGGCCGGATGGCATCCTCGGCAACGCCGATGACATCCACGAGCACACCAATACCACCACTCCGTTCGTGGATCAGAACCAGACCTACAGCTCGCATCCTTCCCACCAGGTGTTCCTGCGCGGCTATCTGCTGACCGACGACGGACCTATCGCCACCGGCCGATTGATCACCAACCGGGACCTGGGCGCCGACGGCCGCTACGGTACCGCCGACGACACCGAAATTGGTGGCATGGCGACCTGGAAGGTGGTCAAGGCCCAAGCCCGTGACGTACTGGGCATCAACCTGACCGACGCAGACGTCGACAACGTGCCGCTACTGGCGACCGATGCTTACGGCAACTTCATCAAGGGGCCCAACGGTTTCCCGATGGTAATCATGAAAGGTGCCGACGGCATTGCCGGCACGGCCGACGACCAGCAGGTCGAAGGCAACCCGCTGGCGCCGATCGACCTGACCAACGCCGTACGCACCGGTCACCAGTTCCTTGCCGACATCGCCCACAATGCCGTGCCGGTGTTCAGCGGTGGCGTGCTGGTGCCTGATGCCGATACCGATGTGGGCAACGCCGTGCCGGTGAACCCAAACACCGGTGCCAACCTGGCCTACGACAACGAACTGCTCGACGCGCACTACATCGCCGGCGACGGCCGGGTCAACGAGAACATCGGCCTGACTGCCGTGCATGCGATCTTCCACTCCGAGCACAACCGGCTGGTGGCGCAGACCATGGACACCGTGCTCGATTCGGGTGACCTGGCCTTCATCAACGAGTGGCTGCTCAACCCGATAACAGTGCTGCCGGCCGACCAGGCCGCAATCGACGCGCTGGTGTGGAATGGCGAGCGGCTGTTCCAGGCCGCCAAGTTCGGTACCGAGATGCAGTACCAGCACCTGGTGTTCGAGGAGTTCGCCCGCACCGTACAACCGCGAGTCGACCTGTTCTTCGCCCCGACCCAGGTGTATGACGTCGACCTCGATGCGTCGATCGTGGCCGAGTTCGCTCACACCGTGTACCGCTTCGGCCACTCGATGCTGACCGAGACCGTCGACCGCTTCGACGTCGACTTCACCGTCATCAGCGACCCGGCCAGCGCCAACCCCGACCAGCAACTGGGCCTGATCGCGGCGTTCCTCAACCCGCTGGCGTATGCCGCCAGTGGCGTTACCCCCGAGGATGCCACCAGCGCCATCGTGCGCGGGGTCACCCGCCAGGCCGGTAACGAGATCGACGAGTTCGTCACCGAGGCGCTGCGCAACAACCTGCTCGGCCTGCCACTGGACCTGCCGGCAATCAACATCGCCCGTGGCCGCGACGTCGGTATCCCTTCGCTGAACGCTGTGCGCCGCGATATCTACGCACAAACCGGCGATACCCAGCTCAAGCCTTACACCAGCTGGGTCGACCTGGTGCAGCACCTGAAGCATCCGGAGTCGTTGATCAACTTCATCGCTGCCTACGGCACTCACAGCACCATCACCGAGGCCACCACGCTGCTGGAAAAACGCGCGGCGGCCATGGCCTTGGTGTTCGGCGGCGACGGCGCACCAGCCGATCGCCTGGACTTCCTCAACAGCACCGGAGCCTACGCCAACGTCACGCTGCCTGGCAGGGATGGCGTGCTGGGTACCGCCGATGACCTGCGGGCAGTGACCGTGACCGGGGTCGATGCCATCGACCTGTGGATCGGCGGCCTGGCCGAAGCGAAAACCCCGTTCGGCGGCATGCTGGGCAGCACCTTCAACTTCGTGTTCGAGAACCAGATGGAGAAACTGCAGGACGGCGACCGCTTCTACTACCTGGAGCGCACCGCCGGCCTGTCGATGAACGCCGAACTGGAAAGCAACTCGTTCGCCAAGCTGATCATGGCCAACACCTCGGCCACCCACCTGCCGGGCCTGGTGTTCTCCGACCCGGGCTTCTACCTGGAAGTGGACCAGAGCAAGCAGTTCAACGAAGGCCTGGGCAACCTCGACCCACTGGGTGAAAACGGCGAGCAGGTGGTGTTCCGCGACAGCCCGCTGACAGCAGGCCCGGACACCAACTACATCCGCTATGCCGGTGCCGAGCACATCGTGCTGGGCGGCACCGAGGGTGACGACATCCTGGTGTCCAGCGAGGGTGACGATACGGTCTGGGGCGATGGCGGCAACGACCGCATCGAGGGTGGCGACGGCAACGACCAGCTGCGTGGTGGTGCCGGCGACGACATCATCAGCGACATGGGTGGTGACGACAACATCCAGGGCGGCGACGGCAACGATGTGCTGCACGGCGGTAATGGCGTCAACCTGATCATCGGCGGTTTCGGCAACGACTTCATCGTCACCGGTGAGGACGCCTCCGAAGCCATTGGCGGCCAGGGCAACGACTTTATCCTGGGCAGCAAAGCCAACGAGCAGGACATGGGCAACGAAGGTGACGACTGGATCGAGAAGGGCACCTCGGACGGTGCGCCTGGCGACAACTTCGACCCGCTCGGCAACGACCCGATCATCGGCAACGACGTGTTCATCGGTGGCAACGAGAACGACAAGTTCAACGGTGAAGGCGGCGACGACATCATGGTCGGCAGCCTGGGCTTCGGTGACCGCTACATCGGTGGTTCCGGCTACGACTGGGCGACCTTCAAGGGCCTGGCCCAGGGTGTGACCGCAGACTTCAGCGACCGCTTCTTCGATGTGCCGCCGGTACCGGGTTCGGGCGCGTCTGCGCTGGTGCGCTTCGACATCATGGAAGGCCTGTCGGGTTCTGCCCATGGCGACTTCCTGCGCGGTGACAGCGAAACTTCTGCCACCTTGCCTACCAACGGCGCCAACGGCAGCGTGCTGACCAACATCAGCCTGATCAACGGCCTGTCCGGCCTGCTGGCTGCCGGGGCAACGTTCTACGACGGTGGCAACATCATCCTCGGCGGCAGCGGCAGCGACCTGATCGAAGGCCGTGGTGGCGACGACATCCTCGACGGTGACAAGTGGCTGAACGTGCGCATCAGCGTGCGCGCCAACAGCGACGGCACCGGCCCGGAAATCGCCAGCTTCGACAGCATGGAGCCGATGGTGCCGCTGATGCTCAAAGGCACCTACAACCCGGGCCAGCTGGTGATCGTCCGTGAAATCCTGAGCGGCACCGACAGCTACGACACGGCGGTGTTCTCGGGGGTGGCCACCGACTATAGCGTGGTGGTCGATGGCAACTCGGTGATCGTCACCGACTCGGTGGCCGGGCGTGATGGTGTCGACCGCCTGACCGGCATCGAACGCCTGCAGTTCTCGGATGGCTCGCAAGCCTCCGGTGTGGGTACCGCGGTCAACGCCGGCCCCACCGGCAGCCTGGTGATCCTTGACGCTGCCACCGGCGTGCGTGACGACACACCGGTCAGTGGCCAGTTGCTGCGGGTCACCCCGCTGGCGGTACATGACGCGGACAACGTCAGCGCGACCAACCTGACCGGTGCGATCACCGGCCCGGTGGCGTACTACTGGCAAGTAGAGACCCTGCCAGGCTCGGGTGTCTATGAAGACATCACCTTCGTTGCTGCCGGCGAGGTTTCGCGAGCCGTCGGTAGCACCTACCGGGTCACGGACGATGTGGCGGGGCTGAACATCCGCGTACGCGCGGTGTACCAGGACACCAAGGGTACGCTGGAAATCGTCGATTCGGCGCCGAACAGCGCGCCGACCGCCGGGCCTACCGTGACCGGGCTGCTGGTGCAGAACCAGACGCTCACCGCCAACCCGGCAACCATCGTCGATGCCGACGGCCTGAGCAACCCGCGGTTCACCTTCCAGTGGCAGTCCAACCGGGGTACGGGCTGGGTCGACATTGCTGGCGCCATCAACAGCACCTTCCTCCTCACCCAGAACCAGGTGGGGCAGAACATGCGGGTGGTGGTCAGCTACGTGGATGACTTTGGTGTGCAGGAAAGCATCGCCTCCGACATCCTCGACCCGGTGGCCAACGTCAACGATGCGCCCACCGGTGCCGTGCTGATCAGCGACACCACGCCAGACCAGGGCCAGACACTGACCGCGCTCACCGGCAGTATCGCCGACCTGGATGGGCTGGGTGCGTTCAGCTTCCAGTGGCAGCAGAACATTGGCGGCACCTTCAGCAACATCGCGGGTGCCACTGCTGCAACCTTCACCCCGGGCTTCGAGCAGGGTAACCGGCAGTTGCGGGTGGTCGTGAGCTACACCGACGCCTTTGGCACCCGGGAGTCGCTGACTTCGGCCGCGACCGCGGCGGTTGTGCCGCCGCCAGGCGTGGTGCTGGTCGGTACTCCCGGGGCCAACACCCTGACCGGTGGTGCGGGCAACGACACGCTCTCGGGGCTGGGTGGCAACGATGTGCTCAACGGCCTGGGCGGCGCCGACCAACTGTTCGGCGGGGATGGTAACGACATCCTCAATGGGGGTAACGACCCCGACAGCCTCGACGGCGGTGCCGGCAACGACACCCTCAACGGCGGGCTTGGTGCAGATGCCATGGTTGGCGGTGCAGGCAACGACACCTTCGTGGTCGACAACCTCGGCGACACCGTGAGCGAGGCGCTGAACGGTGGTGTCGACCTGGTGCAGACCACCCTTGCCAGCTACACCCTGGGTGCCAACGTCGAAAACCTGACCTTTACCGGGGCAGGCAACTTCACTGGCACCGGTAACACGCTGGCCAACACCATCACCGGTGGTGCCGGTAACGACCTGCTCAATGGCGGTGCCGGTATCGACCGCCTGGTTGGTGGCCTTGGCAACGACACCTATGTGGTGGATAACGCCGGCGATGTGGTGGTCGAGGCTACGGCGGGCGGTACGGATACCGTGCGTGCCACGGCGGCCAGCTACACCCTGGGTGCCAACGTCGAGAACCTGACCTATATCGGGGCGGGCAACTTCACCGGTACCGGTAATGGCCTGGCCAACATCATCACCGGCGCGGCAGGCAACGACACGCTGAACGGCGATGCTGGCAACGACCAGTTGCTCGGCGGCCTGGGCACCGACACCCTGAACGGTGGCGCTGGCAACGACACCCTCGACGGCGGCGCCGGCAACGACTCGCTGTTCGGGGACACCGGCAACGACAACCTGCAGGGTGGTGCCGGCGCTGACAGCCTTGATGGCGGCAACGGCGTCGATGTGCTGCAGGGTGGCGACGGCAACGACACGCTGTTTGGTGACGTTGGCAACGACACCTTGCAGGGTGGTGCCGGCAATGACTTCCTCAACGGTGGGGCGGGTAACGATACCGTCGTGGGCGGTGCCGGCAACGACACCATGATGGCCACTGACGGCAATGATGTCTTCCAGTTCGCTGCCGGCTTCGGCAATGACCTGATCATCAACTTTGACGCTGTTCCGCAGGGTGGCCAGGACCGGCTGGATATCGCTGCCCTCAACATCACCGCGGCCACCTTTGCCGGCAGCGTCATCATAGCCGATGTCGGCAATGACACGCTGGTCAGCATCGGTACCGACTCCATCCGCCTGGTGGGGGTGGCGGATGCAACCACGGTGACCGTAGCGGACTTCAACCTGGCAGGTTGAGGGCCAGAGAAGACGTGACAAGGGCCGCTTTGCGGCCCATTCGCGGGCAAGCCCGCTCCCACAGGGATATCACTGCCCTCAGGCTTGGTGATACCCCTGTAGGAGCGGCCTTGTGTCGCGATTGGGCCGCAAAGCGGCCCCATGTCGCACGCAGTTACTTGATGAACCGCACCTGGCTGTTGATCTTCTCGATCACCGCCCCCTTGCGTTCGTTGAACCGGGCCTTGTTCTGCTCGAACAGGTTGTTGCCCTTGGTGTCGATGGAGATGATCAACGGGCCGAACTCGCGCACGCGGTTCACCCATAGCGTCTCCGGCATGCCCAAGTCCTGCCATTCCGCACGCTCGATCTCTTCCACCTGGGTCGCCGCCAGCACCGCGCAACCGCCCGGGAACACTGCATGCACTGCCTTGTTTTCCAGGCAACCGGTTGTAGTCTCCGGGCCCATGCCACCCTTGCCGACGATCAGCTTGACGCCGGTCTGCTCGATGAACTGCTTCTCGAACTTTTCCATGCGCATGCTGGTGGTCGGGCCGATGGAGACCATCTCGAAGCTGCCATCGTCCTTCTTCCTGACGATGGGGCCTGCGTGGAAAATCGCGCCGCCGCGCAAGTCGACCGGCAGCTCGCGGCCCAGTTCGATGAGCCGGCGGTGGGCAACGTCACGGCAGGTCACCAGTTGGCCGGTGAGGTAGACCACATCGCCCACGTTGAGGTTGGCCAGGTCTTCGTCGCTGATAGGTGTGCTCAGGATCTTTTTCACAGTACTACCCCTTCGTGCGAGAGGATGTCGTAGGACAGGTCGGCGTTGATGCGGATCTTGCCGCGGCGGTGCGCCCAGCAGCCGGTGGACACCGCCACACCGATGGTGGACGGGTGGCGGGCCGAAGACTCGATGTTCACGCCCATCACGCTGCTGTTGCCGGTCAGGCCCTGCGGGCCGATGCCGATTTCGTTGAGGCCTTCCTCCAGCAGCTTTTCCATCATCGCCGCGCTTTCGTTGGGGTGGCTGGAGTCCACTTCGCGCAGGATGGCCTTCTTCGACAGGCGTGCCGCCGTCTCCACCGAGGTCGATACCCCTACACCCACCAGCAGTGGCGGGCAGGCGTTGACACCGCGCGAGGTGATGACATCGAAGACGAACTCGGTCACCCCTTCATAACCTTGCCCCGGCATCAGTACCTTGGCCGAGCCCGGCAGCGTGCAGCCGCCGCCGGCCATGTAAACGTCGACGATGGCGTAGTCGGCATCGGGGATGATTTCCCAGTCCAGCCACGGGATCTTCGAGCCAGTGTTGGTGCCGGTGTTCTTCTCGATGAAGGTTTCCACCGCATTGTGGCGCAGCGGCCCCTGGATGGTGGCTTCCCTGGTGGCGTTCTCGAGGATGCCTTCCATCTCGCCCAGCAGCGGGAAGCGCGCGCCCGCCGAGACGAAGTACTGGATGACGCCGGTGTCCTGGCAGCTGGGGCGGTTGAGCTTGTCGGCGTATTCCTGGTTGTCGGCCATCGAGTCGTACACGGCGATGGCCAGCGGGTTGGTTTCGGCGGCGCGCAACTTGGCGGTCTTTTCCTTGACGTCGCGGGGCAGGCGCTTGCCGATATAGGCGGTGAACTTGGCCATCACGTCGGTAAGCGATGACACGGCTGTTTCTTTGTCCATGATTATTTCCTCACTGCATCACAAGGCGGGTTCTTTTTGCTGTTTTTCGAAAGATCAGGGTGCGGGTGTGCCGGCCTCCATGCGTGCAAGGGCAGGGTGCGGCACAGCGGCCTCGGGTTCGGGGGCGGTCGGTAGCTGGCCGTCCAGGGCCTGGGCCATGCGCTGTTTGTCCAGCGCACCCACCCAGTTGGCGATGGCCACGGTGCCGACCGCGTTGCCGATGGTGTTGGTGATGGCCCGGGCTTCGGACATGAAGCGGTCCACGCCCAGCAGCAGGACCATGCCGGCCACCGGGATGTTGTCCATGGTCGCCAGGGTCGCGGCCAGGGTGATGAAGCCCGAGCCGGTTACGCCTGCAGAGCCTTTGGAGGTGAGCAGCAGCACACCCAGCACGATCAGTTGGTCCATCAGGGTCAGCGGTGTGTTGGTGGCCTGGGCGATGAAGATGGCGGCCATGGTGTAGTAGATGCACTGGCCGTCCGGGTTGAAGGTAAGGCCCGAGGGGATCACCAGGCCGACCACAGGCTTGGACACGCCAACCTTTTCCAGCTTGTTCATCAGTTGCGGTACCACCGACTCGGATGAGCTGGTACCCAGTACCGTGAACAGTTCCTCCTTGAGGTACTTGAGGAACTTCCACAGGTTGAAGCCGCACAGCCGGGCAATGGCGCCCAGCACCACCACCACGAACAGGAAGCAGGTCAGGTACATGGTCGCCATCAGCTTGCCCAGCGAAACGATCGAGCCCAGCCCGTACTTGCCCACGGTGAAGGCCATGGCCCCGCAGGCGGCCAGCGGTGCCACGCGCATGATCATGCCGACGATGAAGAACATGCCGTGGGAGAACGCTTCAAGCACATCCACCATCGGCTTGCCGCGCGGGCCCAGGTGGGAGAGGGCGATGCCGAACAGGGTGCTGAACAGCAGAATCGGCAGGATCTCGTTCTTGGCGAAGGCATCGGTCACGCTGCCGGGTATCACATGCAGCAGGAAATCGATGAAGCCGCCGCTGTTGCCGGCTGCCGCGGCGGTGTAGGTGGAGATGCTCTTGGCATCCAGGGTGGCAGGGTCGACGTTCATGCCCTGGCCGGGCTGCACGATGTTGACCACCACCAGCCCCAGTACCAGGGCAAAGGTGGACAGCACTTCAAAGTAGATCAGCGCACGCACGCCGACGCGGCCGAGTTCCTTCATGTTTTCCATCTTGGCGATGCCCAGCACCACCGTGGCGAAGATGATCGGGGCGAAGACCATCTTGATCAGTTTGATGAAGGCATCACCGACGGGCTTCAGGTCAGCGCCAACCTGTGGCCAGAACACCCCGATCAGCACCCCGAGGGTTACGCCGATCAATACCTGTACGTAGAGCTTGCCGAACAACTTGCCGAACAATCGCTTGGCCATTGCCGTCTCCGAATTATTGTTGTGAGTCGGATTTATCTGGCGGCCGGGCTGCTCGTGAGGGGTGCAGGTCACACCTGGCCTTGGCGGCCGAAGAGCCCAGCTTTCTTGTGGTTAATCACGCAGGGCAAAAGGTAATGGTTTTTCAAAAATGCTGTAATACAATGAAATTCAACTCATTGTTTCCCTCAGGTTAATTATGAATCCGGTATCGGAGCTGGCGTTCTTCACCCAGCTGATCAGGGTGGGTAGCCTGGCGGGCACTGCTCGCGAACTGAACCTGACCCCGCCAGCGGTCTCCAAGCGCCTGGCCCAGCTGGAACAGCGCCTGGGCGTGCGCCTGCTCAACCGCACCACACGCAGCATCAGCCTTACCGCCGAGGGCGAGACTTACCTGGTGAATGCCAAGCGCATACTGGGCGAGATCGAGGAAATGGAGCGGCAGGTGTCCAGCAGCCGCGCCGAGCCCAAGGGTTTGCTGCGGGTCAATGCGCCGCTGGGCTTTGGCCGTACCCACGTGGGGCCGGCGGTGTCATCGTTTGCCAAGCGCTACCCCGAGGTGGAGGTGCAGCTGCACCTGACCGACCGCCCCATTGCCCTGCCGAACGATGCCATCGACGTGGCCATCCGCTTTGGCGAGCTGCCCGACTCGCGGCTGATCGCCCGCAAGATCGCGGCCAACCGCCGCCGATTGTGCGCATCGCCCGGTTACCTGGAAGCCCACGGTACCCCCGAATCGCCAAAGGGCCTGGCCAGCCACAACTGCATCGTGTTGCGCCAGAACGACGCCGCGTTCGGTATCTGGCGGCTCAGCCGTGGCAAGCAGAGCGAGTCGGTGAAGGTGCATGGCAGCCTCAGCACCAACGATGGCGAGGTCGCCCTGAACTGGGCGCTGGACGGGCAGGGCATCCTGCTGCGGGCCGAGTGGAACCTGGCCGACCACCTGCGCAGCGGGCGCCTGGTGGAGGTGCTGGGCGATTACCACACGCCGCCTGCGGATATCTATGCGGTGTACCTGGAACGCCTGAACCTGTCGGCCAAGGTGTCGTGCTTCGTCGAGCACCTGAGGGCATTCTTCCGCCAGGGGGACAGCCTGGCAGCGTGGCATTGAGGCCTTTGCCACAGGCGATCGCGTTATACTCCGCGCCTTTGCCCATGCCCGGAATCCGCCCATGCGCCAGGTTTTGCTCATTGTCGATGTCCAGTCCACCTTCAGCCCGCCCGAGTGGCTGGTCGATGGCCTGCGCCGGTTGTCGGCGAACATCCCCACCATCGCCTCGGTCGAGTTGCACGACGAACAGGTCACGCCGTTCGAGCGCCAGCTTGGCTGGCACCCGGCGGCCGAGGACGACAGCCTGGTCGAGGCCGACCAGGTGTTCGTCAAGCATGGCTACGGGCAGAGCGCCGAGGCCATCGACTACATCAAGAAACTGGGTGTGGAGCGCGTGCTGGTATGCGGGCTGCAGACCGAAACCTGTGTGCTGGCCGCCGGTTTCGCCCTGTTCGATGCGGGGCTGATGCCCACCCTGGTCACCGACATGACGGTAGGCTCTTCGCTCGACAAGTCGGGCAAGCTGGGCATCGACCTGTGGAAGCATCACTTCCGTCAGGTCACCACCTCGGCCGAGGTGCTCGCCGAAGTGGCTGTACCAGGCTAGCGCTTGCAGGCCCATTCTCATAGAACTGCACATAACTCATTGAAATAGCAGGGCCCCTGTGGGAGCGGCTTTAGCCGCGAACACCGGCGCAGCCGGTGCCATGCACCGCGTTGGATTCTTCGCGGCTAAAGCCGCTCCCACAGGGTACGAGGATCGCTTGCGAATTCAGTTATCTGTGCGACAGCGCAGCCCAAAGGGCTGGGTAATCTCCCACAGGTTAAAGCATGGTCTTATCGGGCCGTGGTGATCCTGTGGGAGCGGCCTTGCGTCGCGAAAGGGCTGCGTAGCGGCCCCAGGATCTCGGCATCACAGCCGAAATTGCCGGGGCCGCCTCTCATAGAACAACACATAACTCATTGAGTTGGCAGTGACCTTGTGGGAGCGGGCGTGTCGAGGCGTCGAACCGCCGCGAACACCGGCGGAGCCGGTGCCAGGCACCGCGTTGGATTCTTCGCGGGCACGGCCGCTCCCACAGGGTACGAGGATCGCTTGCGAATTTAGTTATCTGTGCGACAGCGCAGCCCAAAGGGCTGGGTAATCTCCCACAGGTTAAAGCATGGTCTTATCGGGCCGTGGTGATCCTGTGGGAGCGGCCTTGCGTCGCGAAAGGGCTGCGTAGCGGCCCCAGGATCTCGGCATCACAGCCGAAATTGCCGGGGCCGCCTCTCATAGAACAACACATAACTCATTGAGTTGGCAGTGACCTTGTGGGAGCGGGCGTGTCGAGGCGTCGAACCGCCGCGAACACCGGCGGAGCCGGTGCCAGGCACCGCGTTGGATTCTTCGCGGGCACGCCCGCTCCCACAGGGTACGAGGATCGCTTGCGAATTTAGTTATCTGTGCGACAGCGCAGCCCAAAGGGCTGGGTAATCTCCCACAGGTTAAAGCATGGTCTTATCGGGCCGTGGTGATCCTGTGGGAGCGGCCTTGCGTCGCGAAAGGGCTGCGTAGCGGCCCCAGGATCTCGGCATCACAGCCGAAATTGCCGGGGCCGCCTTGCGGCCCTTTCGCGACGCAAGGCCGCTCCCACAGGGGAACACCTACATGCGAATTTGCAAGGACAGGCCTCAGGCCACATCCACCAGCACGATCTCGCTGTCCTCGATGGCGGTCACCCGCAGCACCTCCTCCTGCTCGATCGCCACGCCATCGCGCGCCTTGGCACGCAGCCCGTTGACCTCCACCAGCCCCTTGGCCGGCACCAGGTAGCCCCGGCGTGCGGCATCGAAGCGGTACTCGGCAGTTTCGCCGGCACGCAGGGTGGCAGCCACCAGCCGCGCATCGGTGCGGATCTGCAGGCTATCCTCATCGCCCGCACGGCCGCTGGCCAGGGTCACGAAGCCTTCGCCACGCTCACCTTTGGGGAACGGCCGGCTACCCCACTGCGGTGCTTCGCCAGTGCGCTCCGGCACGATCCAGATCTGGAAAATACGCGTGTCGACGTCTTCCAGGTTGTACTCGCTGTGCACGATGCCGGTACCGGCGCTCATCACCTGCACGTCCCCGGCTTCGGTACGGCCTTTGTTACCCAGGCTGTCCTGGTGGCTGATCGCGCCTTCACGTACATAGGTGATGATTTCCATGTCGCGGTGCGGGTGCGGCGGGAAGCCGCTGCCGGCAGCGATCAGGTCGTCGTTCCACACCCGCAGGTTGCCCCAGTGCATGCGCGCCGGGTCGTAGTACTCGGCAAACGAGAAATGATGGTGGGCGTCGAGCCAGCCGTGGTTGGCGTGGCCGAGGCTTTCGAACGGTCGCAGTTGCAGCATGGTCGTGCTCCTTGAATCAGTGGAATGAGGCCATGATGCGTCAAAGAAGCATCGAAAATAAGCGTAAATATCGGCTTAAAATAATCAGTAAAATAGATTGATAGCGATGGAGTGTTTTATCCGCTTCATCGCCTAATCCACTGATCTGCAAGCATTCGCTGGCGATTTTTTGTCGATGCGGCGAACATGCCCGCTGATTTTGTTTTTCAACGGAGTGACCGTGGCCCACGAGCAACCCCAGGCCCCCGCCGACCTTACCCCTCCTGCCCAACTGCCCTGGTTTCGCCGCCTGGCGGCCCGCCTGCTGGGGCGCGGCCTGACCCGCCTGCAGGCCCAGCACCGCGACTCCTGGTTCCTCGGCCACGCCAGCGGCCAGCGCAGTGGCCATGCCGATGGCGTGCGTGAAGGGTTCGAACGCGGGCGGGTGGAAGGTTACGAGGCCGGGCGCCAGGTGCTGGTGATCCGCGATACCCGGCCCGACACCGCCGCGGTGCCGGGCCGGGATGACAACCTGTTCGATGACTGGCGCCTGCCCCTGACTGCCGAGCTGAAAAAGCGCTTCAAGGCCGATGTCGCCCCGCGCCTGCCCGCCGAGGCACAACCCAGTGCCGCGCAATGGAAGCTGATATTCAGCGACACACCGTCCACCTGCGTGGTGGCAGGGGCCGGGGCGGGCAAGTCCACCTCGCTGGTGCTGCGCATCCTGCTGTTGCGCCACTACCTGGGCTACGAGCTGGACGCGATGACCGTGGTCACCTTCACCCGCGAGTCGCGCAAGGACTTCATCAAGCGCCTGCTGCAGGTGTTCGCCCTGTGGCAGATCAACCTGCAACCGCTGCAGGCTCGCGAACTGGTGCGCACGTTCCATTCGCGCATCCTGCCGCTGGTGCGCAGCCTGCCGGGTTTTGGCCAGGTGCGCGCGTTCGAAACGCTGGGCAACGAGATGCCGGCCGGGCGTGAGGCCGAGGCCGAGAGCAACCCGTTCGACCTGCGCCTGAACGATGCCCAGCGCCAGCAGCTGAACCAGTGCTACAGCACCCTGCTGGGCGAGAGCCCGCGTTTTGCCGAGCTGGTCGGCCTGTTGCGCAGCGAAGCCCTGCAGCTGAAGCCGCTTGACCCGAACAACCCCGATGTGCAGAAGCGCGCCCAGGTAACCCAGCTGGCTGCCCAGCGCGACGAAGAGCTGTGCGACGTGATCGAAGACCTGTGGTTCGCCGCCGGCGCCTGGCCGATCAAAGGCATCGAACCCTGCCGCGAAACCATCCAGATCCGTGGCAGCCGCTTCCATGTGCATGGCCGTCTGGCCGGCCAGGGGCCTTTGCTCGTGCTGGGCTTCGACCCGGCGGAAAGCGCGCAGTACCAGCGCCCCGGCGCCAAGCTGGCAGTGCGCGCCGAGTGGGCGGTCAAGCGCACCCTGTTGCAGGCCTTCTGCGACCAGCCGCTGATCTGGCTCGACAACTACGCCATGGCCCGGCGCCTGGCAGCCTCGCTGGCCGGTGATGCCGTGGCCGGCCCCGGCTTCGAATACAAGGTCAAGGGCGAACTGGCCCCGGCGCCGCTGCTAGATGCCTTTGTCGGTGCGGCGAACTTCATCGAGAACCTCGGCCTGGAGGTGAACACTGCCGTGGCGGCGATGAGCTTCCCGTCCGGCGACAGCGATGCGCTGTTCTTCGAGGCCCTGGCCCTGTACTGGAAGGCCCTGGAGGCGCACCTGCTGGACCAGTCGCCGCCGGTGATGAGCTACAACCGCATGTTCGCCTTGTTCGGCGAGAACAACCCGGAAAACCTGCAACTTCTGCCCGACCCGTTGCTGCGGCCGCTGGCGCACCTGATGATCGACGAGTTCCAGGACGTGTCACCGCAGATCGTCAGCTGGCTGCGCGCCAGCCTCGCCGAGATCCGTCGTCGCGGCCCGGCGATGCACACCGGGCGCCATGCCCAGCATTCGTCGCTGCTGTGCGTGGGCGACGACTGGCAGTCGATCTACGGCTGGCGTGGCAGTTCGCCCAAGTACTTCATGGAGTTCACCAAGGCCTTCCCGTCGCCGGCCAATACCCGGGTGATGCTGGTCGACAACTACCGTTGCCAGCAGCAGGTGATCGACGCGGCCGAACACTTGGTCAAGGGCACCCCGGCGATTGCCGGCAAGAAAGCCAGGGCCAGTGGCCCGGCGGCCGAGTTGCCAGGCTCGCCGGTAAAAGTGTTCGACCGTGACGAGGCAGCCCTGGGTGAAACCCTGATCGAGCACTACCAGCGTGGCGAGACGGTGATGATGCTGTACCGCAAGGGCAGCGACAGGGCGCTGATGAACGAGCACCTGCAATGCGTGCTGAACGCCGAGGCGGCGTTGCCGGCCGAGCAGCGCCGGCTGCGCCAGTTGACCTACCACAGTGCCAAGGGCTTGCAAGCCGATGCAGTGTTCATGCTGGGCGACTGCCAGTACCTGACCAGTTCGCCCTACAAGAACCAGGTGTATCGCCAGGCCGGGCTGGGCAAGGCCGGTGATGCCCAGCCGTTCGATACCGCGCAGAAGGAAGAGGTGCAGCGCCTGGCCTATGTGGCGGTAACCCGCGCGGTCAGGCACTGCTATTGGCATGTGGAGGCGGCCAACGCAGAGGCGGCGGCAGCGCCGCGTGCGTCGAGCCAGGTGGATGGGCGGCAGGCCTTCTTCGAAGACCTGCGTGGTCTTTGATCAGCTTTCAGGCATCGAGGACGTCCGCTTGCCGGGTAAGGCTCAGCAGTAGCCCGGCTTCCACCTCCTGCTGTGCCTGGGTCAAGGCGTTCGTAGCCTTGACATAGGCTTGCTCATTGAGAGGAACCCGACGTAGCGTGCCGTTTTCGTCCAGTGCAGGGTCAGGCATTTCCGGGGCCAGTGCACGCAATATCGCGTCGTCCAGGTGCGTGACCGGCTCCTGAGTTTCATCCAGGCAATAGAACAGGTAATCGAGGCCTGGGCGCCAGAAGTCGGTAATGGCTTCGAACTGGCTGGCATATTGGCGCTTGAGGTAGTCAGCCCAGACCGGCTGTTCGCTCATCCACTGCTGTCGGGCGGTGGAATCGGCATCGAGTTCGAGCACAGCAGCGCGGACGTTGTCGATGATTTGCTGGTTTATGTTGGCGAAATGGCGATAAAGCATGCCGCTGCTAGGTTCGGGGAAATCGAGCTCTTCGGCCAAGGACTGGCGCAGTGCCAGGCGAACTTCGATATCGTCGACCCGTTCTCTGGCCAGGACCGCATCAGGGATTGCCGCAGGGACATCCAGCACGTCAAGGTCCGGTAACTGACCGGCATCTCCACCTAGCGCCGCCCTGCGCACGATGCGATGCGTGCTGATGCGGTCCGCCAGTTCGTTGACTTTTTCGCGACGATACAGCTTGCGGTAAAGGTCGAGCAGCGGCTTGGCCGTGCCCCTTGCCAACCCTGAGGCCTGGCTGGCCAGCAACTCCACTTCCAGGGCGCTGAATGCATCTGCGCCGGCATCACCGCAATGGGGGGGGAAGGTATGCGCCACCTCGTTCAACCGCTCGCGCAACGCTGTATCCTCGTGGGCCTGCTTCAACAGTGCCCACACTCGGGCACGCAGGCCTTGCGGATCCCTTTGCGCTTCCAACGAGTAGGTCAGGCGCTCCAACACCGTTTGCAGGTCGCCATTGTCGTTCTGATCGAACAGGTCGGACCACAGCTGCTTTTGAGGGTCTGTCGCGACATTGCGCCAGAACCCTTGCCACTCCGACCTGGCGGGTGCGTGCTCGAAGATATTGACGCCGCTGGCTCTCAGGCGCCTGGCCGACTCGGCCTCCAGATCGTTGTAGTTGAAGAACCAGCGGCGCTCGGGCAAGCGGGCGGCGACGTCCCGCACATACGGACTGCGCAGGATGTTTGCCAGGTCCGGAACATGGTGGATGCGGTTGGATGAGAGGTCCAGGTAGCGCAACTGGTACTGCGTCTGGCTCATCAGGGTGGTCAAGCCCGTGGGAAATGCCTGCAACTCAGCATTGGACAGGTTCAGGCGCTGCAGCCGCGCCATGTAGCGCACATCAGGCGCGTGCTGCAGCGGGTTGAAGTCCAGGTCCAGTTGCTGCGGATGGATCATGTCCTGAAAGCGCGTGGCGAGGTTTTCATCGAGCGTGATGCGATTGTGCCCCAGCCTCAGGACATCCAGTGGCCGGCCGCAGAGGAAAGTCAGTGTCGCTTCATCCAGTGTCAGCTGGTTGCGGCGCAAATTCAGTTGGCGCAGGTCTGGCATCGCCGCCAGCACGCGTTGTGCGGTGGGTGAGAGGGTAGCAAGGGTGTTGTTGGTCAGATCCAGCGTGCGCAGCCTGGGCACCGATTCAAGTGCCTCGAACAGTGCTTGCGCGTCGATTGTACGGTTGTTGGTCACTTCCAGCACTTGCAGGTTGGGGAAGCGTGACAGGAACGTCCTGTCCAGTCGTTGTAGTTGCAGTTCGTTCAGCTTGAGTTCACGGATGTGGGGCAGGCTGGCTGTGATCGCTGGCAACTCGGGCAACTGCATTCGCTCCAGCACGAGCGTGTCCAGGTTGCCGGGACCCTCCCGCCGCCAGGCAGCCTTGAGGCGGTCGGCGCATTGTTGTCGCTCGAAGCGCTGGCTGATGTCGCGTGGGGTCAGGTACCACGTTTCCAGATAGCGTTTCAGATCTTGCCACTCTGCCTGCAGTTGCCGCACTGCCGTGCCCAGGTCACCGGTCTGGCTCAGTTCGGCCCTCAGGGCGCTGATCTCGTTGCTGTTCAGTGAGGGGAAAAGTGACTTGAGCCGGCGTGTCGCGGCGCTTTCGCCGAGAGGGCCTGCTCCTCGGCCACTGAGTGGGTAACCGATTCGCCCATGTGCCAGGCGCATGGGCGAGCGAAAGCCAGGCCTGATTGGCTGCTGGCCGAGCAGCACGGCGCAGCCCGAGCGGTCGGCGAGGGCGCTGGCGAACAGCTCGGCTTCACTCGCCTGCGGCTGTTCGGCTACCAATGCATCACGCAGCACTTGGCTGTCGGCATTGGCAAGGTCTGCTCGGTACAGGCCGGTCAAGGCACGATCGAGGCGGGCGCGGGCTTGCAGGTAGCGGGCCTCTTCAGCCACGCGCAAGGGCACGCGCCCGCTCTTCAGGCGTTCGCGTTCGGTGCTGTCGGCATGCGCGACGAGTTCTTCCAGGGCATTGTCAGGCAAACCGGGGAATTGGCGGCCCAAGGTCTGCGCTTCGTCGCCGAGCGGTGCGCGATGGCTTTCCAGCATGCTCGCGAAGACTTCGCGACGACGTGCTGTCAGGTGGTTGGCCAGTAGCTCGTTCAGGGCGCCCGGGCGCTGCTCTGCTGGCGTATCGGGTAGCAGCTGCTGTATGACATCTTCATCCATCTCCGCCAGGACAACCTTGCTCAGTTCGCCTTCGTCAAGCTCCCCGCGGCCGATCTCGATCTGCAGCGTGTCGGCTTTTGGCTGCGCACCGAAGTAGACGGCGTCCCCCCATTTTTCGGCACCGGTGAAGACCTTCAGCCTGTAGTTCGCGGGCCAGCCAGGCAGCTGTACCAGTTCCGGCAGCGCGAAGTTCATATGTGCAGCCAAAGGCTGGCCATGACGTACCCGGGTGATGATGCCCTCCACGTCGTCAGCCAGTCGCAGGCGCAGCAAGGTATCGGCTAGCAGAGGCGGTGGCCGCGAGCCGGTGACCTGGCTGCGACGCAAGGTGTCAGCGTCGACGTCGGTAATGCGCAAGGCGGCAAGTTGCTCCGATGCATTCAGCCCCTGGCCGAACCGGCCCAGCCCCTCGAGCAACTGCGCATCGTCCCATTCGAGCGGGTTGTCGTGGGCCAACTGCCAGCGCTGGTCGCCGAGGTAGCGCAAGGCCGGAGTGTAGGCATCGGGGGCGTCCGGGTGGCGCACATGCCACTGTCCGTCGGTTTCGAATACCTCATACAGTTTGCCTTGAAGCCAAACGTGGGTTTTGCCATCGATGATGTAGAGCCCTTGGGCATTTTTCTGCACACCCACCGGCAACGAGCTCGAAGTGCTGTAAGGGCCCATGTCAGGGTGCCAAAGCCGTTCGCGGCCACCTTTCCAGACGCTTTCCAGCGCATCGACGAACCCTGATGCCTTGACCGCGCTGCTGCCGACGGCAAAACCGGCGATCACGGCGGCATTGATGGCCAGTGACTCGAGCTGCTGCAGCGCTTCCTGGGTATCGCCTTCTTCCCAGGCTTCGAACCCGGTGAACACTGAATCCATGAGGTCGTAGGCAAATACCCCAAGCATCGCGGCATCCAGCCCAGGCACGAAGAAGGCGGCCACGTTCAGTACGTTCATGCCTGCGTCCAGCCAGTGCTGCAGCCGTTCCTTGCGTGCCTTGGCGTCGGCATCGGCGGTCGGTACTGCAATTGCTCTGGCAGTTGCCTTGACGCGGCGCTTGTGCTCTCTGTAAAGCACCTGCCAGATAGGAAAGGCCAGGCGCGTTCGTTTGAAGTGCAGCTCAGGCTTGTTCTTGGGTTTGCGTGTGGAGGCGTCGTGCTCGAACAAGGCATTTTCGAGCTTGCGGCTGAGCTCGACCTGGTTGTCCTGGTCAGCGAAGCTGATCAAGTGCTGGCGAAACGTGGTTTGCACCAGGCGTTGACGCATGAGTGAGCCGGCTTTTTGCAAGGAAGCGAACTCCCTCACCGGGTGTTCGGAATCGTGGGGAATGTAGAGCATGCAGGGGTTGGTCTGGTCGGCTTCATCGGGGCCTATCAGCAGTACGCCATGAAGCGGGATGCCGAACAGGCTGAAGCGCCAGCAGCGAAGCTTGTGTTCGCCGTAACGCGGCGTGCTTTCGTTGTCGCATAGCTGTACCAGAGCATTGTGGCCTTTGAGCGTCAACAGGCCCTTGAGGTAGGCGATCATTGCCTCGGTTTTCAGTGCCTGCTGGCTTGCATCGATCCACTGCTGTTCGATCGCGGCCTTTCTTGGGCCTTCATAAATGCCCTGCAGGTGGTCTTGATACTGCTGGCCCAGGTTCAGGCTTCGGCAAAGGTTCACGAACGCTTCGGGCTCGAGCCCGGGAAGTGAGGCGACGTTGTCCGTGCCAAGGGTCAGGGTGTCGAACGGGCCCACTTCGTCGGGCCCTTCGAAATTGTGCAGTGCGGCCTCCAGCAGCGAGCGCTTCTGTGGCGGCCCTTCGGGGCGCTTGATGTACGTATCGTCACCGCCGAGTGAAAAATCGAGGCCTGGGACATTTTCCAGCGTGGTGTACACCTTGAACGGCTGGTGCAGGTACTGGGCTTTGTCCACTTCGACATCCGGGCCCAACCGGCCCTCGAGCAAAGGCTTGCAGAATTCGCTGATCTGCCTGAAGTCATCGAGCAAGGCTTGCAGCGCTTTGAACCCGGCATTGCGGGCGCTGATCAGCTGTCGTAAACGCGCCTGGTCTTCATCGCTGGCTGCAGCGTACCAGGCGTAAGGCGAGCCGTTTTCGTCGAGGTAGTCCTTGCGCACGCTCTGCACGACGCGGCGGGTATGGTCGGGGTGCATCGTTCGGCACCAGGTAGGCAGGTTACGGACAATCTGGGCCTGATGGAAAGGCACGGGTGTGCTGGTCATGCTGAATACTCCGTGGTCAATGGAGGCGCCAGTCGACAGTTTTCGCCTCGGCATGCGGTGGTATTTAGTTGAATGCTCAGGTCGGTCCTGTGCACGAGAGCGTCGGTAGGGGAGCAGCGCGGGCAGGGCTGTTGGGAGATGGTGGAGCAAGGCATGGGGTAGGCATGTCGTGTGGATGACGCCGGCGTGTGGGGTATGGGTCGGTGTCATGTGATGCCTGGCCATGGGCCGGCGCTCTATCAGGGAGAACTACGATGCATTCGCTGTGCAGTCCCAAGGATCACCTGCTGGACCTCGACGGTATTGAAATAGCGGTACGCACCTGGGGGGCGGAGGACGGCATCCCGGTGCTGGCCCTGCATGGCTGGCTGGACAACGCCGCCTCGTTCGAGCGCCTGGCACCGATGCTCGACGGCTGCTTCGTGGTCGCCCCCGACCTGGTCGGCCACGGCCGCTCGGACCATCGCCGCCACGACAGTGGCTACTACCTGTGGGAACATGCCGAGGACATGCTGGCGGTCGCCGACAGCCTGGGCCTGGCGCAATTCCATGTGCTGGCCCATGGCATGGGCACCGGGGTGGCGTCGCTGCTGGCGGCCATGACCAGCGGTATTGCCAGCATGACCTTCCTCGACGGCATGGGCGCACCGTTCACGGTGGCCGAGGACGACCGCGTGCAGCATCTGGCCAGGGCCTACCGGCTCAAGCGCATGGTGCAGCGCAGCCAGTTGCAGGGTTTTGCCGAGCCGGACGTCGGCCGTTTCGAGGACCTGGACACGGCCCTGGCACAACGCCGCGAGCGCCTGGACACCGAGCTGTCGGAAGAGGCGGCACGGCTGCTGGCGCTGCGCGACCTGCTGCAGCTGGGCGAGGGCTATTGCTGGCGCCACGACCCACGCCTGGTGCTGCCCGAACCCATGCCGCTGACCGAGCGCGAAGCCTGTGACCTGCTCAGCCAGATCCGTTGCCCGTTGTACCTGCTGTTCGGCCGCCAGGGGGCATTCACCGGTGAAGCCTTTACCCGGCGCCAGACGGCCTTGCCCAGCCAGGCGAAGATCTCCTGGCATCCGGGCGGGCACCACTTCCACCTGGATGCGCCGGACCGGGCGCTGGTCGATCAACTGCTGCGCATCCTGGCCCGCCATGAAGGGGGCGTGCTGCAACGGTTGGTAAACGAGTAACTGGATATGGTCATGCCATGCGCACGTGGGCTATGGTGGTGAATCTCATCGGGCTTGCGTGATCCCTTGTGGGAGGTTGTCCAGCTCTTTGGGCTGCGCTGTCGCGCAGATAACTGAATTCGCAAGCGATCCTCGTACCCTGTGGGAGCGGCTTTAGCCGCGAAGAATCCAACACGGTGCATGGCACCGGCTGCGCCGGTGTTCGCGGCTAAAGCCGCTCCCACAGGGGCCCTGCTAATTCAATGAGTTATGTGCAGTTCCATGAGAGCGGGCGAAGCCCGTGCCATTCACCGCAACGCCTGATTCGCGGGCACGCCCGCTTCCGCAGGAATCCAGCGGCCACAAGGAGCCTTGGCATGCGACCATTCGTCATCAAGCATATCGACCACCTCGTCCTGCGGGTCAGCGACCTGGAGCGCAGCGTCGCCTTCTACACCGAGCTGCTCGGCTGCACGGTCAGCCGCGTGCGCAAAGACCTGGGTATGGTCCACCTGGCCACGGGCACGGCGATGATCGACCTGGTGACCCTGGACGGTCCCCTGGGTAAGCCTGGTGGAGCGGCGCCGGGGACCGAGGGGCGCAACCTGCACCATTTCTGCCTGCGCATCGAGCCGTTCGACGAGGCTGCACTTACGGCCTACCTGCAAGCTGCGGGGGTTGAAGTCGAACCTGCCGAAAAACGCTATGGCGCCGAAGGCGAGGGGCTGTCGCTGTACTGCTACGACCCCGATGGCAACCAGGTCGAGCTGAAAGGGCCGGTACCGGCAACGGAGGCTCCATGAGCAACCTGCACACCCGCGAGCACTGGATCGACACCGCACAAGGCAAGCTCTTCGCCCAGGAATGGGCGCCGCTGCAGGCGCAGGGCGCGCCGATCGTCCTGCTGCACGATTCGCTGGGTTGCGTTGCCTTGTGGCGCGAGTTCCCGGCGCAGCTTGCGCAAACCACCAGGCACCGGGTAATCGCCTACGATCGCCTGGGCTTTGGCCGCTCCGACGCCCACCCCGGCAGCTTGCGCCTGGGCTTTGTCGAGGATGAGGCGCAGCAGGGGTTCACGGCGCTGCGCGAGCATTTTGGCATTGGCGATTTCATTGTCTTCGGCCACAGCGTTGGCGGCGGCATGGCCGTGGCCTGTGCGGCGGCCTTCGCCAGCCAGTGTGTGGGGCTGATTACCGAATCGGCGCAGGCGTTTGTCGAGGCCCGTACCCTTGAGGGCATTCGCGTGGCCGACCAGCAGTTTGCCGAACCCGGGCAGTTGCAACGGCTGGAGCGCTACCACGGCGGCAAGGCCGAGTGGGTATTGCGTGCCTGGGTGGACAACTGGTTGTCCGAGCACTTTGCCGATTGGAGCCTGGATGCGCTGCTGCCGCAGGTACGCTGCCCGCTGTTGAGCCTGCATGGCGACAACGACGAGTTCGGCTCGCCGGCACACCCCGAGCGGTTGGTGGCGCTGGCTGGCGGCCCGGGGTTGATGCGCCTGCTGCAAGGTTGTGGCCATGTGCCGCATCGGGAGCAGGCCGAGCGGGTACTGGAGGAAGTCCTGCAGTTCTTGCGCTGACCTTTCTCCCAGGCTGACGCGGTCCTGCACGGATCGCGCAAGGCTCAAGTGGATATCCCGGCAAAGCCTATTATGCTTCAGTTACCTTGCTGCGATCCGAGGCGGCCTGCCTCGTCGTGCTTCGCATATCCAAAGCAAGCCCCCCAGGGCCTGGGTGCGATGGTGAAAAAGATTTGAGGTGCTCCCGGCCTGCATGACGACAAGACGGAGGCACCCCATGGCGGTTCTCGACAGCACATCCACGGGCAGCGCGCCCCAACGCGGTATCACCCGGGAGGAGCGCAAGGTCATCTTCGCCTCGTCCCTGGGCACGGTATTCGAATGGTACGACTTCTACCTGTACGGCTCCCTGGCGGCGATCATCGCCAAGCACTTCTTTGCCGGGGTCAATGAAACCACCTCGTTCATATTCGCCTTGCTGGCCTTTGCCGCCGGCTTTGCCGTGCGGCCATTCGGCGCCATCGTGTTCGGCCGCCTGGGCGACATGATCGGGCGCAAGTACACCTTCCTCATCACCATCGTCATCATGGGCCTGTCCACCGCTGTGGTGGGCCTGTTACCCAGCTATGCCACGATCGGCGTGGCCGCGCCGATCATCCTCATCAGCCTGCGCCTGCTGCAGGGCCTGGCATTGGGTGGCGAGTACGGCGGCGCGGCCACCTACGTGGCCGAACATGCACCCAAGGGCCGGCGCGGTTTCTTCACCGCCTGGATCCAGACCACGGCCACCCTGGGGCTGTTCCTCTCGCTGCTGGTGATCATGGCCTGCCGCACGGCCATGGGTAACGAGGTATTCGAGGCCTGGGGGTGGCGGGTGCCGTTCCTGCTGTCGATATTGCTGCTGGCGATTTCGGTGTACATCCGCATGCAGCTCAACGAGTCGCCGGTGTTCATGAAGATGAAGGCCGAGGGCAAGGCGTCCAAGGCGCCACTGACCGAATCGTTCGCCCGCTGGGACAACCTCAAGGTGGTGATCATGTCGCTGCTCGGCGGCACCGCCGGCCAGGCCGTGGTGTGGTACACCGGGCAGTTCTATGCGCTGTTCTTCCTGTTGCAGATGCTCAAGATCGAGCCGCAGACCGCCAACCTGCTGATTGCCGGTTCGCTGTTGATCGGCACACCGTTCTTCATCTTCTTCGGCAGCCTGTCCGACCGCATCGGCCGCAAGAAAATCATCATGGCCGGTTGCATCATCGCCGCGCTGACCTACTTCCCGATCTTCAAGGCATTGACCCAGTACGGCAACCCGGACGTGTTCGTCGCCCAGGAGCAGAACCCGGTAGTGGTGATGGCAGACCCTGCCCAGTGCGCGTTCCAGTTCGACCCGGTGGGCAAGGCCAAATTCACCAGCTCGTGCGATATCGCCAAGAGCCTGCTGGCCAAGCGGGCCATCCCCTATACCAACGAAGCGGCCGAGCCCGGCAACGTGGCGCAGATCCGCATTGGGGAACGGGTGCTGCCAAGCTTTGATGGCAGTGGCCTGGCGGCAGCGGACTTCAAGGCACAGAGCGACGCCTTTACCGCGACCTTGAGCGGAGCGTTGAAGGAAGCCGGCTACCCGGAAAAGGCCGACCCGGCGAAGATCCACTACCCGATGGTGCTGTTGCTGCTGACCATTCTGGTGATCTACGTGACCATGGTCTACGGGCCGATCGCGGCCTGGCTGGTGGAGCTGTTCCCGGCGCGTATCCGCTACACCTCGATGTCGCTGCCTTACCACATCGGCAACGGCTGGTTCGGCGGTTTCCTGCCGACCGTGGCGTTTGCCATGGTGGCGGCGACCGGGGATATCTATTACGGCTTGTGGTACCCCATCGTGATTGCGGTGATGACGGCGGTGCTGGGGATCTTCTTCCTGCCGGAGACCAAGGATCGCGATATCAACCACACTTGAAGGTTGAGGCTGCCTGTACCGGCCTCTTCGCGGGCTTGCCCGCTCCCACAGGGATACCACTGTGCCCTGTGGGAGCGGGCAAGCCCGCGAAGAGGCCGGTACAGTCCAACCCATCAGTCGAAATAGCCACGCAACCCAAAGGCATACCCGGTATCCACCCCGGCAGCCTCGCCGCGGCTCCAGCGCTTCTTCAACACGAACTCGAACGCCGGCTCGTACAGCCCGTCCCGCACCAGCGCCCCCGCCAGCACCTCCACGTCATACCAGCCATTGTCCAGCTCGATGATCGGCCGCCCCGGCACCTGGTAGCGCGCCATCAGGTCACCCAGTGTCTTGGGCGTGAAGTGCTGCAGGATGCGCCAGGTGTACAGCATCAGCGCACCGTGCTCGACCTGCAGCACATAGCCATTGCGGCGGTGCTTGAGGCGGCTGCCGGGTTCGCGCAGGGCAGGGGTGTGGTTGTCCAGGGTGAACAGGATGCGGTAGGGCAGGTTATCGACCCCGGCCAGTGGCAGCACGATCCCTTCGCGCACGGCCTGGTCGCCGCTGTCGCCGTGGGTGAACGCATGGGCCAGGTCGTCGGGCAATTCATGTTGTTGCTTGAAGCGCTCGAGCAGCTGGATATCGCCGAGCAGAAAGTAGTCGACCAGGTCGTTGAGCACTTCGCTGAATTCGTGGCGCATCTGTTTTCCTTGTTGGTGCGCATGAGGGCAATGGCAAATGTAGCACTTCAGATTGGCTTCAGATTGCCCCCTGATACTGCCCCCGAGACCTGACTTGAAAGGGGGACAGCCATGACCCAGGCAGACAGCGCCAGCCTGTTTCCACTGGCTATCGGCAACCACGGCGATCGCCTTGCCCACATGACACTGAAACACCCGGGAGAGCCGGGGCGCGACGAGCTGGAACAGTTCATCCACGCCCGCTTTGCCTGCGCGCACCACGCCGATGTGCAGCACTACCTGCCCGAACTGCTCGGCCTGCATGACAGCCACGGGCGCCTGATGGCCGCCGCCGGTATACGCCTGGCCAGCAGTGGCCCGACCTTCATCGAGCGTTACCTGGATGAACCGCTGGAAGTGGCCGTGACCCGGCTGTCGGCCAGCCCGGTCAGCCGTACGCAGTTGGTCGAAGTGGGCAACCTGGCCGCGCTCAGCGCCGGCAGCGCGCGGATCATGATCATTGCCGTGACCTGGTTGCTGGCCGCCCGCGGCTTGCAGTGGGTGGCCTTCACCGGTGCCGCGACCCTGGTCAACAGCTTTCATCGCCTGGGCCTGGTGCCCACGGCGCTGGCCGTAGCCGACCCTGGCCGGCTGAACGGCGATGCCGACAGTTGGGGCAGTTACTACGCGCAGCACCCGCAAGTGTTCGTCGGCAACATCGACTACGGCCATGCAGCCCTGGCCCGCGGCGGCGTTTTCGAGCGGCTGGGCTTGCCCGCGAGGGTGCAGGAGGCCGGCCATGCCGCGTGAATGCCAGCTGTTCAGGGAAGTGTTGCAACTGCACGCCCGTCACCGAGGGGCACAACCGGCGTTGCTGGGATTTGGCGGGCCATTCACCTATCAACAGTTGCTGGACGAGGTCGAGCAACGCCAGGCCTGGTTGAGCGCGCAGCCATCGGGCACCTTCGCCCTGGCCCTGGAAAACGGCCCCGAGGCACTGTTCTGGGACCTGGCAGCGCTGTTCGCGGCGCGCCCCATCGTCATCCTGCCGGCGTTCTTCAGCAGCGCCCAACGCCGCCACTGCCTGGCACAGAGCGGGGCGGTGCTGGCGCTGGCCGACGAGGCCTTCGCTGACGACTTGCACGCCAGTGGCTTCGTTGCCGGTGAGCGCTTCTGGAGCCGGCAGCCGCCAGCGGCCGCACCCTTGCCACCGGGTACCGCGAAGATTACCTACACCTCCGGTAGCACCGGTGCACCCAAGGGCGTATGCCTGAGCGCCGATGCCATGCTGCGGGTAGCGCGTGAACTGGAGGCCGCCAGCCGGCCCACGGCGCCAGGCAAGTACCTGGCGGTATTGCCCCTGGCGGTGCTGCTGGAGAACCTGGGCCTGTACGCAGCCCTGCTGGCCGGGGCGAGCATTGCCCTGTACCCGCAGGCGCAACTGGGCTTTCGCGGTGCCAGTCAGGTCGACTTCAAGCGATTGCTGGGCGCCATCGCCTTGAGTGGTGCCGAAAGCCTGATCCTGGTGCCGCAACTGCTGCTTGGGCTGGTCACTGCCATCGAGCGCGGCCTGATGCGGGTCGGCCCGTTGCGCTTCGTGGCGGTGGGCGGCGCGCGGGTGGCACCGAGCCTGCTGGCCCGGGCCGAGGCCGTCGGGCTGCCGGTGTTCGAGGGCTATGGCTTGTCCGAATGCGCCTCGGTGGTATGCCTCAATCGCCCCGGGGCGCACCGCCCGGGCAGTGTCGGGCGGCCGCTGCCGCATGTGCAGGTGCGCATTGCCGAAGACGGCGAAGTGCAGGTGGCCGGTTCGGCGTTGCTCGGCTACCTGGGCGAGCCACCCTTCAGCGAGCCGTGGTTGCCCACCGGTGACCTGGGCCACTTCGACAGCGACGGTTTCCTGTACCTGGCCGGGCGCAAGAAGCACCAGTACAGCACCAGCTTCGGGCGCAACGTCAACCCCGAGTGGGTCGAGGCCGAACTGACCCAGGGCGGGGTGATCGCCCAGGCGTTCGTTCACGGCGAAGGCCTGGCGCACAACCTGGCGCTGATCTGGCCGCTGGACCCGCAGGCTGACGACCACACGCTCGAACAGGCCATCCGTCAGGCCAATGCCGGCCTGCCGGACTATGCCCGGGTACATGCCTGGCGGCGCCTGCCCGAACCCTTGAGTGCCGCTGGGCAAACCCTTACCGCCAACGGCCGGCCACGCCGCGAACAGATCCTGCGGTGTTACCAGTCCCTGTTATCCGACCTTCAATGACCCACGAGGTTTGCCATGCTTTTCTTCGATACGCTGCAGCAGGAAACCGCCGACGAGCGTACGGCATTGTTCAGCGTCCCGGTCATCCGCGACGCGCTGGCCGGCAAGGCCAGCCTCGAGGCCTACGTGGCCTTTCTGACCCAGGCCTACCACCACGTGCGGCACACCGTACCCTTGATGATGGCCTGCGGGGCCCGTTTGCCGGCGCGGCTGGAGTGGCTGCGCGGCGCAGTGTGCGAGTACATCGAGGAGGAGTACGGCCATGAGCGCTGGATTCTCGATGACATCGCCGCCTGCGGTGGCGACCCCCAACAGGTGGCGGGCGGCCGCCCGGCATTGCCTGTCGAGCTGATGGTGGCCTTTCTCTACGACCAGATTGCCCGTGGCAACCCGGTTGGGCTGTTCGGCATGGTCAATGTGCTCGAAGGCACCAGCATTGCCCTGGCTACCCAGGCTGCCGGTACCCTGCAGGGCAGCCTCGGCCTGCCGGACCAGGCGTTCAGCTACCTGAGTTCCCACGGCGCCCTGGACCAGGACCACATGGCCACCTACCGTGGCCTGATGAACCGTCTGGATCAGCTCGAAGACCAGCAGGCGGTAATCCACGCTGCCAAAGTGGTGTACCGCCTGTACACGGCCATGTTCGAAGGGCTGCCGCGTACCGCGCAGCAGGAGGTACAGCATGCGCTTGCCTGATTGCGTGGCGGTGCTCACCGGCGCCAGCGGTGGCATCGGCCTGGAGCTGGCGGACCAGCTTTGCAGCGCCGGGGCCCGCGTACTGGCGGTCAGCCGGCAGCAGGGCAAGCTGGCCGAACTGATGGCGCGCTACCCCGGGCAACTGCGTTGGCAGCAGGCCGACCTGCGCTGCGCCGAAGGCCGCCGTGACGTGCTGGAGGCGGCGCGGGCGATGGGCAGTTGCAACCTGTTGATCAACGCCGCCGGGGTCAACCGCTTCGCCTTGCTCGAACAGATGGACGAGGCCGCCCTGGACGAGTTGTTCGACCTCAACATCAAGGCCGCCGTGCAGCTCACCCGCCTGTGCTTGCCGCTGCTGCGCGCGCAGCCCAGTGCGCTGGTGGTGAACGTGGGGTCGATCTACGGCTCCATCGGCTACCCCGGCTATGCCACCTACTGCGCCAGCAAGTTTGCCTTGCGCGGGTTCTCCGAGGCATTGCGCCGCGAGCTTGCCGACACCTCGGTGAACGTGCTGTATGCCGCACCGCGCACCACCCGCACGACGATGAACAGCAGTGCCGCGCAGGCCCTGAACCAAGCGTTGAAGGTAGGCGTCGATGACCCGCAGGATGTCGCCCGGGCAGTGCTCGACGCGGTGCAGGCCGAGCGCAGCGAACTGTACCTGGGCTGGCCGGAAAAACTCTTCGTGCGCCTTAACGGCATGCTGCCGGGCGTGGTCGACCGCGCCCTGCGCAAGCAACTGCCGCTGATCCGCCGCTACAGCACCTGGCACAGCAAGGAGTCGAGCAAATGAAACGACTGATACTGGCCGGCCTGCTGGCCATCGCCCCGTTCACCTGGGCCCTCGACCAGAACGGTACCCAGCAACTCAATGCCATCCAGCAGCGCTGGGCGGTGATTCGCTACAACCTGCCCGAAGCCCAGCGTGCCGGGGCGTTCGAGGCCCTGGCGGTACAGTCGGCGGCGTTGGTGCGCCAGCACCCGGGCTCGGCCGAGCCGCTGATCTGGGACGGCATCGTCAACAGCAGCTGGGCCGGCGCCACCGGCGGGTTGGGCGCGCTGGGCAAGGTCAAGGCCGCCCGCGCCAGCCTGGAAAAGGCCTTGGCCATGGACCCCAAGGCCCTGCAGGGCTCGGCCTACACCAGCCTGGGCGCGCTGTACGACCAGGTGCCCGGCTGGCCGCTGAGCTTCGGCGACCAAGCCAAGGCCGAGGCCATGCTGCGCCAGGCGCTGGCGATCAACCCCGACGGTATCGACAGCAACTACTTCTGGGCTGACCACCTGTACCGGCAGAACCGCTACGACGAAGCCCGCGCCGCCCTGCAAAAGGCGTTGCAGGCACCGCCCCGGCCCGGGCGGGAGCTGGCCGACCAGGGCCGGCGCGGTGAAATCGATGCTTTACTCAAAGCGATCAAGGACAAACAGGATTAAGCATGCGCCTGCTGCTGGTAGAAGACGACGCCGCGTTGGGGGAGGGGATCTGTGACGGCCTGCGCCGCGAGGGCTATACCCTCGACTGGTTGCAGGATGGCGCCAGCGCGTTGCATGCCCTGTGCCACGAGGAGTTCGACCTGGCCATTCTCGACCTGGGCTTGCCGCGCCTGGATGGCATCGAGTTGTTGCGGCGCCTGCGTGCGGCCGGGAAGAGCCTGCCGGTGCTGGTGCTGACCGCCCGCGACGCCACCGAGGACCGCATCGCCGGGCTGGACGCCGGCGCCGACGACTACCTGGTCAAACCCTTCGACCTCAACGAACTCAAGGCCCGCTTGCGGGCCTTGCTGCGGCGCAGCAGTGGCCGTGCGCGGGTGTTGATCGAACACGCCGGGGTGTGCCTGGACCCGGTCAGCCAACAGGTGCACTACCAGGGCCAGCCGGTGGTGCTCACGCCCAAGGAATACCTGCTGCTGCACGAATTGCTGGCCCAGCCGGGCAAGGTGTTCACCCGCGAACGCTTGACCCAGTTGCTGTATGGCTGGGATGAAGAGCCGGAGAGCAATACCCTGGAAGTGAACATCTACCACCTGCGCAAGAAGCTGTTCAACGGCCTGATCCGCACCGTGCGCGGAATCGGCTACCTGGTGGAACGCAAGGCATGAGCTCGCTGCGCCAACGCACCCTGTGGCGGGTGATGCTGCTGTTGCTGGTCGGCAGCGGGTTGCTGGCGCTGTACAACTACCACGACAGCCGCCACGAAATTAACGAGGTGTACGACGCCCACCTGGCGCAGAACGCCCGGCTGCTGCAGGGCATCATGAGCCTGCCGGTGCAGGAGCAGAGCCGTGACGAGTTGTACCGTGCCTTCGACGAGGCCTTGAGCAAGGCCGGGCACCACAAGGTGGGGCACCGCTACGAGAGCAAGCTGGCCTTCCAGGTGTGGGCCGACGACAACGGGCTGCTGGTGCACACGCCCAGCGCCCCGCAGCTGGGGCAGGCGCCGCGGGTGCCAGGGTTTGCCGACGTGGTGGTGGACGGGCGCCGTTGGCGCAGTTTCGTCTTGCCGGTGCCGGAAAAACACTGGGTGATCTGGGTGGGCGAGCGCAACGACGTGCGCGACGACCTGATCGAACGCATCGTGCGGCACACGCTGCTGCCATTCCTGTTCGGCAGCCTGGCCCTGGCCTTGCTGGTGTGGGCGGCCATTGGCTGGGGGCTGCGGCCGCTGCAGAACATGGCCAGGGTGATCCGCGCCCGCCACGCCGAGTCGCTCGAGCCGTTGCAACTGGTGCCGTTGCCGAAGGAGCTGGAACCGATGCAGGCGGCGATCAACCGCCTGCTCGGGCAGATCGATGACCTGCTGCGCCGCGAGCACCGTTTCATCGCCGACGCTGCCCACGAGATGCGCACGCCCTTGGCCATCCTGCGCCTGCATGCGCAGAACGCCCTCAATGCAGACAGCGCTGCCGAGCGTGACAAGGCCCTGCAGTTCCTGATGGGCGGTGTCGACCGCCTTGCCCGGGTGGTCAACCAGCTGTTGACCCTGGCCCGCCTGGAGCCGCGGCCAGGCCGGCGCGACTGGCCGCGGGTGGACCTGGAGGGCGTGGTGGCCGAGACCCTTGCCGAGCTGACCCCATGGATCCTGGAGCGCGGGCTGGAGCCTTCGCTGGACATCGCCGCCGGCGACTACCACTTGCACACCGACGCTGGCGCGTTGGGTATCGCCTTGCAGAACCTGGTGGCCAATGCCGTGGACCATTCGCCGGCAGGCGGTCGGGTCACCGTGACACTGCAGCGCGAAGGCCAGGCCTTGCTGGTCAGTGTCGATGACGAAGGGCCGGGCATCGCCGAAGTCGACCAGCAGCGGGTGTTCGAGCGCTTCTACAGCAAGGGCTCGACCAATGGCGCCGGGCTGGGGTTGTCGATCGTCAGCACCATCATGACCCGCCTGGGTGGCAGCGTGCAGTTGCGCAACCAGGCGCCACACGGTTTGCGCGCGACCTTGCGCCTGCCTGTGGGGCTCTGAACATCGCTAGTGTTTCTGGGCGATCTGGATCAGGTTGCCGCAGGTGTCATCGAACACCGCTACGGTGACGGGCCCCATGTCGGTGGGCGTCTGGGTGAACTGCACGCCTGCCGCGCACAGCCGGGTATATTCGGCCTGGATGTCACGCACGCCGAACGAGGTGGCGGGGATGCCATCCTGCTTGAGCGCGGCCTTGTAGACCTTGGCGGCCGGGTGCGCGTCGGGTTCGAGCAGCAGCTCGACGCCGTTGGGGTCGTTGGGGGAGGTGAGCGTCAGCCAGCGGTGTCGGCCCATGGGGATATCGTGCTTGGGCTCGAAACCGAGTACGTAGTGGTAGAAAGCCAGGGCTTTGGCCTGGTCGTCGACGAGGATGCTGGTGACCACGATCTTCATGAACGCACGCCTTATACCTGGAACCGTTGAGTATCAGTAAAGACAATCAGGGGCATTTGGCCAGGGCACCGGGTTCACCCGCGAACCATGCAACGCGATCCGACAGCCTTTCACTTCACGGTCAAGGTTCCAGATGGGTTGGTGGCAATGGGGGATGTAGCGTTGATCGGGCAATACCAACCAACCCAAGGAGTGAACCCCATGCAAGAAGACCCCATGAACGAGCCAGACGACACTCTCGACCACGAACAGCTGGAAAATGCAGAACCGCAGGTAACGTTGTCCCGGCGCAAGCGCGGTATCGGGCCAGTAGTCGGCATGGCCTGCGCGCCAGGGTACAAACTGATTGGTGATGACTGTGTAATCGCCAATATCGATTTCGAGTGAAGCAAAGGGGGGGCGCACCGCGCCCCTCGTAAAAACCTGCTCAAGCCATAGGTAAATCCTTCATCACCCGGCCCCCACCCAGCCGCTGCCAAGGGTAAAGTGACAGGCATGATCCCAGTGCGCCCAGACCGGCGTCAGAGAGGTGCCCGTGGCGGCCTACACATTGCGACAACTCAAGTACTTCGTCACCACCGTCGAGGCCGGCAGCGTGGCCGAGGCTTCCCGCCAGCTGTACATCGCCCAGCCTTCCATCTCCACGGCCATCAAGAGCCTGGAGGAAAGCTTCGGCGTGCAGCTGTTCATCCGTCACCACGCCCAGGGTGTGTCACTGACGCCCAGCGGCAAGCGCTTCTATGCCAAGACCAAGTCGCTGCTGCAGATGGCCCACGAATTCGAACAGAACGCCCTGGCCGACAACGACACCGTGGCCGGGCAAATCGACATCGGCTGCTTCGAAACCGTGGCACCGCTGTACCTGCCGCGGCTGATCGCCGGCTTTCGCCAGCGTTACCCGGGGGTGGATATCCGCCTGCGCGACGGCGAGCAGCAGGACCTGATCCAGGGCCTGACCGCGGGTACCTTCGACCTGGCGTTCCTCTACGACCATGACCTGGACGGCACCATCGAGGCCGAGCCGCTGATGCCGCCGCAGAAACCCTATGTGCTGCTGCCCGAGAACCACCGCTTCGCCGGCCAGGCCCAGGTGTCGCTGCGTGACCTGTGCCCGGAGCCGATGATCCTGCTGGACGTTGCCCCCAGCCGTACCTACTTCGTCAGCCTGTTCAACGAAATGGGCCTCACGCCCAACATCGTCTTCAGCTCGCCGTCGATCGAGATGGTGCGCGGCATGGTCGGGCAGGGCTTCGGTTTTTCGCTGCTGGTGACGCGGCCGCATTCGGAGTACACCTACGACGGGCAACGCCTGGCCATGCTGGATATCGCCGAGCCAGTGGCGCTGTCAGGGCTGGCGGCGGCCTGGTTGAAGCGGGTGCAGCTGACCAAGCCGGCGCAGCTGTTCGTGGAGTTCTGCCGGGAGCAGTTGGCGAAGTTCTGAATCGGGCACGCCGTGCAGGAGCATGGCGTGCCCGTTGGTCAGGGGTTGACCTGATAGCCGCGCCCTTGCAGGCACCCGGCATAGGCACTGGCATGAGCCTGGGCTTTCGCTTCGTCCTGGCCGCGCCGGTCCTGACGGCGGTCCTGACGCTGGCGCATGCCACCGACCGCAGCACCGGCGGCGGCCACTTCGCCGGCGCGGTTCTGCCGGTATTGCTCCTTGGCATCGTCACCGACCCGGTCATACAGCTCGTCGTGCTGGTTGCCGCGCACCTGCGCGCCTGCCGCACCGGCAACCGCGCCGGCAGCGGCACCGCGTACCCGGCCACCGACATGGGGGTCGCTGGAGATCGCGGCACTGTTCGCGGCATTGGTCGCGACGGTATTGCAATCATTGATATCCAGTTGCATCTGCTGGCTGCTCTGGCCCTTGAGCGGCACCACCGACTGCGCCTGGGTTGCCGATGCCGCGCACAGCAGCACCAGCAGGCAACTCCACGTCATCGTACGCATGGCAAACCTCCAGCGGGTGGGGATCTCGTTTCACAGAATAGTTCGCCTTTGCTGCCGATGATGGCAGTTTTGCCGGGATGGTCTAAACCGGATATCAAGCGTGGTTCGCCTGCGTATCACGGCGTGAATCCGGGCTACCTGTGGAAACCCCATGAGCCAGACCCAGCACCTGATCATCTGTGAGTACTGTGACACGGTGTACCACCGTGCGCCGCTGCTCAAGCACCAGCGCGCCGTTTGCCAGCGCTGTGGCGGCGTGCTGTACCGGCACACCTCGCTGACCGTACAGCAGCGGCTTGCCCTGAGCGTGACGGGTGGCATCCTGCTGGTGTTCGCCAATTTCTACCCGGTGATGACCATCGGCATGCAGGGGCTCACCCATTCCGCGACATTATGGGACTCGGTGCAGATACTCAGCCACGGCAGTATCACCTTCATCGCCCTGGTCATGGCCTTGTCGATCATCTTTGCGCCGGTGCTGCAGATTACCCTGTTGTGCTGGCTACTGAGTTTCGCCCTGGCCGGCCAGCGCGCCCCCGGCTTTGCCCTGTGCATGCGCAGCCTGGAGAGCCTGCGGCCGTGGAGCATGCTGGAGGTGTGCCTGCTGGGGGCGATGGTGGCGGTGATCAAGCTGGCGGGGTTGCTCGATGTGATACCCGGCATCGGCCTGCTGGCCCTGGCCGCCCTGAGCATGCTGATCATCCATATCGCCGGCAAGGACATCCGCGACCTTTGGGAGCAGGTATGAATAGCCCGGCCAACGCCGACGACCTGGGCCTGTGCCTGTGCCATGGCTGCGGCCAGGCCTGCGAACTGGGCAGCGGCAAGCACACCTGCGAGCGCTGTGGTGCCGCCATCCACCGGCGCAAGGCCAATGCCATCAGCCGCGGCTGGGCGTTTCTGCTGGCGGCGCTGGTTTTCTACATCCCCGCCAACCTGCTGCCGGTGATGCACACCGAAATGCTCGGCAGTGGCAGCGCAAGCACCATTGGCGGTGGTGTGCTGGAGTTCTGGGAGGCAGGGGCCTGGGACATCGCACTGATCATCTTCATTGCCAGCGTGGGCGTACCGGCCATCAAGTTCTTTTCGCTCGGCCTGTTGCTGTTCACCGCCCAGCGCGGTTCTACCTGGGCCTGCCGACAGCGCTCGCAGCTGTACCGTTTCGTCGAGCTGATCGGCTACTGGTCGATGCTCGATGTGATGGTGGTGGCGCTGGTGGCGGCGCTGGTGCAACTGCGCGGGCTGGGCACCATCGAGCCGCGGGTCGGCATCCTGTTTTTCGGCATGGTGGTGGTACTGACCATGTTTTCTGCGATGAGCTTCGATCCACGCCTGATCTGGGATAGCCGTGCCAACGAGGGAGGCCGCATTGATGGTGCAACAGACTGACAAGCGCGAGGGCGCGGGGCAGGTTGAAGTGCACACCCGGCGCTGGAGTGTGTCGCTGGTATGGATCGTGCCGATACTGGCGATCCTGATCGGCGCTTCGCTGGTGGTGCGCAACTGGATGCAGCAGGGCCCGGTCATCGCCATCTCCTTCCACACCGGGGAAGGGCTGGTGGCGCACAAGACCCAGGTCAAGTACCGCAGCGTGGTGATCGGCGAAGTCACCACGGTGGACCTGGCCGACGACAAGAAGAGCGTGGTTGCCAAGGTCCAGCTGTCCAACGACGCCCGCGCGTTCGCCACCCAGGGGGCGCGTTTCTGGGTGGTGCGGCCACGCATTGGCGTGGGCGGCGTGTCCGGTGTGGACACGCTGCTGTCGGGCAGTTTCATCGGGGCGGATTCCGGCGAATCGAAAGTGCCGGAGAAGTCCTTTGTCGGCCTGGAGCTGCCACCGCCGATCACCTACGACGAAAAGGGCAAGCGCTTTGTGCTCACCGCCAGTGACCTGGGGTCGCTGGATATTGGCTCGTCGATCTACTACCGCAAGATCCCGGTGGGTGAGGTGGTGTCCTTTGCCCTGCAGGGCGATGGCAAGGGCGTGGAGATCGGCGTGTTCGTGCAGGCCCCCTACGACAGCTTCGTCACCGCCGATACCCGCTTCTGGAACGCCAGTGGCGTGGACATGCAGATCGGTGCCAACGGCCTGAAGATCGATACCGAGTCACTGTCGTCGATCCTGGTGGGCGGGCTGGCCTTTGGCTCGCCCGACTTCGCCCCGCAAGCCGAGCCCGCTGCCGACCAGGCGCGCTTCCAGCTGTTTGCCGACCGTGATACCGCCCTGGCACCGCCCAGTGGCCAGGCGCAATACCTGCAATTGCGCTTCGACCAGGCCATGCGCGGCCTGTCGGTGGGAGCGCCGGTGGAGTTCAAGGGTGTGGAGTTCGGTAGGGTCACTTCGGTCAAGCTCGACTACGATGCCACCCGGCAGACCTTCCCGGTGGTGGTCGATGCGGTGATCTACCCGCAGCGGCTGGGGCCGGTGCACCGCAAGATGCTGGCCGTGTTCAAGCATGCCGAAGGCGACATGGACGGTGCGCGCCGGCTGATCGGCACCTTCGTCGAGCACGGGCTACGGGCCCAGGCGCGCAGCGGCAACCTGATCACCGGGCAGATGTTCATTTCCCTGGACTTCTACCCCGATGCCCCCAAGGTGGCCTTCGACAAGACCGCAGACCCTATCACCATCCCCACCTTGCCCGGCAGCCTGGAGCAGTTGCAGGAACAGCTGCAGCGGGTGGTGGAGCGCATCAGCAAACTGCCGCTGGAGAGCATCGCCAACAACCTGGACGGCAGCCTGCGAGAGTTGCGCGCCAGCCTCAAGCAGTTCAATGGCCAGACGCTGCCGGACGTGAAGGTGGCGCTGGACGAAGTGCACAAGACCCTGCGCACCGCCAATTCGGCCATTTCCGAGGACTCGCCGCAGCGCGAGCGGATGGGCGAAACCCTGGACGAACTGGAGCGCATGTCGCGTTCGCTGCGTGACCTTGCCGATTACCTGGGCCGGCACCCCGAGTCGCTGATACGCGGCCGGCCGAAAGCGGCCACTGCCGCCGACCTTGAACCCTGAGGAGACAGCCGATGCATCGACTGCGCAATGTGTGTGGCGCCAGCCTGCTGGCCGTGCTGTGGGGCTGCAGCAGTACCCCGAACAACTATCACACGCTGGTACCGAGCGAACCGGTGCGCGACGGTGGCCAGCGCATCCAGGTGGCGAGGGTGGCCGTGCCGCCGCAGGTGGACCGCCCGCAGTTGGTGGTGCGGCAAGGGCAGAGCGGCCTGGCCATCCTCGAGACGGAGTGGTGGGGGGCCAACCTGGTGGATGAGTTCCGCAGCGCCTTGCAGGACCAGTTGGGCGGGCCGGTGGGTGGCGGCAAGGCGTTGCTGCGGGTGGATGTGCAGCGCTTCGATAGCGTGCCGGGGCGCTATGCATCGCTGGAGGCGGTATGGCGCCTGACGCGCCCGGGTGCGGCCGAACTGACCTGCCGTACCTCGCTGCAGACGTCCGCGGACAACAGCATCGCCAGCCTGGTCAATGCCCATCAGGCCAACCTGCGCAAACTGGCCGAGGCGGTGCGGGGGAGTGCCCGGCAGGGCAGCTGTGCCCAATCTGCCTGATGGCTGATTGATGCACGGTACTTGTGGGAGCGGCCTTGTGTCGCGAAAGGGCCGCGTAGCGGCCCCCGGATTTCAGCATCACGGCAGCGATTGCCGGGGCCGCCTTGCGGCCCTTTCGCGACACAAGGCCGCTCCCACAGAGTCCGCGGCTGCGGTCGCCTGACACTTCCTGTCCTTCCCGCCATTCATACATTTGTACAGGCCAGCGCCTGCGCACCTGTTTTTTTGCGATAGGCCATGCTCTGGCCCCTGCATACCCTTGCGAAGCGGCAATGTTGATTACTAATAATAAAAGGAGACAACCAATGCCGATTCAGTCGGAGCATGACCCGCGTCTCAAGCGTGCCCTCAAGACCCGGCACATCAGCATGCTGGCCCTGGGCGGTGTGATCGGGGCCGGTCTGTTCGTAGGGTCCAGCGCGGTTATCGCATCAACCGGCCCGGGTGCCTTCATCACCTATGCCATCACCGGCCTGATCGTCGCGCTGGTGATGCGCATGCTCGGCGAAATGGCCGCCGCGCACCCGGCCAAAGGTTCGTTCGTCGACTACGCCCGGTTGGCCTTCGGGCGCCCGGCCGGGTACATGACCGGTTGGCTGTACTGGTACTTCTGGGTGATCGTGGTGGGCTTCGAGGCCGTGGTCGGCGGGCAGATCATCAATGCCTGGCTGCCCGATATCCCGGTGTGGGCCATTGCCCTTGGCCTGATGGTCGGCATGACCTTGCTCAACCTGATGTCGGTGCACTCGTTTGGCGAGGCCGAATACTGGTTCGCCGGCATCAAGGTCGCGGCCATCGTGGTGTTTCTGGTCGTGGCCGGGTTGTACGTGTTCAACCTGTGGCCTGGCTCCAGCGCCAGTTTTGCCAACCTCACCCAGCATGGCGGCTTCCTGCCCCATGGGGTAGGCGCGTTGTTCACCGGGGTGGTGGTGGTGATCTTCTCCATGACCGGTGTGGAAGTCGCCACCCTGGCGGCGGCCGAATCGGAAGACCCGTCGCGCAACATCCGCAAGGCAGTGAACACGGTGATGCTGCGCATCCTGGTGTTCTTCGTGCTGGCGACGTTCTTCATCGTGGTGGCACAGCCATGGACCTCGATCACCCCCGGCAAGTCGCCGTTCGTGACCACCCTGGAGCATATCGGCATTCCCGGCGCAGGCGACATGCTCACCGTGGTCATCCTGGTGGCGGTACTGTCGGTACTCAATGCCGGGCTGTATACCTCGTCGCGGTTGCTCTATGTGCTGGCCTCCAACGGTGAGGCGCCACGCTGGGTGGCCAAGGTCAGCGGCAATGGCGTACCCGTACGCGGGGTGATTGCCTCGACCTTGGTGGGCTATGGCTGCGTGGTGATTGCGGCGCTGTGGCCGGATACCGTGTTCCAGTTCCTGATCAACTCGTCCGGCACGGTGTTCCTGTTCGTCTACCTGGTGATCTGCCTGTCGCAGCTCAGGCTGCGGCGCAAATGGGTGGCGGAAGGTACGCTGAAGTTCGCCATGTGGGGGCATCCGTGGTTGCCGTTG
The DNA here is from genome assembly GCF_032971465.1 of Pseudomonas sp. LSJ-87. Classification (NCBI taxonomy): domain Bacteria; kingdom Pseudomonadati; phylum Pseudomonadota; class Gammaproteobacteria; order Pseudomonadales; family Pseudomonadaceae; genus Pseudomonas; species Pseudomonas sp. LSJ-87. The sequence goes on along the minus strand of NZ_JAWJYQ010000044.1, from coordinate 5,246 downwards.
CTGGTGACTGGGTCGATCGTGGCGGTGCTGGTGAGCATGGCCTTCGACCCGAGCATGCGGGTGAGCCTGGGGCAATGCGTGGTTGCGATTGTGGTGATTGCGGTTTCGTATGCGATGGTGCGGGGGCCGCGGGGGCAGCAGCCTGGTGCAGAGGTTGGGTTGAATTAAGGTGTATCTGGGGCCGCTTTGCGGCCCATCGCGACACAAGGCCGCTCCTAAAAGGGATCGCACCAGGTCGGACCTGTATGCGATCTCCTTGTAGGAGCGGCCTTGTGTCGCGACAGGGGCGCAAAGCGCCCCCAGGTTCTAACCCGGATGCTCGAACAGGTCGGTATTCTTCCCCGCCTGAATCGCGATCCAGAACCGCGCAATCCCGCCGGTAGTGGTCGGCTTGATCCCGGTAAGCTGCTCCACCAGCTTCAGCCGGTACACCAGCGTCTGCCGGTGAATCCCCAAATCATACGCCGTGGCCTTCCAGTTGCCGTCGTTGTGCAGAAAGGTGACCAACGTCTGCAGCAGCGCCGCACCCTGAGTGCGGTCATGCTCGATCAGCGGCCCCAGGTAACGCCCCACCAGCGCCCGCGCCTCGGCCAGTGACTTGGGCGCCATGATCAGGCCGGTTTCCGCCTCGCCATAACGCAGTTGCTGCGCGCCACTTTCCTCGGCCTGGGTCAGCGCCAGGCGGGCTTGGCGCACGCTCTCGCGAAAGCCGGTGGCCGCCGCGATCGGCCCGCTGATACCAATTACCGTACCCTCGCCGAGGTTGTGGCACAGCGCCGTCAGGCTTGGCGCGTCGTCACGGCTGATCGCCAGCAGCAGGCCTTTGTCGTCGAGCAGTAGCGGCGTGGAGTGATGCAGGGCAGGGGCCTGGTGGATGTCGGCGCTGCTCCACGGGCCGTGGCTGCCCGGTCTGATCGCCAGGCTCACCAGGGTGCCGACCAGGCCACGGCGCTCCAGCATCGGCCGCGCCAGGCTGAACTCCGTCTCGCTGTCGAGCAGGCTGCGCAGCAGCGCTGCGCCTTCTTCGCGCTGCTGGTCGCGGTGGATCATCAGGCGTTCCAGTTCCACCCCCAGCAAGCCGACCAGCGAGCGCACCAGGATGGCGTCATCCTGCGTGCGGGTGCCTTTGCGCGCCATCAGCAGGTTGGCGCGGGCGCGGCCGCCGATCGGGATGCGTTCCACCCGCTCGGCAGCCTGCGCGGCCCGGCGGGTTTCGACCACGGTGGTGCCGCTGGGGGCATCCTCGATGGCCAGGTCGAGGCCGAGGGTGTCGGCCAGGATCGCCAGGCGCCCAGCCATGTCGGGGGCTTTGCGCAAGGCGTCGGCGTAGGTCTGGAACAGCCGCTCGCTGGCGTTGAAACGCTCGCGCTGGGCCTGCAGCACGCTCTCGATCACGTAGTGCGACAGCTTGACGAACTCCAGTTCGAAGCTGCCATGCAGCACCGGGAACAACAGGCGGTCGGCGGCGGCCAGCAGTTCGCCGGACAGCGCCGGCGCATCGGCCCGCGGCGCCACCACCAAGGCACTGGGGTTGCTCTGCACCAGTTGCTCCAGCCAGCTCACCTGGTCTGCCGGGGCGCTGGGCAGGCCGACGCCGGTGGTCATCACCAGGTCGCCTGGCGATACCCAGCGCCAGGGGTCTGGCAAGTCGACGGTGTGGGCCCAGGTGATCAGCCTGCCGGTGCCGGCCGCGCCAGCCACGGCCTGCAACTTGAGCAGTTCGATATCGATCAGGTCCTGCACCGTGAGCATGGGCATCTCTCATTCCAAAGATGCGCCAAGCATGGCGTTTTACGCTGGGGTGGTAAACCTTTGTTCGCGGTGCAGGGCCAGTGGGGCTGCTTTGCAGCCCATCGCGACACAAGGCCGCTCCCACAGGACAGTGCGCATCCTTGTGGGAGCGGCCTTGTGTCGCGAAAGGGGCGCAAAGCGCCCCCGGCAATCCCCACCGCGCAACACTCAGTTCAGGTTCTTGCCACTACTGGCCGTCTCCCGCACCCGCTCGGCCTTGTCCAGCGGCAGGTGGTCGAACTCGCGCAGCCCATCCTTGCGGTACGGGTCGCCAATCCAGCGTGGTGCCACCACGAACTGCGGGCTCACCAGGCTCTTGGCCGGTTCGTAACGGTCATAGCTCAGCCCGGCCAGGTCGGACAGGGTATGGATCAGGTGCGAGCTGCTGTAGGGCCGGTCGGCCATCGCCTGCAAGTCGCGCGGGTGCTCGGCCTGCCAGCTGGGCGAAGTCCACAGCAAGAACGGGATGGTGTACATCGGCCGGGTCGGCGCGCCTTCGTTGCGCCCCAGGCGGTCGTGGTTGCCAGAGCTGTACACATCTTCGCCATGGTCGGACAGGTACAGCAGGAAACCATTGGAGGTACTGGCCGAGTAACGCTTGATCAGGCTCGACACCACGTGGTCGTTGTAGCGCACCGCGTTGTCGTAGAAGTTGTAGGTTTCCACCTGGTCATCGGTCAGCTTGCCGGGCACCCCCTGGCGGTCGTTGAAGTGCGCGTAGTCGTTCGGGTAGCGGTAGCGATAGTCCATGTGCGTACCCAGCAGGTGCACGATGATGAACTTGTTCGGCGCCGGGTCCTGCAGGGCCTTCTCGAACGGCGTCAGCACCACGTCGTCGTACTGGCTGGCATTCTGGTTGCGCTGGTTGTTCAGGTACACCGGCGCGTCCGTCTGCTGCGAGAAGGTGGTCAGCATGGTGTTGCGCTTGGTCATGGTCTGCTGGTTGGTGATCCAGAAGGTCTTGTAGCCGGCCTGTTTCATCAGGTTGATCAGCGACGGGTCGGTGAGGAAGCGGTCCGGGTTCTGCTCGTCGCCGAAGGTGAGGATCTGCTGCATCACTTCGATGGTGTACGGGCGTGGCGACACCACGTTGCGGAACACCGTCAGGCTCTTGTCGCTGGCGGCCAGCGCATCGAGGTTGGGCGTGGTATCGCGGTTGTAGCCGTACAGGTGCATGTGCTCGCGGGTGGTGGATTCGCCCAGCACCAGCACCAGCGTGCGCGGCGCTGCACCGCTGCTGTCACGCAGGTTTTGCAGGGGCGGCAGCGCGGCGTTCTTGGCCAGCAGCTCCTGCATGTTGTCCAGCTGCTGGCGGTACTGGCGGTAGCCGACCAGCAGTTGCCAGGGCACGGCGGGTTCCATGCGCTGCTGCACCTTTTCCGCCGCGTCGGCGAAGCTGCGTTCCTGGGTGACCATCTGCTTGTAGAACGGGTACACCAGGTTGGCCAGCAGCAACAGGGCGACCACCGGCAGGCGGCTGCGCAGCGGCAGGCTGACCGGGCGTACGCGCTTCCACAGCAGCACCGCCACCAGCGTGTACAGCAGCAGTGCCAGGCCCAGCCAGGCGCTGAAGTACTGGCTGAAGTACTCACCGGCTTCGGCGGTGTTGGACTCGAACATCACGAAGATGACGCTTTGCGAGAACTCCTGGCGATAGATGCCGAAGTAGCTCAGGCCCACCAGCGAAGCAGCCCACAACACCAGGCCGATGACCGCTGCCGTGGCGCGAGTGAAGCGCGGCAGCAGCAGTACCGGGGCCAGCCACAGGCTGCTGAGGAAGAATGCATCGCGAAAACCGGCGAACCCGGTGGTACCACTGAACAGCAGCAACGCCTGGGTCACGCCTGAGAAGTACCAGAAGAACAGCAAAAGCCAGCCCAGGCCGGCCCAGTCCACGCGCTTGGGCGAGGAGGGGGATGGAGTGTGTGACACGTATGCCTCGTCGTACTTGGCGGCCAGCGGATGTGCCCGTGGCCGGAAAGGGCGTGACGCTAATCTGCCGAGCGTGAAAATAACGTCAACGAGACGTTGGCCCAGGCAAGGTATGATGTGTTCAGCCAAACCGGACTGACAGGTCGAGTGAGAATGAACCGTCGCAAGAAGATCAAGCAGCTACTGCAGGCGCATGCCAAGAAGGCCAGCGCCAAGCTGGCGCCACGCAAGCCGAAGTACATTTGCAAGGCCGACCGTTTGAAGATGGAGGCCGAGGCTGCAGCGGATACCCCAGGCGTTACGGAGAACTGATGCCTGTCACGCGCCCCTGTGGGAGCGGCCTTGTGTCGCGATAGGGCCGCAGAGCGGCCCCAGGTTCCAGCATTACGGCTACCAATGCTGGGGCTGCTGCGCAGCCCTTTCGCGACACAAGGCCGCCACACATCGAACGCGCCAATTGCGGATCAACGATCAACGGCGATAGTAGCGGTGGTCATCATTGTAGCGGTGGTGCATGGCCCGCTCATGGCGGTGCTCCCAGTCGCGGCGCCGCTCCCAGTCGCGTCGGCGTTCCCAGTCTCGCCGGCGCTCCCAATCACGGCGGGCCTGCTCGCGGCGCCATTGTTCGCGGCGCCAGTCGCTGCGGTGGTCATGCCAGCGGTCGTCATCGTGGGCCAGCAGTGTGGCTGGCTGTTCATCGGCCACACTGGCCACCCTGGACCAGGGGTTGCCGGCAGGCTGCAACGGTGATTGAACCACCGGGGCTGCCACTACGGGCGCCTTCATTTGTGTTGCCGATGCCGTGCCCATCGCCGCGAACGAGAACAGGCCGAGCAGCATCAACCTTGCGACATGTATTTTCATGAGCGAAGCCAACCTCTGATAACAATTGAGCCATCTGGCCAGCAGGTGGTCGGCGAAGCTTGTCTCGCGTTCCGCTACCTTTCTGTGCCTCCCACATAGACCGGTAAACGGGAAAAAGTTCGCAGCGGCAACAACTTGTACAACTTGTTGCCCCCCAACCCTTCTCACCCTCTTTTGCTGCAGCCCACGGGAAGCACAGGGCATCGGGCACCTTTGCAATGCCGTGAGCCTCGCAATACTTGACCACCAGCCAGCCGAGAGCGGCAGCGACGCGCGAGTCGTAGATCAGGAAGTCTTCACAGATCAGTGCATATACCTTGGTCATGCCGGCATTGAACCGCAGGTGTTTCGAGCGCAACACAGGATGCCCCAGGTCACCGGTGTCGATCGCCAACCGCACGGCCTGGATCAGTTTGCTCAAGCCAGAACGATTGGTGTCGAGTGGAAGGGACCCATGCGGGCGTTTCTTCGCCCAGCTATGAACCCGGGCCGTTCTCGGAGAATGCCGAGAACGGGGTGTGCCAGTTCGATGACTGGTACTGCGCAACTATGCTCGAGCGGCTGAGTGGGCGTGTGCCGTTGAAATCGGTGGGCTGAACATCCGGGCATGCTCGCGAAACAAGCGGCGCGGTGAATGGCACCGGCTTTGCCGGTGTTCG
>NZ_JAWJYQ010000043.1:0-98328 GCF_032971465.1 Pseudomonas sp. LSJ-87 | reverse complement strand
GAGCAACTTCCTCGGTACCGGTAACAAGGTGTCGATCGGCCTGACCCGTTCGGAATACCAGACCCGCTACAACTTCGGCTTCGTTGACCCCTACTTCACTGCCGATGGCGTGAGCCTGGGCTACAACGCCTTCTACCGCAGCACCGACTACGACGACCTCGACGTCGATGTGGCCAGCTACGCGGTGGACAGCTACGGTGCGGGCGTCAGCCTCGGTTACCCGATCAGCGAGACATCGCGCCTGACCTATGGTCTGAGCGTGCAGCAGGACAAGATCAAGACCGGCCGTTATACAGTTGATGAGATCTTCGACTTCCTGGAGCAGGAAGGCGATAACTTCCTGAACTTCAAGGCCTCGATCGGCTGGTCCGAGTCGACCCTGAACAAAGGTGTGCTGGCAACCCGTGGTCACTCCCAGAGCCTGACCTTGGAATCCACCATTCCGGGCAGCGACCTGTCGTTCTTCAAGCTCGACTACCGCGGCCAGCTGTTCAAGCCGATTACCAACGACTACACCCTGCGCCTGCACACCGAGCTGGGTTACGGTGACGGTTACGGCAGCACCTCGGGCCTGCCGTTCTACGAGAACTACTTCGCGGGTGGCTTCAACTCCGTCCGTGGCTTCAAGGACAGCAGCCTGGGCCCGCGCAGCACGCCGAGCCGTGGTGCAGCAGTGACTGGTAACGAAGGCACCCTCGCCGACCCGGACCAGGATCCGTTGCCGTTTGGTGGCAACGTGCTGGTACAAGGTGGTGTCGAGCTGCTGTTCCCGCTGCCGTTCGTCAAGGACCAGCGTTCGCTGCGCACTTCCGTGTTCTGGGACGTGGGTAACGTGTTTGACACCAATTGCGGCAACCAGCCGGATTGCGAGAAGGTCGGTTTCTCGGGCATGGCCAGTTCGGTCGGCCTGGGCGTGACCTGGATCACCGCACTGGGCCCGCTGAGCTTCAGCCTGGCAATGCCGGTCAAGAAGCCGGACGATGCCGACACCCAGGTGTTCCAATTCTCTCTGGGCCAGACCTTCTGAGGTCGGCCCTCGCTTAATGACAACGGTTTATCCAGGAGTGCATCGTGCGTAAGTTGACCCAACTGGCCGTAGTGGCCGCGGCGCTGGTCGCCACCCCGGCTTTCGCCGAAATGAAGGTTGCCGTCCTGAACTATCAGATGGCCCTGCTGGAGTCGGATGCCGCCAAGAAATACGCGGTGGATGCCGAGAAGAAGTTCGGCCCGCAACTGACCAAGCTGAAAAGCCTGGAAAGCAGCGCCAAGGGCATCCAGGACCGTCTGATCAAGGGCGGCGACAAGATGCAGCAGCAGGAGCGTGAGCGCCTGGAGCTCGAGTTCAAGCAGAAGGCCCGTGACTTCCAGTTCCAGTCCAAGGAACTGAACGAAGCCAAGGCCGTTGCTGACCGCGACATGCTCAAGCAGCTGAAGCCGAAGCTGGATGGCGCTGTCGAGGAAGTGATCAAGAAAGGTGGTTACGACCTGGTCCTCGAGCGTGGTGCGGTCATCGATGTCAAACCTCAGTACGACATCACCCGCCAAGTCATCGAGCGCATGAACCAAGCCCGTTGATATGACCGTGACCATGACGCTAGGCCAGTTGGCCGAGGCCCTCGGCGCCACCCTCAAGGGGCCCGAGGCGCTGCAGATTACCGGGCTCGCCACCTTGCAGGAGGCTGGCCCAGGTCAGTTGAGCTTCCTCGCCAACCCGCAGTACCGCAAATTCCTGGATAGCAGCCAGGCGGCCGCGGTGCTGCTGAAGGCGGTGGACGCCGAAGGCTTTGCCGGCAATGCGCTGATCGTCGCCGATCCGTATCTGGCCTACGCTCGCATTTCCCACCTGTTCGACCCCAAACCCAAGGCTGTGGCGGGTATTCATCCCAGCGCCGTGGTGGCCGAGGACGCGCAGGTGGACGCCAGTGCCAGCATCGGGCCGTTCGCGGTCATCGAAAGCGGTGCGCGCATCGCGGCCAATGTCAGCGTGGGTGCACACTGCGTGGTTGGTGCCCGTTGCGTGATCGGTGAGGGTGGCTGGCTGGCTCCACGGGTCACCCTGTACCATGATGTGACCATCGGCAAGCGTGTGGTCATCCAGTCGGGTGCGGTGATCGGCGGTGAAGGTTTCGGCTTTGCCAACGAGAAGGGCGTGTGGCGCAAGATCGCCCAGATCGGTGGCGTGACCATCGGCGACGACGTGGAAATCGGTGTCAACACCGCGGTCGATCGTGGCGCGCTGTCGGATACGCGGATCGCTGACGGGGTAAAGCTCGACAACCAGATCCAGATCGCCCACAACGTGCAGATCGGTGAGCACACGGCCATGGCCGCCTGTGTCGGAATTTCCGGCAGCACGCGCATCGGCAAGCATTGCACCATTGCCGGAGGTGTCGGCATGGTGGGTCATATCGATGTCTGTGATAACGTTTTCGTGTCCGGGATGACCATGGTGACCCGTTCGATCACCGAACCGGGTGCCTATTCTTCCGGCACTGCCATGCAGCCACTGGCTGAATGGCGCAAGAGCGCCGCGCGTATCCGCCACCTGGACGACATGGCCAAGCGTCTCCAGCAGCTGGAAAAACGCGTCGATACCGTGACCTCAGGTGGCCAGCCGACATCAGAAGGCTGATACCATTCCCTGAGCAAGAGTGAACAGTCGCTAGCTGGCTCCTCTTTGGACTGCAAAAGGAGCGTGTGGTCAGCACCTGCGCTCCCTATTCTTATTACAGGCTTCCCCCCCGAAATGATGGACATCAACGAGATTCGCGAATACCTGCCTCACCGTTACCCGTTCCTGCTGGTGGACCGCGTGACGGAGCTGGACTACGAGGCCCAGAGCATTCGTGCCTACAAGAATGTCAGCATCAACGAGCCGTTCTTCAACGGCCATTTCCCGGCTCACCCGATCATGCCGGGCGTCCTGATCATCGAAGCCATGGCACAGGCCGCGGGTATCCTCGGTTTCAAGATGCTCGACGCCAAGCCGGCCGATGGCACCCTGTACTACTTCGTCGGCTCCGACAAGCTGCGTTTCCGTCAGCCGGTACTGCCGGGTGACCAGTTGGTGCTGGAAGCCAAATTCCTCAGCCGCAAGAGCATGATCTGGAAATTCGAGTGCCGCGCCCTGGTCGACGGCAAGCCGGTTTGCTCGGCAGAAATCACCTGCGCGGAACGCTCCCTATGAATTCGATTGATCCTCGGGCCATTATCGACCCGTCGGCCAAGCTGGCCGATGGTGTCGAGGTCGGCCCCTGGTCGATCGTTGGCCCCGATGTGGAAATCGGGGAGGGCACCGTTATCGGCCCGCATGTTGTGCTCAAAGGGCCGACCCGCATCGGCAAGCACAACCGTATCTTTCAGTTTTCCTCGATCGGCGAAGACACCCCGGACCTCAAGTACAAGGGTGAGCCGACGCGCCTGGTGATCGGCGATCACAATGTGATCCGCGAAGGGGTGACCATTCACCGCGGCACCGTCCAGGACCGTGCGGAAACCACCGTGGGCGACCACAACCTGATCATGGCCTATGCCCACATCGGCCACGACAGCGTCATCGGCAACCACTGCATCCTGGTCAACAACACGGCCCTGGCCGGCCATGTGCACGTGGGGGACTGGGCGATCCTGTCCGGCTACACCCTGGTGCACCAGTACTGCCATATCGGTGCCCACGCGTTTTCCGGCATGGGCACGGCGATCGGCAAGGATGTCCCGGCCTTCGTCACCGTGTTCGGCAGCCCGGCCGAAGCCCGCAGCATGAACTTCGAGGGCATGCGCCGCCGGGGTTTCAGCGACGAGGTGATCCATGTGCTGCGCCGTTGCTACAAGATCGTCTATCGCCAGGGCCTGACCGTCGAAGACGCGCTCAAGGAGCTGGACGAACTGGCTGCGAAGCACCCTGAGGTCGATCTGTTCCGTCAGTCGATCGTGAACTCCGCCCGCGGCATCACCCGCTGACATGGCCCAGCTTTGCGTAGCCTTGGTCGCAGGTGAGGCCAGCGGCGACATTCTCGGTTCCGGCTTGATGCGTGCCATCAAGGCACGCCACCCCGACGTACGGTTCATCGGCGTTGGCGGCCCCTTGATGGAAGCCGAAGGCCTGCAATCCTATTTCCCCATGGAACGCCTGGCCGTCATGGGTCTGGTCGAAGTGCTGGGGCGCCTGCGCGAGCTGCTCAAGCGCCGCAAGCTGCTGATCGAGACCCTGATCGGCGAAAAGCCCGATGTGTTCATCGGCATCGATGCCCCCGACTTCACCCTCAACATAGAACTGAAACTGCGTCAGGCCGGGATCAAGACCGTGCACTACGTCAGCCCGTCGGTCTGGGCCTGGCGGCAGAAGCGTGTGCTGAAGATTCGTGAAGGCTGCGACCTGATGCTGACGCTGTTGCCATTCGAGGCGCGGTTCTATGAAGAGCAGGGCGTACCGGTGCGCTTCGTCGGCCACCCGTTGGCCGACACCATCCCGCTCGAAGCCGACCGCCCTGCCGCACGTGCCGCGCTGGGCCTGGGCGAAGGGCCGGTGGTCGCGTTGATGCCGGGCAGCCGGGGCGGCGAAGTAGGGCGGCTGGGCGCACTGTTCCTGGATGCTGCCGAACGGCTGCGCCAGCAGGTACCGGGCGTGCGTTTCGTGCTGCCCTGCGCCAATGCTGCGCGTCGCGCCCAGGTCGAGCAGATGCTCGAAGGGCGCCAGCTGCCGCTGACCCTGCTCGATGGCCAGTCGCACCAGGCCCTGGCGGCCTGTGACGCGGTGCTGATCGCCTCGGGTACCGCCACCCTCGAAGCACTGCTGTACAAGCGACCGATGGTGGTGGCCTATCGCCTCGCGCCCCTGACCTACTGGATCCTCAAGCGCCTGGTAAAGAGCCCCTACGTGTCGTTGCCGAACCTGCTGGCCCAGCGGGCGCTGGTACCCGAGTTGCTGCAGGACGACGCCACCAGCGAAGCCCTGGCCAATACCCTGGCGCCGCTGGTGGCCGATGGCAGCCAGCAGACCGAAAGTTTCGACGAAATTCACCGCACCCTGCGCCGTGACGCCTCCAACCAGGCGGCCGAGGCGGTACTGGCCTTGCTCAAGGACCGCTGACATGCAAATTGGACTGGACTTCAACCTGGTCGAAGACCTGGTCGCCGGCGTCGACGAAGTGGGCCGTGGCCCGCTGTGCGGCGCGGTGGTGACCGCGGCGGTGATCCTCGACCCGGCGCGCCCGATCCTCGGCCTGAACGATTCGAAGAAACTCACCGAAGCCAAGCGCGAGGCGCTGTTCGACGAGATCTGCGAAAAGGCCCTGAGCTTCTGCATCGCCCGCGCCGAGGTCGAGGAAATCGACCGCCTGAACATCCTGCATGCGACCATGCTGGCCATGCAGCGCGCCGTGGAAGGCCTGCACATTACACCGAAGCTGGCCCTGATCGACGGCAACCGCTGCCCGAAACTCGCCGTACCGGCGTCGCCGGTAGTCAAGGGCGACAGCCAGGTGCCGGCCATCGCGGCGGCGTCGATCCTGGCCAAGGTGACCCGTGACCGGGAGATGAGCGCATTCGAGCTGATCTACCCGGGTTATGGCATTGGCGGGCACAAGGGCTACCCAACCCCGGTGCACCTCGAGGCGCTGGCACGCTTGGGGCCTACGCCCATCCATCGGCGTTCCTTTGCCCCGGTGCGGGCCGCGTGGGATGCACGTGAAGGCGTCACCAACTCCCTGATCTGAGCTATTAGTTCGTTGCTACAGGTGTCACGCTATCCTCTGTGGGAGCGGCTTTAGCCGCGAACACCGGCGCAGCCGGTGCCATACACCGCGTTGGATTCTTCGCGGGTGAACCCGCTCCCACAGGGGGGCGGTGCGCGCACATTCTTTATTCTCTGGCCGATACCGCAATCCCAAATCCTATCCCCATTTAAGCTACAATCCCGCCCTTGTCGTTCAGCACTGCTACAGGATCTTCCATGTCGGTTCCCTTCGTTCACCTGCGCGTCCACTCCGAATTCTCGCTGGTCGACGGCCTGGTGCGGATCAAGCCGCTGGCCAAGGCGCTGGCCGGGATGAACATGCCGGCGGTGGCGATCACCGACCAGAGCAACATGTGCTCGCTGGTAAAGTTCTACAAGACTGCCATGGGCGCCGGCATCAAGCCGATCTGCGGCGCCGACCTGTGGCTGGCCGCTGCCGACCCGGAAGCACCGCTGTCGCGTATCTGCCTCCTGGCCATGAACCCCAAGGGCTACCGCAACCTCACCGAGCTGATCTCGCGCGGCTGGACCGACGGCCAGCGCAACGGCCTGGTCATCCTCCAGCGTGAATGGATCGCCCCAGCCAGCGAGGGCCTGATCGCCCTTTCCGCAGGCAAGGAAGGCGATATCGGCATGGCCTTGCTGGCCGGCAAGGACGATGAAGCCGAGGCCCTGCTGCAAGACTGGATGGGCATGTTCCCCGAGCGCTTCTACGTCGAAGTGCAGCGCACCAACCGCGCCCGCGACGAGGAGTACGTGCATGCCGCCGTGGCGTTGGCCGACAAGTTCGGCGCTCCGCTGGTGGCAACCAACGATGTGCGCTTCATCAAGCAGTCCGACTTCGACGCCCACGAAACCCGAGTATGCATCGGTGAGGGGTGGACCCTCGACGACCCGCGTCGGCCAAGGATGTACAGCGACCAGCAGTACCTGAAGTCGGCCGAGGAAATGGCCGAGCTGTTCAGCGACCTGCCCGACGCCATCGCCAACACTGTCGAGATCGCCAAGCGCTGCAACATCCAGGTGCAGCTGGGCAAGTACTTCCTGCCCGACTTCCCCACGCCCAACGGCATGGGCATCGATGACTACCTGCGGCATGTGTCCCACGAAGGCCTGGAAGAGCGCCTGGCGGTGCTGTGGCCGAAAGAGACCACACCCAATTACGAAGAGAAGCGCCAGGTCTACCTGGACCGCCTGAAGTTCGAACTGGACATCATCATCCAGATGGGCTTCCCCGGTTACTTCCTGATCGTCATGGACTTCATCAAGTGGGCCAAGAACAACGACGTACCGGTTGGCCCGGGCCGAGGATCGGGTGCCGGCTCGCTGGTGGCGTACGTGCTGAAGATTACCGACCTCGATCCGCTGGCCTACGACCTGCTGTTCGAGCGCTTCCTCAACCCTGAACGTATTTCCATGCCCGACTTCGACGTCGACTTCTGCATGGATGGCCGTGACCGGGTGATCGACTACGTCGCCGAAGCCTATGGCCGCAACGCGGTCAGCCAGATCATCACCTTCGGTACCATGGCGGCGAAGGCGGTGGTGCGAGACGTGGCGCGGGTACAGGGCAAGTCCTACGGCCTGGCCGACCGCCTGTCGAAGATGATCCCCTTCGAAGTGGGCATGACCCTGGAGAAGGCCTACGAGCAGGAAGAGATCCTGCGTGACTTCCTCAAGGGCGACGAAGACGCCCGCGAGATCTGGGACATGGCCCTGAAGCTCGAGGGCGTGACGCGCGGTACCGGCAAGCACGCCGGTGGTGTGGTCATCGCCCCGACCAAGCTCACCGACTTCTCGCCGATCGCCTGTGACGAAGAGGGCGGCGGCCTGGTAACCCAGTTCGACAAGGATGACGTCGAGGCTGCCGGCCTGGTGAAGTTCGACTTCCTCGGCCTGCGGACCCTGACCATCATCAAGTGGGCGATGGAGATCATCAACCGCGAGCAGGCCAAGAAGAACCTGCCCGACGTCAACATCGACTTCATCCCGCTGGACGACCGCAAGACCTACGAGCTGTTGCAGAAGGCCGAAACCACGGCGGTGTTCCAGCTTGAATCGCGTGGCATGAAGGAGCTGATCAAGAAGCTCAAGCCCGACTGCCTGGAAGACCTGATCGCACTGGTGGCACTGTTCCGCCCGGGCCCGCTGCAATCGGGCATGGTGGACGACTTCATCAACCGCAAGCACGGTCGCGCCGAGCTGGCTTACCCGCACTCCGACTACCAGTACGAGGGCCTGAAACCGGTACTGGCACCGACCTACGGCATCATCCTGTACCAGGAGCAGGTGATGCAGATCGCCCAGGTCATGGCTGGCTATACCCTTGGCGGCGCCGACATGCTGCGCCGTGCGATGGGTAAGAAAAAGCCCGAGGAAATGGCCAAGCAGCGCGGTGGTTTCATCGAAGGCTGCGTGGCCAACAATATCGATGCGGATCTCGCGGGTAACATTTTCGACCTGGTAGAGAAGTTCGCTGGCTACGGCTTCAACAAATCCCACTCCGCCGCCTATGGCCTGGTGTCGTACCAGACCGCCTGGCTGAAAACCCACTACCCGGCGCCATTCATGGCCGCGGTGTTGTCGGCGGATATGCACAACACCGACAAGGTGGTGGTGCTGGTCGAGGAGGTGCGCAGCATGAAGCTGCGCCTCGACGCGCCGGACGTGAACTTCTCCGACTTCAAGTTCACCGTCAACAATGACGGGCGCATCGTCTACGGCCTGGGCGCCATCAAGGGCGTCGGCGAAGGCCCGGTGGAGGCGATCGTCGAGGCCCGCGCCCAGGGTGGCCCGTTCAAGGACCTGTTCGATTTCTGTGAGCGCATCGACCTCAAGCGGGTCAACAAGCGTACCCTCGACGCGCTGATCCGCAGTGGCGCGCTGGACCGCCTGGGCCCGCACTTCCATGACGAGATCAAGGCCTACCACGCCAACATCGACATCAACCGTGCAACCTTGCTCTCGGCGCTGGGCGAGGCCATCAAGGCTGCCGAGCAGGCCGCCCACACCGCCGACAGTGGCCACGTCGACCTGTTCGGCGGCATGTTCGAAGAGGCGGATGCCGACGTCTACGCCAACCACCGCAAGGTGCGCGAACTGACCCTCAAGGAACGCCTGAAGGGCGAGAAGGACACCCTCGGCCTGTACCTCACCGGCCACCCGATCGACGAGTACGAGACCGAGATCCGCCGCTTCGCCCGCCAGCGCATCATCGACCTCAAGCCGTCACGCGAAACCCAGACCATCGCCGGCATGATCATTGCCCTGCGGGTGATGAAGAACAAGAAGGGCGACAAGATGGGCTTCGTCACCCTGGATGACCGCTCCGGGCGCATCGAGGCGTCGCTGTTTGCCGATGCCTTCATGGCGGCACAGTCCTTGCTGCAGACCGATGCCATGGTGGTGGTCGAAGGCGAGGTCAGTAACGACGATTTCTCCGGTGGCCTGCGCCTGCGGGTGAAGCAGGTGATGACCATGGAGGATGCGCGCACCAAGCTGGCCGAGAGCCTGCGCCTGAAGGTGGCACACGAAGCGCTAAAGGGCGACCGGCTGAAGTGGCTGGGCGAGCTGATTACCCGCCATCGCGGCGCTTGCCCGATCACCCTCGAGTACACCGGCAGCGACGCCAAGGCCATGCTGCAGTTCGGCGAGCAGTGGGCGATCGACCCGGCCGATGGGCTGATTCAGGCGCTGCGTGACCAGTTCGGGCGTGAGAACGTCTTCCTGCAATATCGTTGAACCGACAAAAATTTAATCTCGACCTGAATGCGCCTGATCCCTTAAGGTAGGGCGCCAAACGGATCAACCGGCCGGCCGCCTGGCCGTAGACCCAAGACGGATGACTATGAACCCGAATTTTCTCGATTTCGAACAGCCGATTGCCGACCTGCAAGCCAAGATCGAAGGCCTGCGCCTGGTAGGCAACGACAACTCGCTGAACATCAGCGATGAAATTGCCCGTCTGCAAGACAAGAGCAACACCCTGACCGAAAGCATCTTCGGCAACCTGACCAGCTGGCAGATCGCCCGCCTGGCCCGTCATCCGCGTCGTCCTTACACCCTGGACTACCTGGAGCACATCTTCACCGAGTTCGAAGAGCTGCACGGCGACCGCCACTTCTCCGACGACGCTGCCATCGTCGGTGGTACCGCGCGCCTGGACGGCAAGCCGGTCATGGTCATCGGCCACCAGAAGGGCCGTGAAGTGCGCGAGAAGGTACGCCGCAACTTCGGCATGCCGCGCCCTGAAGGCTACCGCAAGGCCTGCCGCCTGATGGAAATGGCCGAGCGCTTCAAGATGCCGATCCTGACCTTCATCGACACTCCGGGCGCCTACCCGGGCATCGACGCCGAAGAGCGCAACCAGAGCGAGGCCATCGCCTGGAACCTGCGCGTGATGGCGCGCCTGAAAACCCCGATCATCGCCACCGTGATCGGTGAGGGTGGTTCCGGCGGTGCGCTGGCCATCGGCGTGTGCGACCAGTTGAACATGCTGCAGTACTCCACCTACTCGGTGATCTCGCCGGAAGGCTGTGCCTCGATCCTGTGGAAGACTGCCGACAAGGCAGCCGACGCAGCCGAGGCCATGGGCATCACTGCCGAGCGCCTGAAGAGCCTGAACATCGTCGACAAGGTCATCCAGGAGCCGCTGGGCGGCGCCCACCGTGACCCGGCGAAGATGTCGGAAAGCATCCGTGCCGACCTGGTACAGCAGCTGGACATGCTCGGCAAGCTCGACCATGACGCGCTGCTGGCCCGCCGTTACGATCGCCTGATGAGCTACGGTCTCTGATAGCGAGATGAATGGCACCGGCTTCGCCGGTGTTCGCGGGTGAACCCGCTCCCACAGGTATTGCGCAGCCCTCTGAAACGGCGCGATCCCTGTGGGAGCGGGTTCACCCGCGAATGCATTCTCGAATTGAGTGCGGGTTCGATGATCAACCTCACCCCCTGGCTCAACGCCCCCACCTGGTACATCGCCTTCTCCGGCGGCCTCGATTCCACCGTTCTCCTGCACCTGCTGGCCGACTACGCCCGCAATCACGCATCCCCTCCACTGCGCGCCATCCACGTCCACCACGGCCTGCAACCCGCCGCCGATGCCTGGCCCGCCCACTGCCAAACCGTCTGCGACAATCTCGGCATCGAACTCCAGGTCATCCACGTCCAGGTCGCCCCCGGCGCCAGCCTCGAACAGGCCGCCCGCGACGCCCGCTATGCTGCTTTCAGGCAAGCCCTCGGCCCAGGCGACATCCTGTTCACCGGCCAGCACCGCGACGACCAGGCCGAAACCCTGCTGTTCCGCCTGCTGCGCGGTGCAGGCCTGCGTGGCCTGGCTGCAATGCCGGGGCAGCGGGCGCTAGGGCAGGGCAGCCTGGTCAGGCCATTGCTGGGCTGTTCCCGCCAGCAACTGCAGGACCATGCTCAGGCCAATGGGCTGGCCTGGATCGAAGATCCGTCAAACGCTGACACACAATTTGCCCGCAACTACCTGCGCAGCGAAGTGTTTCCGCTGCTTCAGCAACGTTGGCCGCAGGCCAGCCAGAACCTGGCCCGCGCCGCCGAGCACCTGGGCGAAGCCCAAGGGCTGCTGGACGAACTGGCCCAGGACGACCTGGCGCTCGCCGGGGAGGGCGCGCCGGTGGCTTGGCCGGGGCTGGACTCCCTCGACCTGGCTACCCTGTTGGCGCTGTCGCCGGCCCGTCAGCGCAATGCCCTGCAATACTGGCTGAGCCGCCGTACCCGCCTGCCCGACACCCGGCACTGGGCCGGCTGGGCGGACCTGCGCGATGCCGCCGCCGATGCCCAGCCCGCCTGGCAACTTGCCGATGGGCAACTACTGCGCAGTCATGGGCGCATCTGGTGGTTGAGCGGTGACTGGCTGCAGCTGCCCGTCGGCGAACTGGCCTGGGCCGATCCCGCCAAGCCTTTGCCGTTGCCGGGTAACGGCAGTGTGCGTCTTGTTGGCGCAGCGCCGCTGCACGGCTTGCGCGTTGCCTACCGTCAGGGCGGTGAAGTGCTGGACCTCCCCGGCCGCGGCCGACGCGACCTCAAGCGCCTGCTCAACGAGTTGCAGGTGCCGCTTTTCCTGCGCCCGCGCCTGCCACTGCTGTACCAGGGCGAGCGCCTGCTGGCGGTGGCCAACCTGCCCGGGCTGGTGCAGGCTGATTGCCAGCTGTCCTGGCAGTTGCCGACGAACGCGCAAGGTTTGAGCTGAAGGGTACATTCGGGTAGACTACCCTCCCTTCTTGATACAGCTTCTGTGGGTTCCGCGAAAACACAGGAGTTGCCGATTACCAAGCAGTTTTTTGCTGGGCTGATTCTGGAAATGACGAGCGAGCTCCATGCCGGGGATACCCCTGGTCTGTACAGACGCGGCAGTTTTTCGAGATGCACTGTGATTGACGCAGGTGATCGGGGGCTTCGGCCTTCCTTCGCTTTCTCCGGCGGCGCTGGCCGCCTTAACGCAGACTTCTAGGGTTTTTCATGACGCGCTACATATTCGTCACGGGCGGTGTTGTTTCTTCATTGGGGAAAGGCATTGCCTCGGCTTCCCTGGCGGCCATCCTGGAAGCGCGGGGCCTGAAGGTCACCATGCTCAAGCTGGATCCGTACATCAACGTCGATCCGGGCACCATGAGCCCGTTCCAGCACGGTGAAGTGTTCGTCACCCACGATGGCGCCGAGACCGACCTCGACCTGGGCCACTACGAGCGGTTCATCCGCACCACCATGACCCAGAACAACAACTTCACCACCGGCCGCATCTACGAGCACGTACTGCGCAAGGAACGTCGTGGTGACTATCTGGGCGCGACCATCCAGGTCATCCCGCACATCACCGACGAAATCAAGCGTCGCATCATCAAGGGCGCCGGCGATGCCGACGTGGCCCTGGTGGAAATCGGCGGTACCGTGGGTGACATCGAGTCGCAGCCGTTCCTCGAGGCCATCCGCCAGCTGCGCGTCGAAGTGGGCTCCAAGCGCGCCATGCTGATGCACCTGACCCTGGTCCCGTACATCGCCACCGCTGGCGAGACCAAGACCAAGCCGACCCAGCACTCGGTCAAGGAGCTGCGCTCCATCGGCCTGCAGCCTGACGTGCTGATCTGCCGCTCCGACCACCCGGTCGATGCTTCGTCGCGTCGCAAGATCGCGCTGTTCACCAACGTTGAAGAGCGTGCGGTGATTTCGCTGGAAGACGTCGACACCATCTACAAGATCCCGGGCGTGCTGCACGCACAGGGCCTGGACGACTTCGTCGTCGAGCGTTTCGGCCTGCAGTGCAATGGCGCCGACCTGTCCGAGTGGGACAAGGTGGTCGATGCCAAGCTCAACCCCGAGCACGAAGTGACCATCGCCATGGTCGGCAAGTACATGGAGTTGCTGGATGCGTACAAGTCGCTGATCGAAGCGATGAGCCACGCCGGCATCACCAACCGCACCAAGGTCAACCTGCGCTACATCGACTCGGAAGACATCGAGAACCAGGGCACCAGCCTGCTCGAAGGCGCCGATGCCATCCTGGTACCGGGCGGTTTCGGCCTGCGCGGCGTGGAAGGCAAGATCACCGCGGTGCAATACGCCCGTGAGAACAAGGTGCCGTACCTGGGTATCTGCCTGGGCATGCAGGTGGCCGTGATCGAATTCGCCCGTAACGTGATGGGCTGGAAAGACGCCAACTCCACCGAGTTCGACCGCAACAGCGGCCACCCGGTCGTCGGCCTGATCACCGAGTGGGCCGATGCCACCGGTGCCGTCGAAACCCGCAGCGAAGCCTCCGACCTGGGTGGCACCATGCGCCTGGGCGCACAGGACTGCCAGCTGGCCGCCGGTTCCAAGGTGCACGACTGCTACGGCAAGGACGTGATCACCGAGCGTCACCGTCACCGCTACGAAGTGAACAACAACCTGCTGCCGCAACTGGTCGACGCCGGCCTGGTGGTTTCCGGCCGTTCCGAAGACGGTGCGCTGGTGGAAGTGGTCGAGTCCAAGGACCACCCATGGTTCGTCGCCTGCCAGTTCCACCCGGAATTCACCTCGACCCCGCGTGACGGCCACCCGCTGTTCAGCGGCTTCGTCAAGGCAGCCCTGGCTCAGAAGAACAAGGCCTGATCAATGACCCAGAAGATCATTCGCGTCGGTAACATCGAGATCGCCAACGACAAGCCGTTCGTCCTGTTCGGCGGCATGAACGTCCTGGAGTCCCGTGACCTGGCAATGAAGGTCTGCGAGGAGTACGTGCGGGTGACCGAGAAGCTCGGTATCCCGTACGTGTTCAAGGCCAGCTTCGACAAGGCCAACCGTTCGTCGGTAACCTCGTACCGTGGCCCGGGCATGGAAGAGGGGCTGAAGATCTTCGAAGAGATCAAGCGCACCTTCAACGTGCCGGTCATCACCGACGTGCACGAGCCTTACCAGGCCGAGCCTGTAGCCAAGGTGTGCGACATCATCCAGCTGCCGGCCTTCCTGTCGCGGCAGACCGACCTGGTGGTGGCCATGGCCAAGACCGGCGCGGTGATCAACATCAAGAAGGCCCAGTTCCTCGCACCCCAGGAAATGAAGCACATCCTGACCAAGTGCGAGGAGGCCGGTAACGACCAGTTGATCCTCTGCGAGCGTGGTTCGAGCTTCGGCTACAACAACCTGGTGGTGGACATGCTCGGCTTCGGCATCATGAAGCAGTTCGAGTACCCGGTGTTCTTCGACGTGACCCACGCCCTGCAGATGCCGGGTGGTCGCGCCGATTCCGCCGGTGGTCGCCGCGCCCAGGTCACCGACCTGGCCAAGGCCGGCATGAGCCAAGGCCTGGCCGGGCTGTTCCTCGAAGCCCACCCCGATCCGGACAACGCCAAGTGCGATGGCCCATGCGCCCTGCGCCTGGACAAACTGGAGCCGTTCCTGGCCCAGCTCAAGCAACTGGACGACCTGGTGAAAAGTTTTCCGACGGTAGAAACCGCGTAAAGCTCGATTCTCGGGTAAAGTACCGTCCGATCCACCCCTGACCAGTCGGTCAGGGGTTCCCTTCACCCGGCCTGCCCACTGCAAGTCCGCCCGGTGAACGGCAAGAATTTCCTAAGCTAAGTTGTTTTCGTCAATTCTGGAGTGCTTACAACAATGGCAAAAATCGTCGACATCAAAGGTCGTGAAGTTCTCGATTCGCGTGGCAACCCCACCGTGGAAGCCGATGTACTGCTCGACAACGGCATCATCGGCAGCGCCTGCGCGCCGTCCGGTGCTTCCACTGGCTCGCGCGAAGCGCTGGAGCTGCGTGATGGCGACAAGAGCCGTTACCTGGGCAAGGGCGTGCTGAAGGCCGTCGCCAACATCAACGGCCCGATCCGTGACCTGCTGCTGGGCAAGGACCCTGCCGACCAGAAGGGCCTGGACCGCGCCATGATCGAACTGGACGGTACCGAGAACAAGGCCAAGCTGGGCGCCAACGCCATCCTGGCCGTTTCCCTGGCTGCCGCCAAGGCCGCTGCCCAGGACCAGGACCTGCCGCTGTACGCGCACATCGCCAACCTGAACGGCACCCCGGGCCAGTACTCGATGCCGGTACCGATGATGAACATCATCAACGGTGGCGAGCACGCCGACAACAACGTCGACATCCAGGAGTTCATGGTTCAGCCGGTTGGCGCCAAGACCTTCTCCGACGGCCTGCGCATGGGTACCGAAATCTTCCACCACCTCAAAGCCGTGCTGAAGGCCCGTGGCCTGAACACCGCTGTTGGTGACGAGGGTGGTTTCGCCCCTAACCTGGCTTCCAACGAAGACGCCCTGGGCGCCATCGCCGAAGCTGTCGAGAAAGCCGGCTACAAGCTGGGCACCGACGTGACCCTGGCCCTGGACTGCGCGGCTTCCGAGTTCTACGAAGACGGCAAGTACAACCTGTCTGGCGAAGGCAAGTCGTTCGACGCCGAAGGCTTTGCCGAGTACCTGAAAGGCCTGACCGAGCGCTTCCCGATCATCTCGATCGAAGACGGCCTGGACGAGTCCGACTGGGCTGGCTGGAAGATCCTCACCGACAAGATCGGCACCAAGGTGCAGCTGGTTGGCGACGACCTGTTCGTGACCAACACCAAGATCCTCAAGGAAGGCATCGAGAAGGGCATCGGTAACTCGATCCTGATCAAGTTCAACCAGATCGGCTCGCTGACCGAAACCCTGGAAGCCATCCAGATGGCCAAGGCTGCTGGCTACACCGCGGTGATTTCGCACCGTTCCGGTGAAACCGAAGACTCGACCATCGCCGACCTGGCCGTGGGTACCGCTGCTGGCCAGATCAAGACTGGTTCGCTGTGCCGTTCCGACCGCGTTTCCAAGTACAACCAGCTGCTGCGCATCGAAGAGCAACTGGGTGCCAAAGCGGTTTACCGCGGTCGTGCCGAGTTTCGCGGCTAAGCAAGAGATGGTAAAAAGACAGCAGCCGGAGTTGTAGGAACGTTCGTACTGTTCTTTCCTACATTCCAACGGGTTTCTGTCGACGAAGCCTGGCCTCGGCCAGGCTTCGTGCTATTCGAGGCCCCGAAGTAAAAAGTACCCGGCAGCCTTTTTAACCTGGATAACGTGATGCGCAGTCCCTATTGGTTGTTCCTCGTCCTGCTCCTGCTGCTGGGTGGCCTGCAGTACCGCCTGTGGGTGGGTAATGGCAGCCTGGCGCAAGTGACCGAGCTGAAGCAGCAGATTGCCGAGCAGCATGCCGAAAACGAGCGCTTGCTCGAGCGCAACCGCGTGCTCGATGCCGAAGTGCTGGAGCTGAAAAAAGGCATGGAGACCGTTGAAGAGCGGGCTCGCCACGAATTGGGGATGGTCAAAGAGGGCGAAACCCTCTTCCAGTTGCCACAGAAATGATCGAAACCTTACCGGCCTTCTGGGCCGTGATTCCTGCTGCGGGCGTAGGTGCCCGCATGGCTGCCGACCGCCCCAAGCAGTACCTGGAGCTGGCCGGGCAGACCATTCTCGAGCACAGCCTCGACTGTTTTCTTGGCCACCCGATGCTCAAGGGCGTGGTGGTCAGCATTGCCGAAGATGATCCGTACTGGCCTCGCCTGCGCTGTGCCAGCGATCCGCGCATCCAGCGCGCCGCGGGTGGCCGCGAGCGTGCCGACTCGGTGCTCAATGCCTTGCTGATGCTGCATGCCCAAGGGGCGGCGGACAGCGACTGGGTGCTGGTGCATGATGCCGCGCGACCGAACCTGGCGCGCAGCGATCTGGACAAGCTGTTGTCGGAGTTGGCGGACGACCCGGTGGGTGGCCTGTTGGCGGTGCCGGCGCGCGATACCCTCAAGCGGGCCGATGCCGATGGCCGGGTGGGCGCTACCGTCGACCGCAGCACCATCTGGCAGGCCTATACGCCGCAGATGTTCCGCCTGGGGGCGTTGCATCGGGCGCTGGCCGAGTGCCTGGTGTCGGATGTGCTGGTAACCGACGAGTCCTCCGCCATCGAGTGGTCCGGCCAGGCGCCGCGGCTGGTCGAAGGGCGCAGCGACAACATCAAGGTGACCCGGCCGGAAGACCTGGAGTGGTTGCGCCAGCGTTGGGCAGGGCGCCGCTGAATTTCTTGCTCCTGTGCCGGCCTCTTCGCGGGTAAACCCGCTCCCACAGGTATCGCACATCCCTTCAGGTTTGCGCTGTACCTGTGGGAGCGGGTTTACCCGCGAAGAGGCCAGACCAGCCAGCACAAGGTTCAGTTCAAGCGATACTCCGGCAACCCCGCCAACCCTTCCTTCAGGTAATCCACCAGCCGCCGTACCTTCGGCGACAGATGCCGTTGCTGCGGATACAGCGCCCACACCGCGGTATTCGGTGGCTGGTGCGCCTCCAGCAACGATACCAGCGCACCACTGTTCAAGTGCTCCAGCACGTAATAATCCGGCAACTGGCACAACCCCATCCCCTGCAGCGTCGCGTCCAGCACCGCCTGCCCGCTGTTGCAACGCCAGTTGCCCTGCACTCGCTGGCTGATCTCGCGGCCGTCCTGTTGCAGCGCCCACAAATCCGAGCTGCCCACCAGGCAATTGTGCCGCGCCAGTTCCGACAGGCTGTGTGGCCGACCGTAACGTTCCAGGTAGGCCGGCGAAGCGCACAGGTACATGCGCCGGGGCGCCAGGCGGGTTGCCACCAGTCGTGAATCGGCCAACCGGCCCAGGCGGATGGCCAGGTCCATGCCTTCGTGCACCAGGTCGAGGGTGTGGTTGCTCAGTTCCACATCCACCCGCAGCTGCGGGTACAGCGCCATGAACCGTGTCACCAGCGGCACGATGAAGCGCTCGCCATAAGCCACCGCGCAGGTCATGCGCAGCAACCCCTTGGGCTCGCTGGCCAGGTCGCCCATGGCGCGCAGGGCTTCCTCGCGGCCATCCTGCAGGCGCTGGCAGTGCTGCAGGAATGTCTGCCCGGCCTCGCTCAGGGTCACCCGCCGGGTACTGCGGTACAGCAGGCGCGTCTGCAGCCGTTCCTCCAGCCGGGCGATCTGCCGGCTGATGTGCGACGAGGAAACCCCCAGGCGCTCGGCGGCCGCGGTGAACTGGCCCGACTCGGCCACGGCGACGAACTCGTCGATGCCTTCCCAGCGGCTGCTCATTGATTATCCCTGTATGGCAATAATGTTTTGTCTTTGGCCGGATTATTCATCAAAAGGCGGTGAATTACACTGCCAGACTGAATCGACCCTCTGTCTGGAGACCTTTGATGATCAAGTCCCGTGCTGCCGTAGCCTTCGAAGCCAAGAAACCCCTGGAAATCGTCGAAGTCGACGTGGCCATGCCCAAGGCCGGTGAAGTGCTGCTGCGCGTGGTCGCCAGCGGTGTCTGCCACACCGACGCCTACACCCTGTCGGGCGCCGACCCGGAGGGCATCTTCCCGTCGATCCTCGGGCACGAAGGTGGCGCGATCGTCGAGGCGGTAGGCGAGGGCGTCACCTCGGTCGCCGTCGGTGACCACGTCATCCCGCTGTACACCCCGGAATGCGGCAAGTGCAAGTTCTGCCTCTCGGGCAAGACCAACCTGTGCCAGGCCATCCGCGCCACCCAGGGCAAGGGCCTGATGCCGGACGGCACCACGCGCTTCTCCTACAAAGGCCAGCAACTGTTCCACTACATGGGTACCTCGACCTTCTCCGAGTACACCGTGCTGCCGGAAATCTCCGTGGCCAAGATCCAGAAAGAAGCGCCGCTGGAAAAGGTCTGCCTGCTGGGTTGTGGCGTCACCACCGGTATCGGCGCGGTGCTCAACACCGCCAAGGTCAAGCCGGGTGACACCGTGGCCATCTTCGGCCTGGGCGGCATCGGCCTGTCGGCAGTGATCGGTGCGGTCAAGGCCAAGGCGTCGCGCATCATTGCCATCGACATCAACCCGGCCAAATTCGAAATCGCCCGCCAGCTGGGTGCCACCGACTGCATCAACCCGAAAGACTACGACCGCCCGATCCAGGAAGTGATCGTCGACCTCACCGACGGCGGCGTGGACTTCTCCTTCGAGTGCATCGGCAACGTGCAGCTGATGCGTGCTGCGCTGGAGTGCTGCCACAAGGGCTGGGGCGAGTCGGTGATCATCGGCGTGGCCGGTGCCGGCCAGGAAATCGCCACTCGTCCGTTCCAGCTGGTCACCGGCCGTGTATGGCGTGGTTCGGCGTTCGGTGGCGTACGTGGGCGCAGCGAGCTGCCAAGCTACGTGGAAATGTCCGAGAAGGGCGAGATTCCGCTGGATACCTTCATCACCCACACCATGGGCCTGGAAGACATCAACAAGGCCTTCGACCTGATGCACGAAGGCAAGAGCATTCGCAGCGTGATCCACTTCTGAGGTTTGCCATGAGCCTGGATAACATCTCCTGCCAGAAGAGCTTCGGCGGCTGGCACAAGCGTTACCGGCATCACTCCAAGGTGCTGGGCTGCGACATGGTGTTCGCCGTCTACCTGCCGCCGCAGGCCGAACAGGGCGAGAAGCTGCCGGTGCTGTACTGGCTCAGCGGCCTCACCTGCACCGACGAGAACTTCATGCAGAAGGCCGGCGCCCAGCGCCTGGCCGCGGAGCTTGGGTTGATCATCGTTGCCCCCGACACCAGCCCGCGTGGCGAGCAGGTGCCGGGCGACCCGGACGGTGCCTGGGACTTCGGCCTGGGTGCCGGCTTCTACCTCAATGCTACTCAGCAGCCCTGGGCCCAGCACTACCGCATGCACGACTATGTGGTGGAGGAGTTGCCCGCGTTGATCGAGGCGCACTTCCCGGCTTCGGGCGAGCGCAGCATCAGTGGCCACTCCATGGGTGGGCATGGCGCGCTGGTGTGCGCCTTGCGCAACCCGGGGCGCTACCGCTCGGTGTCCGCATTCTCGCCGATCAGCAACCCGATGGATTGCCCGTGGGGCGAGAAAGCCTTCAGCCGCTACCTGGGTGAAGACCGTGCGCGCTGGCGCGAGTGGGATGCCAGCGTGCTGCTGGCCGAAACCCCGGCCGGCGAATGCCCGCCGTTGCTGGTGGACCAGGGCGACCGCGACGACTTCCTCGAGAAGCAGCTCAAGCCTGAAGCCCTGGAGCAGGCGGCACGCAAAGGTGGGCATGAACTGACCCTGCGCCTGCAGCCTGGCTATGACCACAGCTACTACTTCATCGCCAGCTTCATCGAGGAGCACCTGCGTCATCATGCGGTGGCCTTGGGGCGGGTGTAAGGCGTAGCTGTGGTGCTTGCTTCATCGCAGGCAAGCCAGCTCCCACCTCGACCGCATGGGCCTCGGACCTGTGCCGTACCTGTGGGAGCTGGCTTACCGGCGATGGGCTGCGAAGCAGCCCCAATGCCTCAAAAGCAGGTAGAATCACGCCCTGACTCATTCAGGGCGTTTTTCTATGCGTATTGGCCACGGCTACGATGTGCACCGTTTCTGCGACGGTGATTTCATTACCCTGGGCGGGGTGCGTATCCCCCACAAATACGGCCTCCTGGCCCACTCCGATGGCGACGTGCTGCTGCACGCCCTGAGCGATGCCTTGCTTGGCGCGGCGGCGCTGGGTGACATCGGTAAACACTTCCCCGACACCGATCCACAGTTCAAGGGCGCCGACAGCCGGGTGCTGCTGCGCCATGTGGTCGGCATCGTCCAGGCCAAGGGCTGGAAGGTCGGCAACATCGACGCCACGATCGTCGCCCAGGCGCCGAAGATGGCCCCGCACATCGAGACCATGCGCAAGCTGATCGCCGAAGACCTGCAGGTCGAACTCGACCAGGTCAACGTCAAGGCTACCACCACCGAGAAGCTCGGCTTCACCGGCCGCGAGGAGGGCATCGCCGTGCATTCGGTAGCCCTGCTGCTGCCAGCATGACCGAACTGGAACTGCTGGGCCCGCGCGCATCGGGCGAACCACTGGGTACCGCCGTCCTCAAGGCGGTGGCCGAGGATTTCCAGGTCGACGAGGTGCTGGACATCCCCCTCTCGGGCCAGGGCGAACACCTGTGGCTGTGGGTCGAGAAGCGTGACCTGAACACCGAAGAGGCGGCCCGCCGCCTGGCCCGTGCCGCTGGGGTGCCGGTGCGCACGATCAGCTACGCCGGCCTCAAGGACCGCCAGGCCCTGACCCGCCAGTGGTTCAGCCTGCACCTGCCCGGCAAGGCCGACCCGGACCTGTCGCGTGCCGAGGATGCCAGCCTGCGTGTGCTCAAGCAGGTGCGCCACCAGCGCAAGCTGCAGCGCGGTGCGCATTCGGCCAACGGCTTCACGCTGCGCCTGACTGCCCTGGCTGCCGATCACCAGGCGGTGGATGCACGCCTGGAACAGCTCAAGCAGCACGGTGTGCCGAATTATTTCGGCACCCAGCGCTTCGGCCACGGTGGCGGCAACGTTCACGACGCTCTCGATTGGGCCGCACGCAAGGCCCTGCCTGAACAGCGCAACGTGCGTTCGCGGTTGCTCTCGGCCGGGCGCAGCTACCTGTTCAACCAGGTGCTGGCAGCCCGTGTTGCCGACGGCAGCTGGGCGCGTGCGCAGGTGGGCGACCTGTTGGCGTTCACCACGAGTCGTAGCTTCTTTCCTGCTGGGGAGTCGGAATGTTCCGATCCTCGTCTGGCGATCCTTGACCTGCATCCGACCGGCCCGCTGTGGGGGGCAGGCGATTCGCCGGCTACGGGGAGTACTGCGCAACAAGAGGATGCGATCGCCGCACGGCAGCCGGCACTTTGCCAGTGGCTGGCCTTGGCGGGCATGGATCACGAACGACGCATTCTGCGGCTCCCTATTGGCGGTCTTACGTGGCATTATCCGGAGCCTGATATCCTGCAACTGGAATTCGTCCTTCCGGCCGGATGCTTCGCCACCGTGGTGGTGCGCGAAGTCGTGGATCTGGTGTCGGCGGGGCAGACGGACAGCTCATGCGTATTCTGATTTCGAACGACGACGGTGTTACCGCACCCGGCATCGCCGCGCTGCACGCTGCGCTGGCGGATTACGCCGAGTGCGTGGTTATTGCCCCGGATCAAGACAAGAGCGGCGCCAGCAGTTCGCTGACGCTGGACCGGCCACTGCATCCGCAGACCTTGGCCAATGGCTTCATCAGCCTCAACGGCACGCCGACCGACTGCGTGCACCTGGGGCTCAATGGGCTGTTGCCACAGGCGCCGGACATGGTCGTGTCGGGGATCAACCTCGGTGCCAACCTGGGCGACGACGTGCTCTATTCGGGCACGGTCGCGGCCGCGTTGGAAGGCCGTTTTCTTGGCGGTACCTCGCTGGCGTTTTCGCTGTTGTCGCGCCAGCCGGACAACCTGCCAACCGCGGCCCATATCGCCCGCCGCCTGGTCGAGGCGCAGTCGCGCCTGGCCTTGCCGCCGCGCACCGTGCTCAACGTCAACATCCCCAACCTGCCGCTGGAGCACATTCGTGGCATCCAGCTCACCCGCCTCGGTCACCGGGCGCGGGCGGCGGCGCCGACCAAGGTGGTCAACCCGCGCGGCAAGGAAGGCTACTGGATCGCCGTGGCCGGGGATGCCGAGGACGGTGGCCCGGGTACCGACTTCCACGCGGTGATGCAAGGCTATGTATCGATCACTCCGCTGCAGCTCGACCGCACCTTCAGTGATGCCTTCGAGCAGCTCGACGGTTGGCTGGAGGGCCTGCTCTGATGCGCGAGGACGATATGCTGCGGCGTGGCATCGGCATGACCTCCCAGCGTACCCGGGAGCGGCTGATCCAGCGCCTGTGCGAGGAGGGCGTTTCGAACACCAAGGTGCTCGACGTGATCCGTCGTACCCCGCGCCACCTGTTCGTCGACGAGGCGCTGGCGCATCGCGCCTACGAAGACACCGCGCTGCCGATCGGCCACAACCAGACCATCTCGCAACCGTTCATGGTTGCTCACATGAGCGAGCTGCTGCTCGAGGCCGGGCCGCTGGACAAGGTGCTGGAGATCGGCACCGGCTCGGGCTACCAGACGGCAATCCTGGCCCAGTTGGTCGAGCGGGTGTTCTCGGTGGAACGCATCAAGGTGTTGCAGGACCGGGCCAAGGAGCGCCTGGTGGAACTGAACCTGCGCAACGTGGTGTTCCGCTGGGGCGACGGTTGCGAAGGCTGGCCGGCGCTGGCGCCGTACAACGGCATCATCGTCACCGCCGTGGCGCCGGAAGTGCCGCAGGCATTGCTCGACCAGCTGGCGCCCGGTGGCCGTATGGTGATCCCGGTGGGGCCAGCCGGCGAAACCCAGCAGCTGATGCTGATCGTGCGCGAGGAGCATGGATTCTCCCGCCGCGTGCTGGGGGCAGTGCGCTTCGTACCGCTGCTCAACGGCCCGCTGGCCTGAACACTGCAGGTTCGAGCCGCGCGATATTTTTGCGCCAGCACCGAATTCTTGCAGCAACGCCCTGTCTATCTGGCGGGGTGAAGCGCTAGCGCACAGCGTGTGCCATGGCTTTGCAGCAGTCTTTCACCAACCCTGCCAATGCGGGCGGGCTTGGTTATAATTGCAATAATATTGCATTTCTTGTCTTCATATCGTTTTCGGCACCATGAGGGGAGCGCGGGTGGGTCACACAGTCATTCGGCAGCGCAAGGACGGGTCGGGTTTCACGCTTCTGGTGATTGCACTGGCCATGGGCACGCTACTGGTGGGTTGCTCGAGCACCAGCAGCAACAGCGCGCGGGTGGTCGACCGCAGTAACACCGTGCCCAAGCGCCCGGCGGTAACCACCGGGCAGTACATCGTCAAACCTGGCGATACGCTGTTCTCCATTGCCTTCCGTTATGGCTGGGACTACAAGGAACTGGCTGCGCGCAACGGCATCGCGGCGCCTTACACCATTCGCCCGGGGCAAGCGATTCGTTTCAGCAGCGGCTCTACCGGCAGCACCACGGTGGTGTCCAGCCCGTCGTCGTCGAGCAAGACCACGGTCATCCGGCGGCCTGTGGGCAGTACCAGCACACCCCCTGCCAGTACCAGCAAACCGGCCACGCCGGCAGCCTCCAGCAGCGCCCCGGTGGTCGCCACGGTGCCTGCCGCGGAGCGCGCGGTAGGCGGCTGGACCTGGCCTGCCAATGGCGTGCTGATTGGAAAATTCGCTTCAAACGGTAGTTTGAATAAAGGCATTGATATCGCCGGTGATTTGGGACAGCCTGTTTTTGCTGCGTCTGATGGTGCAGTGGTGTACGCCGGGAGTGGCTTGAGGGGCTACGGCGAACTGATCATCATCAAGCACAGCGATACCTACGTCAGTGCCTACGGCCATAACCGCAGGCTGTTGGTTCGGGAGGGGCAGCAGGTCAAGGCAGGGCAGTCGATTGCTGAAATGGGGTCCACGGGCACAGATCGGGTGAAGCTGCATTTCGAGATTCGCCGCCAGGGCAAACCCGTCGATCCGCTCCAGTTCCTGCCACGTCGTTGACCGTTGTACCCGGCCTGTTCCTGTGATGTAGAGGGGACAGGCTCCAGCGCTGCCAGGGAGATAGGTGCCGCTCGAGTCTGAGTTCGAACTCAGCAAAGGACTATAACAATGGCTCTCAGTAAAGAAGTGCCGGAGTTTGACATCGACGATGACCTGCTTCTGATGGAGACGGGTATCGTTTTGGAAACGGATGTGGTGTCAGACGAACCTGCTGTATCTTCGGTTCGGACGAGGGCCAAGTCGGGCTCTTCGCTCAAGCAACACAAGTATATCGATTACAGCCGGGCGCTCGATGCCACCCAGTTGTATCTCAACGAGATCGGATTCTCGCCTCTGCTTTCGCCGGAAGAGGAAGTGCACTTTGCGCGCCTGTCGCAAAAGGGCGACCCTGCCGGCCGTAAGCGCATGATCGAAAGCAACCTGCGTCTGGTTGTAAAAATTGCCCGTCGTTACGTGAACCGCGGCCTGTCGCTGCTCGACCTGATCGAGGAGGGCAACCTGGGGCTGATCCGTGCCGTCGAAAAGTTCGACCCGGAGCGTGGTTTCCGGTTCTCGACCTATGCGACCTGGTGGATTCGCCAGACCATCGAGCGGGCCATCATGAACCAGACCCGCACCATTCGCCTGCCGATCCACGTGGTCAAGGAACTGAACGTCTACCTGCGCGCTGCGCGTGAGCTGACCCAGAAACTGGACCACGAACCCTCGCCAGAAGAAATCGCCACGCTGCTGGAGAAACCGGTCGCCGAGGTCAAGCGCATGCTGGGCCTGAACGAGCGGGTGTCTTCGGTGGATGTGTCGCTCGGCCCGGACTCGGACAAGACCCTGCTCGATACCCTGACCGACGACCGCCCGACCGACCCGTGCGAACTGCTGCAGGATGACGACCTGTCGCAGAGCATCGACCAATGGCTGGGCGAGTTGACCGACAAGCAGCGTGAAGTGGTGGTGCGCCGCTTTGGCCTGCGCGGGCATGAAAGCAGTACCTTGGAAGATGTCGGCCTGGAGATTGGCCTGACCCGTGAGCGGGTGCGGCAGATCCAGGTCGAGGGGCTCAAGCGTTTGCGTGAGATCCTCGAGAAGAACGGCCTGTCCAGTGAGTCGTTGTTCCAGTAGCGGAAGCCTGCAACACAAAGCGCCCCGATGATTTCGGGGCGTTTTTGTATGTTTCGATCAGAGGTGCCCCATTCAAAATTTCCGGGGGCGCTTTGCGCCCCTTTCGCGACACAAGGCCGCTCCCACAGGTATTTCATCGCCTTCGAATGCGCCACTATCCTGTGGGAGCGGCCTTGTGTCGCGAAAGGGCTGCAAAGCAGCCCCAAGACATTATGTACTGCGCTACCCCAGTAACATCGCGTGTAAGCCTTTGCTTACTTGTTTTGTAAGCCTTCTATGTACGCTTCAGTAAATCATTGTCGTATCCAGATCCTGCGTTTTCCCAACTCATTGAAAAACCTGGCTTATTCAGCTGTGAGGAAATGTGTCACCTGCAACACCCTGTGAGGTTTAGCGCTTGCCCGCCCGGTTCAAGTCGCTAGTATTCGAACTGTGCACAGGGACATGCACAGGCTTTCAGGAGGAAAGCCAGGGACGTCGCAAGAGGCGATTTCATCAGGATGATGTTTGGGACAAGCAGGGACTACGGAAAAAATGTGGGCGGGTCAAACCGCCCCTTTTTTTTGCCTGCAGAAAACAAAAAAGGCCCCAAGGGGCCTTTTTCGTGTCCGGACGCTATCAGCGCTCCAGGTCTGCAATCTTGCCAGTCTTGCCATCCCACTCTTCAGCGTCCGGCAGGGCGTCCTTACGCTCGGTGATGTTCGGCCAGATTTCCGCCAGTTCGGCGTTCAGCTCGATGAAGTTCTCCATGCCCGCAGGCACTTCGTCTTCCGAGAAGATGGCTTGCGCTGGGCATTCCGGCTCGCACAGGGCGCAGTCGATGCACTCGTCCGGGTGGATGACCAGGAAGTTCGGGCCTTCGTAGAAGCAGTCCACCGGGCAGACTTCCACGCAGTCGGTGTATTTGCATTTGATGCAGTTGTCGGTGACGACGAAGGTCATTTCTAATTCTCTCCTCAGGCGACGGCGGCGGCCCTTCCTCTCAGGGCCGCGCGGTTTGCGGGCATGTGGCTGCAGGCCAGGCTAATAACCTGCAGCACCAGCAAACCGCGGCGGATTCTACCAGCTTGTAGTGGGCGCCGTTATAACAGGTTCTTTAGTTGATATAGCATTTCGATAGCTTGACGCGGGGTCATGTCGTCCAGCTGCAGCTTGCCCAGCTTCTCGATGGCGGGGTGTGGCAGGCTGGCGAACAGGTCGCTCTGGTGCGGGACCTGTGGCACGTCCTTGGCCTTTTGGGCCGGGGGCTGTTCATGCGGCAGGCTGGTGGTTTCCAGCCTTGCCAGGTGTTCACGGGCACGCTGGATGACGGCCGTCGGCACGCCGGCCAGCTGCGCCACGGCCAGGCCGTAGCTCTGGCTGGCAGGGCCAGGCAGCACGTGGTGCAGGAACACGATGCGTTCGTTGTGCTCGGTGGCGTTCAGGTGCACGTTGGCCACCAGCGGCTCGCTTTCCGGCAGCACGGTGAGCTCGAAGTAGTGCGTGGCGAACAGCGTGTAGGCACGCAGCTGGGCCAGGCGCTCGGCGGCGGCCCAGGCCAGCGACAGGCCGTCGAAGGTACTGGTGCCACGGCCCACTTCGTCCATCAGCACCAGGCTGCGGTCGGTGGCGTTGTGCAGAATGTTGGCGGTTTCGCTCATCTCGACCATGAAGGTCGAGCGGCCGCCGGCCAGGTCGTCGCTGGAGCCGATGCGGGTGAAGATGCGGTCGACCAGCGACAGCTCGCAGCTGGCAGCCGGCACGAAGCTGCCGATATGCGCCAGCAGCACGATCAGGGCGGTCTGGCGCATGTAGGTGGACTTACCGCCCATGTTCGGGCCGGTGATGATCAGCATGCGTGTGCTGTTGTCCAGGCCCAGGTCGTTGGCCACGAACGGCGTGGTCAATACCTGTTCCACCACAGGGTGGCGGCCCTGCTCGATGCGCAGGCACGGCTCGTCGACGAAGCGCGGGCAGTTCAGGTCCAGGTTCAGTGCACGTTCGGCCAGGTTGCTGAGCACGTCCAGTTCGGCCAGGGCGGCGGCGCTGTCCTGCAGCGGTGCCAGGTGGCTGATCAAGGTTTCCAGCAGGGCGTCGTAGAGCATCTTTTCGCGGGCCAGGGCGCGGCTCTTGGCCGACAGGGCCTTGTCCTCGAACGCCTTCAGCTCCGGGGTGATGAAGCGCTCGGCGCCTTTCAGGGTCTGACGGCGGATGTAGTCGCCCGGGGCCTGCTCGGCCTGCTTGGTCGGCAGCTCGATGAAGTAGCCATGCACCCGGTTGTAGCCGACCTTGAGGTTGGCCAGGCCGGTGCGGGCCTTTTCCCGGGCTTCCAGGTCGATCAGGAACTGGCCCGCGTTCTCGCTGATCGCCAGCAGCTCGTCCAGTTCGTTGTCATAGCCGGCCTTGAGCACGCCGCCATCGCGGATCACCGCCGGCGGGTTGTCGATGATCGCCCGTTCCAGCAGGCTGGCCAGTTCGGGGTAGGTGCCGGTAATGGCGGCCAGGCGTGCCAGGTGCGGCGCCTCCAGCTCGGCCATGGCGTTCTGCAGCTCGGGCAGCGCGCCCAGGGCATCGCGCAGGCGTGCCAGGTCGCGTGGGCGGGCGTTACGCAGGCCGATACGGGCGAGAATCCGCTCGATATCGCCGATTTCCTTGAGCTGCGGCTGCAGCTTCTCGAAGCGGTAGCCGTCGAGCAGGCAGCGGATCGAATCCTGGCGTGCCTGCAGCACCTTGAGGTCGCGCAACGGGCGGTTCAACCAGCGGCTCAGCAATCGGCTGGCCATGGCGGTCTGGCAGCGGTCGATCACCGACTGCAGGGTGTTGTCACGGCCGCCGGCGAGGTTGATGTCCAGCTCCAGGTTGCGGCGGCTGGCGCCGTCGAGGATGACCGTGTCGTCCAGGCGTTCGTGGCGAAGGCTGCGCAGGTGCGGCAGGGCGGTGCGCTGGGTTTCCTTGGCGTAGATCAGCAGGCAACCGGCGGCGCCGATGGCCAGGGTCAGCTTGTCGCAGCCAAAACCCTTGAGGTCCTTGGTCGCGAACTGCTGGCACAGGGCCTTGCGCGCCGAGTCGCGGTCGAAGTCCCATGGCGCACGGCGACGGGCGCCCGGGCGTTTCTCGGCGGGCAGGTCGCGCGGCCAGTCGTCGGGGATCAGCAGCTCGACCGGGTTCAGGCGCTCGAGCTCGGCCAGCAGGTTTTCCCAGCCCTTGATCTCCTGCACGCTGAAGTTGCCACTGGTGATGTCCAGTACGGC
The DNA here is from genome assembly GCF_032971465.1 of Pseudomonas sp. LSJ-87. Lineage (NCBI taxonomy): Bacteria > Pseudomonadati > Pseudomonadota > Gammaproteobacteria > Pseudomonadales > Pseudomonadaceae > Pseudomonas > Pseudomonas sp. LSJ-87. The sequence goes on along the minus strand of NZ_JAWJYQ010000043.1, from coordinate 69,380 downwards.
CAGGCCGAACAGGCGCTCGTCACCGAGCAGCGCGGCAATCAGGTTGTCGCGACGCTCGTCGAGCAGGGCCTCGTCGCTGACCGTACCCGGGGTGATGATGCGCACCACCTGGCGTTCCACCGGGCCCTTGCTGGTGGCGGGGTCGCCAATCTGCTCGCAGATCACCACCGATTCGCCGAGCTTGACCAGCTTGGCCAGGTAGCCTTCCAGCGAATGGAACGGAATCCCGCACATGGGGATGGACTGGCCGGCCGACTGACCGCGCGCGGTCAGGGTGATGTCCAGCAGCTTTGCGGCTTTTTTCGCATCTTCGTAGAAGATCTCGTAGAAGTCGCCCATGCGGTAGAACATCAGCTGGTCCGGGTGCTGGTTCTTCAGCTTCCAGTACTGCTGCATCATCGGGGTGTGTGCGGAGAAATCGGAAATTGCTTTATTCATCAAGGGCTTAGAAAGTAGGTCTCAATGTTGTGGGGCAAATTGGGGCGTTCTGTGTTGCATGCGCGACGCCGAGACCCACCGGATTTTTCAAGCCGCATAGGTTAACACGGCTACCCGGCAGGCTGTACCTGCAAGTCCGGCGAGTGTGCAGGGATGCACTGAAGGCATGTTGACAGAAGCGCAACTGGGCCGAGCACTGTCGCTCACCGATGAAGAATATCTGGCGTAGTGTGCTGCGGCTGAATTTCTGATTGGGTGTGGGCTTGAGGTGCATGCCTTGAGCGGTTTGGCGCCTGTGAGATCGAGCGCCGCCCGCGCGGCGCATCGCCGGCAAGCCGGCTCCCACATCTGTTTCGGGCCAGTCATGCCTGTGACTCCTCCGCTGCCCGCCTTGTTTGCCCGACTCGATATTGAGGCGATACCCAAGGGTCGCGCGCCGGTGCCCCAGGAGTAATTGGCCCGAAACAGATGTGGGAGCCGGCTTGCCGGCGATGCGCCGCGCGGGCGGCGCTCGGTCTCATGGGCGATAAAAATCTCAAGGCGAACACCCCAGGTCCCGCGCGCCGTTCGATGCCCTTTCCTCGCATCCAAAATGCTAGGGTAGAGGCCAGCCTTCAAGGAGCCCGACATGGACCCGATCACCACGCTTGCCACCCGCCTGGGTGAACACCTGCGCCGCTTCAACGCGCAGGTGACCACCGCCGAATCCTGCACCGGTGGCGGCATCGCCGAGGCCATCACCCGCGTGCCCGGCAGCTCGGCCTGGTTCGAGGCTGGGTACGTGACCTATTCCAACACCCAGAAAACCCGTCAGTTGGGAGTGCCCGCGGCGTTGTTCGGCCAGGTTGGCGCGGTCAGCCAGGAAGTGGTCGAAGCCATGGTCCGCGGCGCCCAGGCCGCCAGCGGCGCGCGCTTTGCCGTGGCGGTGAGCGGCGTGGCCGGGCCGGACGGTGGTTCGCCGGCCAAACCGGTGGGCACCGTGTGGCTGGCCTGGGGCGACGGCAACCATGTGTTCAGCGAGCGGCGCCAGTTCGACGGCGACCGCGAGGCGGTGCGCCGACAGACGGTGATCGCCGCGTTAGACGGCTTGTTACAGCTTGGTGCCGAGTAAATCGACGACAGGGGTTTGCGCGGGCGCTTGCCTGTGGAATAATACTGGCTACTTATACAGGTATTCCGGCCGTCAGGGCCAAGTCGAACACGTGAGGATTTCAATGGACGACAACAAGAAGCGCGCCTTGGCTGCGGCCCTGGGTCAGATCGAACGCCAATTCGGCAAGGGCGCCGTCATGCGCATGGGCGACCACGAGCGCCAGGCTATCCCTGCCATCTCCACCGGCTCGCTGGGCCTGGACATCGCCTTGGGCATTGGCGGCCTGCCAAAAGGCCGTATCGTCGAGATCTACGGCCCGGAATCGTCGGGTAAGACCACGCTGACCCTGTCGGTCATCGCCGAAGCCCAGAAAAACGGCGCCACCTGCGCCTTCGTCGACGCCGAACACGCCCTCGACCCTGAGTACGCCGGCAAGCTGGGCGTCAACGTCGACGACCTGCTGGTTTCGCAGCCGGACACCGGCGAACAGGCCCTGGAAATCACCGACATGCTGGTGCGTTCCAACGCTGTTGACGTAATCATCGTCGACTCCGTGGCTGCTCTGGTACCGAAGGCCGAGATCGAAGGCGAGATGGGTGACATGCACGTGGGCCTGCAGGCGCGCCTGATGTCCCAGGCGCTGCGCAAGATCACCGGTAACATCAAGAACGCCAACTGCCTGGTCATCTTCATCAACCAGATCCGTATGAAGATTGGCGTGATGTTCGGCAGCCCGGAAACCACCACCGGTGGTAACGCCCTGAAGTTCTACGCCTCGGTGCGTCTGGATATCCGCCGTACCGGCGCGGTCAAGGAAGGCGACGAGGTGGTCGGTAGCGAAACCCGCGTCAAGATCGTCAAGAACAAGGTTTCGCCGCCATTCCGTCAGGCCGAGTTCCAGATCCTCTACGGCAAGGGTATCTACCGTAACGGCGAGATCATTGACCTGGGTGTTTCCCAAGGCCTGGTCGAGAAGTCCGGGGCCTGGTATGCCTACCAGGGCAACAAGATCGGTCAAGGCAAGGCAAACGCTGCCAAGTACCTGGCTGAGAACCCGGCTATTGGTGCCGAGATCGAGAAGCAGATTCGCGAGAAGCTGCTGACCTCTGGTGCTGTTGCGGCTGCTGGTAAGGCTGCTGCTGCCGAAGCCGATGCCGATGACATGGCCGACGCTGACGCCGGTTATTGATTGCGCGGTAGATAGCCGAACATGTCCGCCGTACTCGACACCCCCGTCGCCATTCGGCGGACAGCCATGGACCTGCTCGCGCGACGTGAGCACGGTCGCGTCGAGCTGACGCGCAAGTTGCGTCAGCGCGGCGCTTCGGACGAGCTGATCGAGCCTGAACTCGACCGGCTCGCCGAAGAAGGGCTGCTTAGCGAAGCCCGTTACCTCGAAAGTTTCATCCGATACCGTTCCAGCTCCGGCTACGGCCCTGCGCGTATTCGCGAAGAGCTAGGCCAGCGCGGTTTGGCGCGTGCTGATATCGAGCAGGCGCTACGCGAGAGCGAAGTGGATTGGGGCGAGCGCATGCGTGACGTTTGGCAGCGCAAGTTTGCTGGCCAGCGCCCGCAAGATCCCCGCAGCCGTGCCCAGCAGACCCGGTTTCTGGCTTACCGGGGTTTCCCCATGGACATGATCGGCCGTCTGCTCAGTGGGCGTGATATCGACGACTACTGAAGGCTGGGGCCGCTTTGCGGCCCTTCGCGGGCTTGCCCGCTCCCACAGGTTTGGTGCAAGGTTCAGAAAATGCGCGGTCCCTGTGGGAGCGGGCAAGCCCGCGAAGGGCTGCAAAGCAGCCCCAATCCAGCCGGCAAACGTTATCTGACCGGCATTAGGGTTTACCCGCGAGTACCGGCAACGCCGCTCCCACAGGTTGCGCGGCGCGCTTTGGAAATTTGTTCGACAATCAACTGACCTTCAACGCCTCCCTGGCCCGCTGCGTGGTATGCATGGGCTGCGGCTTGGCCCAGTTCTCCGGCAGGTTGATGAAGTCCACCAGCTCGCGCAGCCTGCCCTGGTCTCGGCCATTGAAGGCAAATGACAAACGGGTCAGGTGGCTGAAGTTGCCCACTTCGTGCTCGGCACTGCTGTCAGGTTGCTGGTGATACTTGCCACTCAGGCGCAAGTCGGCAAAGCCTTCCTGGATGTCATACAGCGCCGCCTCGCTGAGCGGGTGATGCATGCGTATCACGAACTGGCTCTTCAGCCAGCGGCTGGAGTGGTAGTTGCTGTAGAACTGGTTGATTTCTTCCACTGCCTCGTCAGCGCTGTGCACCAGGCGCAGCAGTTTCAGGTCGCTGGGCAGGATGTAGCGGTTTTCCTCCAGTTGGCGGCTGATGAAGTCCAGGCAGTCGCGCCAGAAGCTGCCACCTGGCGAATCCAGCAGCACCACCGGTACCAGCGGACTCTTGCCGGTCTGGATCAGGGTCAGCACCTCCAGCGCTTCATCCAAAGTGCCGAAACCACCCGGGCACAGCACCAGGGCATCGGCCTCCTTGACGAAGAACAGCTTGCGGATGAAGAAGAAATGGAACGGCAGCAGCTTGTCGGTGCCGTCCACCGTGGGGTTGGCGTGTTGTTCGAAGGGCAGGGTGATGTTGAACCCCAGGCTGTGGTCGCTGCCGGCGCCTTCGTGGGCAGCTGCCATGATGCCGCCGCCAGCACCGGTGATGACCATCAGGTCGGAGCGTGCCAGGGTTGCGCCCAGCTCGCGGGCCAGGGCGTACATCGGGTGCTCCAGCGGAGTGCGCGCCGAGCCGAACACGGTCACCTTGCGCCGGCCCTTGTAGCGTTCCAGGGTGCGGAACGAATGGTCCAGTTCGCGCAGGGCCTGCAGGGTGATCTTGGCGCTCCAGCGGTCGGTGTCGTCATGGGCCATGCGCAGGATGGTCAGCATCATGTCGCGGTACAGCGGCAGGTTGGGGCTGTTCGGTGCCACCAGTTGCAGCTGTGCGTCGATGTTGCTCAGGTCGATGTTGTTGTCGCGGAAGTGGCTGAACAGCAGTTCACTCGATTGGTAAGGCATGCAACGTCTCCTTCTGCACCAATACCTCTGACCTCAATCTAGACCCTTGCGCTCGATTGTGCCGGGGGTGTTCGGCACAGCCGCCCGTCGGCATGCAGCCACAGGGGATGCGGGTTTGGTTAACTGGGTAAAGCGAAACGTGTCGATGCAGGAGGTGGCGGTATGCATCGCTTGATCATCGAAGTGGACCGGCAGCTTTACCAGCAGCTGGAGAATGCGGCCCAGGTGCATCACCTGAGCCTGGAGGCCGAGTGCCGGCGCAGGCTGTCGGGGCTGGAATGCCAGTCGCGCTACCTGCAGGCGCTGCTGGCAGAGATGCGCGCCGATGCCGCTGAAGGGCGCTGGCGCGCCCGTGAAGACGAGAAGGCGTAGCGATCGAAGTTGGTTACTTCTTCTTGTTGCCGGCCACGCAGCTGGCATTGTCGAACGCCTGGTCCATGATCGGCTGGTTGGTCTTGTAGACCGTGAAGCGGTAGACCATGACCGCGCCTTTGGACATCAGGTTGCGGAAACCGCTGTTGCGGCAGACGCTGTCACCCAGCTGGCTGCGTACCTGTTCGGGGTTGGCCTGCATGCGCTCGGCATGCTCCTGGCGCACGCTCAGGTGGTTGACCAGTGCCTTGCCTTCCACGGTGTAACCCTGGTCGAGGATGTCCTCGTTGATGGCTCGCGGGGTGCCGACACTGCTCTCTTTGGCAACCTTCTGCAGCGTGTTGTTCAGGTCGTATTCCTGCTTGGAAGCCGCCTGGGCTGCCAGGGGCAGGGCGAGCAACAGGCTCAGGGCGGGGACGATACGGCGCAGCATGAATCTCTCCTGGTTCGATGACTGGCGCTTTGACATGCGCGGGTCGACGGCGTTCCGTGAAAACCCCACTGTGGCTGCAATTGGGGCCGCAGTGCGGCCCATCGCCGGCAAGCCAGCTCCCACAGGGATTGCACATGGCCTGGGGGCAATGCGGTCGAGGTGGGAGCTGGCTTGCCGGCGATGGGCTGCGCAGCAGCCCCAGAAGCGCGCAGGCGCGAGGCTGGGGTAGGGTAGAAACAACGATTATAAGGGCCGCGCCGCCACCTGCACAGCAATTGCCCCCTGTTCTGGTAGACTGGCGCCCTTAGTTTTTTCCGAGTCATCCTTGTGTCCATTCCCAACCTGTCCAGAGGCCTGCCGGCATGAGCCATGCGGTAGCGCGCCTGCGCGCCGAACGCCTGGCCCGCAGCAACAAGCCCTTCATCGCCCGTGGTTCGCGTGCCGAGCGCTGCCCCGATTGCCGGGTCATCGCCACTCATTGCCTGTGCGCCTGGAAGCCGCGGGTGCAGGCCGAGTCCGGCGTGTGCCTGCTGATGCATGACACCGAGCCGCTGAAGCCCACCAATACCGGCTGGCTGATCGCCGACCTGATCGAGGACACCTCGGCCTTCGGCTGGCTGCGCACTTCGGTCGACGAACGCTTGCTGGCGTTGCTGGGCGATCCGCGTTGGCAGCCCTACATCGTTTTCCCCGGCGAATTCGTTGCCCAGGAGCGGGTGGTCAGCGAGGTAGTGCGCGAGCCGGGCAAGCGCCCGCTGTTCATCCTGCTGGATGCCACCTGGACCGAAGCGCGCAAGATGTTCCGCAAAAGCCCGTACCTTGACCGCTTCCCGGTGTTGAGCCTGCAGGCCGAGCAGATGTCTCGCTATCGCCTGCGCCGCTCCAAGCGCGACGATCACTTCTGCACCGCGGAAGTCGCTGCCATGTGCCTGGACCTGGCCGGTGATACCCAGGCCTCGCAGGCGCTGGACGCCTACCTGGATGTGTTCAGCCTGCATTACCTGAGCGGCAAGCGGCGCCTGCCGCTGGACGAGCAGGACGACACCCACCAGCGTTTGCATACCTTCCTATAGTCCAAGGGGCACAACCCCTGCTTTGGTTCATAATGACCCTTACCCGAGTGCCCGACACAGAACAGGATCCCCAGATCGATGGCCACTTACGAAATCCTGATTGCCGATGACCACCCGCTGTTCCGTGGCGCCTTGCGCCAGGCCGTTACCCTCGGCCTGGGCCCGGATGTACGCCTGGTTGAAGTCGCCAGCATTGCCGAACTGGAAACCCGTCTGAGCGAAAAAGCCGACTGGGACCTGGTGTTGCTGGACTTGAACATGCCGGGTGCCTACGGTTTTTCCGGGCTGGTGCTGCTGCGCGGGCAATACCCGCAGATCCCCGTGGTGATGGTATCGGCGCAGGAAGAGGCCGCAGTGGTGGTCAAGTCCCGCGAGTTTGGCGCCAGTGGCTTCATTCCCAAGTCCAGCACCCTGGAAGTGATCCAGGATGCGGTGCGCAAGGTGCTCGACGGCGAGGTCTGGTGGCCGCCGCAGGCGTTCGAAAAGGTCGATGTCTCGGCCGAGGCCAAGGCCGCCAGCGAAGGCCTTGCCAGCCTCACGCCGCAGCAGTTCCGCGTGCTGACCATGGTCTGCGAAGGCTTGCTGAACAAGCAGATCGCCTATGAGCTGAACGTGTCGGAAGCGACCATCAAGGCTCACGTGACCGCGATCTTCCGCAAGCTGGGTGTGCGTACCCGCACCCAGGCGGCGTTGTTGCTGCAACAACTTGAATCGGTTGCCAGCAGCTGAGTGCGCGTGGCTTCACGCTTTTTTGACCCGTGCCGGTCTAGTCTGCTGGCCTTTCCGTTGTGAAGTGACTCACATGACATCGCCATTCAAGGGCCAGACCGGCCTCAAACGTATCCTCAACGCCGCCGGCTATTCGCTGGACGGCCTGCGCGCCGCCTTCAAGGGCGAGGCCGCGTTCCGCCAGCTGGTGCTGCTCAACGTGCTGTTGGTCCCGGTCGCCTTCTGGCTGCCGGTCAGCCGTGCGGAGCGGGCGATCATGATCGCCGTGTGCCTGTTGGGCCTGATCGTCGAACTGTTCAATTCGGCGGTGGAAGCAGCCATCGACCGCATTTCGCTGGAGCGCCACCCACTGTCGAAAAACGCCAAGGACATGGGCAGCGCCGCGCAACTGGTGGCACTGACCATGGTGGCGCTGGTGTGGGGTGTGATCCTGCTTTAAGCGATCGGTGGCAATACGATCTCGTCACTGCGGGTGAAGCCCGCAGTGAAGTTGCGGCACAGTTCGAGAAATTCGCGCATGGCCGAGGTCTGGTACTTCTGTTTGTGCCAGATGAAGTAGAACTGGCGCATCAGGTCCAGCTCCGGGGTTTCTACCGCTACCAGGCTGCCGCGGCGGAAGGCGTCACGCAGGGCCAGGCGCGAGATGCAGCCGATGCCCAGGCCCGACTCCACCGCGCGCTTGATCGCTTCGGTGTGTTCCAGCTCCAGGCGGATATTGAGGTTGGTGCGGTGGTGGCGCATGGCCTGGTCGAAGGTCAGGCGCGTGCCCGAGCCCTGTTCGCGCAGGATCCACGCTTCCTGGGACAAGGTCTGTACATCGGCGCGGCCCAGCTTGGCCAGCGGGTGCTGCGGCGCGCAGAACACCACCAGCTCGTCCTCGACCCAAGGCTGCACTTCCAGGTCCGGGTGGTTGCAATCGCCTTCGATCAGACCCAGATCAATTTCGTAATGCGCCACCTGTTGCACGATATGCGCAGTGTTCTGCACATGCAGCTTCACCTGGCTTTCCGGGTGCACCTGCATGAAGCTGCCGATCAGCAGGGTGGCCAGGTAGTTGCCGATGGTCAGCGTGGCGCCGACCGCCAGCGAGCCGAAACCGGACTTGCCGTTGAGCAGGTCTTCGATTTCCTTGGCCTGGTCGAGCAGGGCCACGGCCTGCGGCAACAGTTGCTGGCCCAGGGCGTTGAGGCTCAGGCGCTTGCCGGCGCGGTCGAACAGCTGGCAGCTGGACTGGCGCTCAAGCTCGGTGATCGAGGTGCTGGCGGCCGACTGCGACAGGGCCAGCACACTGGCGGCGCGCGAAACGCTCTGGTGCTGGGCCACGGCAACGAAGACTTGCAGCTGACGAAGTGTAAATCGCATATCGATATAACCGATAACACATATCTTGATAATCCAGTTAACAGATATTGTCGCTGCCCCTAAACTATCGCGCAACTGCGCGTCTTGCGCGCGCCGCGTCTTTCTTCAGGAGCCCCATTAAATGAGCAACATGAACCACGAACGTGTCCTCAGTGTGCACCACTGGAACGACACCCTGTTCAGCTTCAAGTGCACTCGCGACCCGGGCCTGCGCTTCGAGAACGGTCAGTTCGTGATGATCGGCCTGCAACAAGAAAGCGGCCGTCCGCTCATGCGCGCCTATTCCATCGCTTCGCCGAACTGGGAAGAGCACCTGGAGTTCTTCAGCATCAAGGTGCCGGACGGTCCGCTGACCTCGCAGCTGCAGCACCTGAAGGAAGGCGACGAGATCATCATCAGCAAGAAGCCTACCGGTACCCTGGTACTCGACGACCTGAACCCGGGCAAGCACCTGTACCTGCTGAGCACCGGCACTGGCCTGGCACCGTTCATGAGTGTCATCCAGGACCCGGAAACCTACGAGCGGTTCGAGAAGGTGATCCTGGTGCACGGCGTGCGCTACGTGAACGAAGTGGCCTACCGCGAGTTCATCACCGAGCACCTGCCGCAGAACGAATTCTTCGGTGAGTCGGTTCGCGACAAGCTGATCTACTACCCGACCGTGACCCGTGAACCGTTCGAGAATCAGGGCCGCCTGACCGACCTGATGCGCAGCGGCAAGCTGTTCAGCGACATCGGCCTGCCACCGATCAACCCGCAGGACGACCGCGCGATGATCTGCGGCAGCCCGAGCATGCTCGACGAGACCAGCGAAGTACTGGACAGCTTCGGCCTGAAGATCTCCCCGCGCATGCGCGAGCCGGGTGATTACCTGATCGAGCGTGCCTTCGTCGAGAAGTAAGGCGCAGGCTGATGCAAAGAAGGCGACCCTTGGGTCGCCTTTCTTGTGCCTGTGATTCATGTATCGCCTGTACCGGCCCTATCGCCGGCAAGCCAGCTCCCACAGGAATCCCACAACATTTGAAACCTGTGCCGAACCTGTGGGAGCTGGCTTGCCGGCGATGAGGCCAGTGCAGGCAAACCCCAATCTATTCCACGCGCGTCTCGCCGCTATACACCAATATCTCCCGACACCGCTTGCACAGGTAGCGCCGCCCCTGGCGCACCAGCTTGTGCCGCTGCGCGGTAAACGGGAAGTCGCTTTGCGGGCACGGGCAGCGGTAGATGTAGCGGGTCACCACGCGCCGTTGCACTTCGTAGTTGTGGCAACGGTTGGGCGGCAGTTCATACACCCCGCGCATGATCAGCTGCCACTCCTCGCCATGGGCCTGGATGCGGTCGCCGAACAGCTGGTGGGCCACCAGGTGTGCCACTTCATGGGCCACGGTCTGGCGCAGGAAGTCTTCCTGGTTTTCGCGGTAAAGCTGCAGGTTGAAGCGCAGCAGGTTCTCGTGCAGGTGGGCGACACCGGCTTTTTGCCCGCGCAGCTTGAAGCTGACTTCCGGGCGCGGGAAGGGGCGTTTGAAGAAGGTTTCAGCTTGCTGGTAACAGGTTTCGACGCGTTGTCTGAGCAGCTCGGGCATGGCGGGGTGGTTCTCCTGACCGGGCATTATGCCGCAACCCCGGGCAGCGTGCCGAGCCACTGGTCAGCGCACAGCCAGAGGCCGCCTTGCGGCGGCCCCAGGTTGATGCCCCAGTGTTGGTCGAGTCTGTTCTAGTTGGTGTAGACGGGCCCCACGCCCAGTCCCCAGATGATCACCGTGGCGGCCATGATCGCCACCAGTACCACAAGGCCCACCGCCAGCACGGAGCTTGAGAACAGGAAGCCTTCGTCGGACGGTATGTTCATGAACGTCGGCAAACCGACGTACAGCAGGTACACCGTGTAGCAGATGGCGGCGGTGCCGATCAGCATGCCCAGCCACAGGTGCGGGTACAGTGCCGCCAGGCCGCCGATGAACAACGGGGTGGCGGTGTAGGTGGCAAAGGCGATGCACTGTGCCATGGACGGGTTGGCATCGTAGGTGCGGGCCATCCAGTGGATGAACGCCCCCATTACCGCCACCCCGGCAAGCATCGCCAGGTACGACATGATGCTCATCCAGATGGCGCTTTCCATGGTCAGCATCACCGCTGGCCGGTCGCCGATCACCCAGCCGACCTGGGTGGTACCGATGAACGCCGAAATGGCGGGGATCGCAGCCAGGATCAGGGTGTGCGTCAGGTACATGTGGCTGATGGTTTCTTCTTCGCCACGAATTTCCCGCCATTCCTGGTCGGGATGGGTAAACAGCCCCACAACGTGATGAATCATGCCGATCACTCCTCTCAATGTTGCCAAACGCCCCCCAGATGGAGCGCAAGCGGCCCGAGGCCCGAACACCGAAGCAAGCGGTAATGTGGCCTTATGTCGCAGTATAGGAAGCCGTTACCTGCATAAACCGAGCTTTTTAGAGCAAATTGCGCTGTAAGGCGCGCTGTTGATTACAATGAAGTCTTTATCGGAATGCCTACAGCGCCGCCGCGTTTGTGCGTAAAATAGCCGGCTTTTGTCACACCTCGCGGATCCAAGCGCTATGGGCACCCTCTCGGTCAACCAGAACAAACTGCAAAAACGCCTGCGTCGTCTCGCCGGCGAAGCCATCACCGACTACAACATGATCGAGGATGGCGACAAGGTCATGGTCTGCCTGTCCGGCGGCAAGGACAGCTACACCATGCTCGATGTTCTGTTGCACCTGCAGAAGGTGGCACCGATCAAGTTCGAGATCGTCGCGGTGAACATGGACCAGAAGCAGCCGGGTTTCCCCGAGCATGTGCTGCCGGCCTACCTCAAGGAACTGGGTGTCGAGTACCACATCGTCGAGAAGGACACCTACTCGGTGGTCAAGGAGCTGGTCCCCGAGGGCAAGACCACCTGCTCGCTGTGCTCGCGCCTGCGCCGTGGCACCCTGTATACCTTCGCCGACGAAATCGGCGCGACCAAGATGGCGCTGGGGCACCACCGCGACGATATCGTCGAAACCTTCTTCCTCAACATGTTCTTCAACGGCGCGCTCAAGGGCATGCCGCCGAAGCTGCGCGCCGACGATGGCCGCAACGTGGTGATCCGCCCGCTGGCCTACTGCAGCGAGAAGGATATCCAGGCCTACTCGGACATGAAGGAATTCCCGATCATCCCGTGCAACCTGTGCGGTTCGCAGGAAAACCTGCAGCGCCAGGTGGTCAAGGACATGCTGGTGGAGTGGGAGCGCAAGCACCCGGGGCGTACCGAGAGCATCTTCCGCGCCCTGCAGAACGTGGCACCGTCGCAGCTGGCTGACCGCAACCTGTTCGACTTCACCAGCCTGAAGATCGACGAAAACGCTACCCCGCGTTTCCTTGACGTGCTGAACATCTGAGCCCATGCGCGATTACCAGTGGTTGCACGAGTACTGCCTGAACCGCTTCGGCTCGGCCCAGGCCCTGGAGGCCTTCCTGCCGCAGCCGCGCACACCGGCGCAACTGCGTGATATCGGCGACGACCGCTACCTGTCGACCTTGGCCCTGCGCGTGTTCCGCGCCGGGCTCAAGCACAGCCTGGTGGATGCCAAGTGGCCGGCGTTCGAGCAGGTGTTCTTCGGCTTCGACCCGGAGAAGGTGGTATTGATGGGCGCCGAGCACCTCGAGCGGCTGATGCACGACGAGCGCATCATCCGCCACCTGGGCAAGCTCAAGAGCGTGCCGCGCAATGCGCAGATGGTTCTTGACGTGGCCAAGGAGAAGGGCAGTTTCGGCGCCTTCATCGCCGACTGGCCGGTGACCGACATCGTCGGTTTGTGGAAGTACCTGGCCAAGCACGGCAACCAGCTGGGCGGGTTGTCGGCACCGCGTTTCTTGCGCATGGTCGGCAAGGATACGTTCATCCCTACCGATGACATGGCTGCGGCGTTGATTGCGCAGAAGGTGATCGACAAGCCGCCGACCAGCCAGCGGGACCTGGCCTTGGTGCAGCAGGCGTTCAACCAGTGGCATGCCGAGAGTGGGCGGCCGCTGTGCCAGTTGTCGGTGATGCTGGCGCATACCGTCAACCATTGAGATTTTGGGGCCGCTTTGCGGCCCAATCGCCGGCAAGCCAGCTCCCACAGGTACAGCACAGGTCTCAAGCCTTGCGCTGTACCTGTGGGAGCTGGCTTGCCGGCGATTGGGCCGCAAAGCGGCCCCCGGATATCAACTGCCTTCGCCCGCCATGCGCCGCTCGTGCTGGAACTTCCAGCGCACATACAGCAGCCCGGCAATGAACAGCCCCAGGCTCACCAGCACTTCTACCCAGCCAAATACCGCCCGCGCCGGGTCGAACGCCGCCAGCACGCCCTTGATGAAATAGATATTCACCACGAAGCAGGTCCAGGCATGTGCCCGGGCGCTGCCCGTCAGCATGCCCGGCAGCAACAGCAGCAACGGCACCAGTTCGATCGCCAGGATCACCTCGACTCGCGCCCCGTGCAGGTTGGCGAACCACAGGTTGTTCACCAGCAGCAGGGCGATCAGGCCGAAGAAGAACGCCAGGCTCAATGCCCGCGTCAGGCGCAGGCGCGGTGCCAGCCATTCCAGCGCCGGCAATACCTTGGGCTTCTTAGCCACGTGCGGCCTCCAGGGCCTTGGCGGTGGTCGCCAGGCGTTGGCCAAGGGCGCGGCACAGGGCTATCTCGTGCTGGTCGAGCTCGCGCTTGCCATCGGCGCCAGCATGATGGCTGGCGCCATACGGGGTGCCGCCGCCGCGGGTCTCGAGCAGTGCCGATTCGCTGTACGGCAGGCCCATTACCAGCATGCCGTGGTGAATCAGTGGCAGCATCATCGACAGCAGGGTGGTTTCCTGCCCGCCATGCAGGCTGGCGGTTGAGGTGAACACGCCCGCCGGCTTGCCGACCAGTTCACCGCCCAGCCACAGGCTGCTGGTGCCATCCAGGAAGTACTTGAGCGGCGCTGCCATGTTGCCGAAGCGGGTCGGGCTGCCCAGTACCAGGCCGGCGCAGTGGCGCAGGTCGTCCAGGGTGGCGTACAGCGCGCCACTGGCCGGGATGTCCGGGGCCACTGCTTCGCACTCGGTGGAAATCGCCGGCACCGTGCGCAGGCGGGCTTCCATGCCGGCCAGCTCGATGCCGCGGGCGATGTGCCGGGCCATCTCGCTGGTCGAACCATGGCGGCTGTAATACAGCACCAGGATGTAGGGCTGGCTCACGGCAGGATCTCCAGTACTTTCTCGGGCGGTCGGCCGACCACGGCCTTGTCACCGACGACCAGGATCGGCCGCTCGATCAGCTTGGGGTGCCGGGCCATGGCCTCGATCAGTTGTGCGTCGGTCAGTGCCGGGTCGGCCAGGTTCAGCTCCTTGTACTCGTCCTCGCCGGTACGCAGCAGCTGGCGTGGGGCGATGCCCAGCTTGCCGAGCAGGGCCTTCAGGGTGGCAGCGTCGGGCGGGCTCTCGAGGTAGCGCACGATGGTCGGCGCCAGGCCGCGAGCTTCGAGCAGTTCCAGGGCGCCGCGGGATTTCGAGCAGCGCGGGTTATGATAGAGCGTGAGGTCGGTCATGTCGGGTCGCATCCAGCTGGGTGTGGCGGCTATTCTAACCGCAGCGACTGACCAATTTGCTTTAAAACTCGAGAAGGATTGACCCATGGCAAGGCGTCTGGCAGCAGTACTGGCCATCACCGCGAGCCTGTTGCTCGGTGGTTGCGGTGCCGATTATGGCGTGGACCAACACGGTAATACGGTTAAGGCCGAACAGATCGATGGGCACTGGCTGGTGCTCAACTACTGGGCCGAATGGTGCGGGCCGTGCCGTACCGAAATCCCTGAACTGAACGCGGCAGCCAAGCAGTGGGCGGCCGACGGTATCAAGGTGGTGGGGGTGAACTTCGATGGCTTGCAGGGGCAGGAGCTGAAGCAGGCTGCCGAAACCCTGGGCATCGCTTTCACCGTATTGGCGCAGGACCCGGCCGAGCGCTATGACCTGCCACGTAGCGAGGCATTGCCGGTGACCTACATCATCGATGACAAGGGCAAGGTGCGGGAACAGCTGATGGGCGAGCAGACCCTGGAAGGGCTGCAGGCCAAGATCAAGGCACTGAAGGGCGCCTGAAGTCAGCCTGTACCGGCCCTATCGCCGGCAAGCCAGCTCCCACAGGTACTGCACAGCATATGAATCCTGTGCAGTACCTGTGGGAGCTGGCTTGCCGGCGATAGGGCCGGTACAGGCAATAGCGATTCAGCCTTCCTCAGGCCAGAAGCGCAGCGGCTTGCCTTCGGCCGGCCAGAAACGCATCTGCTCGATAGGCGACACATCCCAGCGCTGCACTGTTTCCAGCGCCTGCAGGAAGCGCTTTTCCTGCTCCATCAACGCCGGTGCGCAGAGCTTGCGGGTCTTGCCGACCTTGCCGAAGCTCAGGTGCTCGCCGTCCAGTGTGTACGGCGCAAACCAGTGGTTGCAGCCGCCGTTGCCATAGGCACGGCCATCGCTGGCCAAGGTCAGGGTCAGGTGGCTGTAGTCGATCAGCGGCCGTTCGCCAATCCACTCCAGCACGTAGCTGCGCTCCTGCTGCAGCTTGGAAGGTTCCGCGGCGCAGCCGAGCAGGCCGGTGGCAATCAGCACGCCGGTCAGCAGATTCTTCACTCGGCGCTCTCCTGGCAACGCGGGCACAGGTGTTTTTCGCCACGGCTGGCCCAGCCCAGCTCGGCAACGCGCGCGCTGGCGGCAGGCTGGCGGGCTTTCTTGCCCAGCTTGGCGTCCACCGCGAACTCGAAGTCCAGCACGGCGTCGCAGCTGTCGCACGCAACCTGCCAGGTGAGGATTTCCAGCTCGTTGAACACCGGGCCGCTGGCCACGGCAACCCACTGGCCGCGCGGGTTGATCAGGTGGCGCACGCTCTCCACTGTCAGGCGCATGGACAAGTCCTTGCTGCCCTTGAGGGTGACCAGCAGGGTGTCGCCTTTGTGCATCGAACCGCCGTTGCCGGTGACCTGATAGCGGCCCGGCACCAGGGCGCGGCACTCGATCAGGGTGTGTTGCGGGTTGAAAAGGGTGTAGCGGAAATCGTGCTCGACCATGGGTCCTCCAGAAATGCCGCGTATCCTAGCACTAACCCATCACCAGATTCTGTGGATTGCCTGCCGCCCAGCGGTTGATGTTGTCCAGCGTGGTCGCGGCGATGGCATCCAGTGCCTCGCGGGTAAGGAACGCCTGGTGGGCAGTGATGATCACGTTGGGGAAGGTCAGCAGGCGGGCCAGTACGTCGTCCTGCAGCGGCAGGTCGGAGCGGTCTTCGAAGAACAGCTGGGCTTCTTCTTCGTAGACGTCCAGGCCCAGGTAGCCGAGCTGGCCGCTC
Organism: Pseudomonas sp. LSJ-87; assembly: GCF_032971465.1. Lineage (NCBI taxonomy): Bacteria > Pseudomonadati > Pseudomonadota > Gammaproteobacteria > Pseudomonadales > Pseudomonadaceae > Pseudomonas > Pseudomonas sp. LSJ-87. Next base: position 53,487 of record NZ_JAWJYQ010000043.1, on the reverse strand, counting down.
TTCAGCGCGTCGATCAGCGCCGGGGTGTCGACCAGCGCGCCGCGGCCGGTGTTGATCAGCATGGCGCCGGGCTGCAGCTGGGCCAGGCTTTGTGCATTGATCAGGTGCCGGGTGTGCTCGGTCAGCGGGCAGTGCAGGCTGATGACGCGGGCTTCGCGCAGCAACTCGGGCAATGGCAGGTAGCGCGCGCCCAAGGCCAGCAGGTCGGGGTTGGGGTAAGGGTCATAGGCCAGCAACTGGCAGCCGAAACCGGCCATGATGCGGGCAAAGGCTGTGCCGATCTGGCCGGTACCGACCACGCCGACGGTCTTGCCGTGCAGGTCGAAGCCGGTCAGCCCGTGCAGGGTGAAGTCACCCTCGCGGGTGCGGTTGTAGGCCCGGTGCAAGCGCCGGTTCAGGGCCAGGATCAGCGCCACGGCGTGTTCGGCCACGGCGTGCGGCGAGTAGGCCGGCACCCGCACTACGGTCAGGCCCAGGCGCTGGGCGGCGGCCAGGTCGACATGGTTGTAGCCGGCCGAACGCAGGGCGACCAGGCGCGTGCCGCCTGCGGCCAGGCGTTGCAGCACCTGGGCGTCGAGCTCGTCATTGATGAAGGCGCAGACCACCTCGTAGCCATCGGCCAGGGCAGCGGTGTCGAGGGTCAGGCGGGCGGGCTGGAAGTGCAGGTCCAGGGTGGTGCCGCTGGCGGCACGGGTGAAGCTTTCCTGGTCGTAGTGCTGGCTGCTGAACAACAGGGCGCGCATGGTGGGTTCCTTTGCAATGGTCTGGGGATTGTAGCCAGCGGGTTGAAAGGGGTGTTGACCTGGACCGGCCCTATCGCCGGCAAGCCAGCTCCCACAGGTACAACACAGCCTTCAAGAGCAGTGATTTCCTGTGGGAGCTGGCTTGCCGGCGATAGGGCCGGTGAGGTCAGGCGCTCAATCTGGCCTGCGCCGCCAAGCGGTTGATTGCCGCATCCAGTTCGTCCAGCGCCTGCTGTGCCAGCGGGTTTTCCTGCTTGAGCAAGGTTTCGCTGCGCTGGCACGCGGCCCGCAACTGCGGCACGCCGCAATAACGCGAGGCGCCGTTCAGGCGGTGCACCTGTTCGATCAGGCCGTTGCGGTCGTCGGCCTCGCGGGCAGCGCGTATGGCTTCGCGGTCGGCTTCCAGCGAGGTCAGCAGCATGCTCAGCATATCCGCCGCCAGGTCCGCCTTGCCGGCGGCCAGGCGCAGACCTTCCTCGGGGTCCAGCACCTTCAGGTCATCACCGTTGGCCAGTTGCTCGGCCAGGCGTTCCTGCTGTGGCGCGCCCAGGCTCAGGCCGGTCCATTTCATCACCACCTGGGCCAGCTGCCGTTCGCTGATCGGCTTGGTCAGGTAGTCGTCCATGCCACCGTGCAGCAACGCGCGTTTCTCGTTGGCCATGGCGTGGGCGGTGAGGGCGACGATCGGCAGCGGGTTGCCGCTTTGGGTGTTTTCCCACAAGCGAATCTGCTCGGTGCAGGCGCGGCCGTCCATACCGGGCATCTGCACGTCCATCAGCACCAGGTCGAACGGCTCGTCCTGCACCGCCTGCACCGCCGCATAGCCGTTGTCGACGGCAAGCACCTCGGCGCCCAGATCTTCGAGCAGGGTCTGCACCAGCAGCAGGTTGGCGGGGTTGTCGTCGACGCAGAGGATCTTCGGCTGGCGCTGGCCGTTGACGCTGTTCACCTCGCCCTGCGGGCGGCGCGGTTGCACCAGTTCCAGCAACAGGCGGCGCAGTTTGCGCGTGCAGGTCGGCTTGGACAGCAACTGGCCATGGCCGTTGGGCAGGTACGGATGGTACAGCGCCTGCTCGGTGGTCGGGCACAGCACCACGCACTGGCAATGGTAGCGCTCGAGCTGCTGGTGGTAATGGCCCAGCTGCTCGGGCGACAGGTTGCCAAGGTTTGCCCCGAGCACGGCGAACTCGAACGGCAGGCCAGCCTGGCTGGCGGCCTGCACGCCCTGCAGCAGCTGGTCGTAGGAGGCGAACAGGCTGACGCTGAGGCCGCAGTCTTCCAACTGGTGTTCCAACGCCTGGCGCGCCAGCTCGTGGCCGTCGACGATGGCTGCGCGGCGGCCCAGCAGCGGTTGCAGCGGCAACTCCTCGACACCATCGTGGGCCTTGGGCAGGTTGAGGCTGATCCAGAACTGCGAACCCTCGCCCGGGGTGCTGTCGACGCCGATCTCGCCGCCCATCTGCTCGATCAGGCGCTTGGAAATCACCAGCCCCAGGCCGGTGCCGCCGGGCTGGCGGGCCAGCGAGTTGTCGGCCTGGCTGAAGGCCTGGAACAGCGTACGCACATCCTGTGGCGACAGGCCGATGCCGGTGTCCTGCACGCTGATGCGCAGCTGCGCACTGTCTTCGTGCTCGTCTTCGAGCATGGCGCGCACGACGATGGTGCCTTCGCGGGTGAACTTGATGGCGTTGCTGACCAGGTTGGTCAGGATCTGCTTGAGCCGCAACGGGTCGCCGATCAGCGACGACGGGGTATCGCGGTAGATCAGGCTGAGCAGCTCCAGCTGCTTGGCGTGGGCGGCCGGGGCGAGGATGGTCAGGGTGTCCTGGATCAGGTCGCGCAGGTTGAAGGGGATGCTGTCGAGCACCAGCTTGCCGGCCTCGATCTTGGAGAAGTCGAGGATCTCGTTGATGATCCCCAGCAAGTTGTCGGCGGACTTCTCGATGGTGCTCAGGTAGTCCAGCTGGCGCGGTGTCAGCTCGCTTTTCTGCAGCAGGTGGGTGAAACCGAGGATACCGTTGAGCGGGGTGCGGATTTCGTGGCTCATGTTGGCCAGGAATTCCGACTTGATGCGGCTGGCTTCCAGGGCTTCCTTGCGCGCCATGTCCAGCTCGATGTTCTGGATCTCGATGGTTTCCAGGTTCTGGCGCACGTCCTCGGTGGCCTGGTCGATGCTGTGCTGCAGCTCTTCGTGGGCGTTGTGCAGGGTTTCGGCCATGCGGTTGATGCCGCGCGCCAGCTCGTCCAGCTCATGGCTGCCCATGGCCGGCAGGCGTTCCTCGAGGTGGCCGTCCTTGAGCTGGTTGACCGCGTGCTTGATGCGCTTGATCGGGTCGTTGATGGTGCGGCTCATGCGCAGTGCCAGCAGGCCGCTGAGCACCAGGCAGGCGAGGATCAGCAACAGGCTGGTGAACAGGTTGCGGTAGCCGCGCAGCAGGGTGCCGTCGTGGGACAGCTCGATCTCGACCCAGCCCAGCAGGCGTTCGGATTCGGCCGGCACGGCATCGGTGGCCAGGTCACGATGGTGGCCGAATACCGGCATCAGGTAGCGTGTGGCGTCATTGCCGCTGCGCTGCAGCAGCTGGGTGCCGCTGCCGCCGCTGGGTGGCTGGTTGAGCATGCTCGGGCCGGCGTGGGCCAGGCGCGTGCGGTCCGGGGCCAGGAAGGCGACCGCACGCACATCGGCCTGCTCCAGGGTTTGTGCGGCAATGCGCTCAAGTTGTGCCGGTGCCAGCTTGGCCATGGCGGGCGCGGCCAGCGGCGCAAGTTGCTCGGCGATCATCTTGCCGCGTTGCAGCAGCTGGGTGCGCAGGTCGTTCTGTTGCAGCCAGGTGAAGTAACTACCCAGCACCAGGGCCATCAGGCCGGCCGGCAGCAGGGCCAGCAGCAGGACCCGGCTGCGAATTCCCAAGCGATCGAGCACACTCGCCTCCTGTCATGTGCCTGGACGCCGTCAAGCGATGACGGCCAAGCCGGGAAGTTACTCCGCCTGCCGCGCTATTGCACCTCTTTAGTACGTGTTTTGCGCCCTTGCAGGGGCATTGGTCGCAGGGCGGTTGCCTGGCGGGCGCTGGATACTCAATAATTGCGCAATTGAGAATGCATGGCAGTTGCCAATGAATCCTGTAGCTATTCACAACTCCAATATCCTCGCCATCGAGGATGACCCGGTCCTCGGTGCCTACCTGCACGAAGAGCTGCAGCGCGGCGGCTTCCAGGTGACCTGGTGCCGCAATGGCCTGGAGGGCCTGGAAACGGCGGGGCGCCAGGCTTTCGATGTGGTGCTCATGGACATCCTGCTGCCCGGGCTCAACGGCCTGGATGCCCTTGCGCAGTTGCGCAAGCGCAGCGCCACGCCGGTGATCCTGATGTCGGCGCTGGGCGCCGAGGCCGACCGCATCAGCGGTTTCCAGCGCGGTGCCGACGACTACCTGCCCAAGCCGTTCAGCATGGCCGAGCTGCAGGTACGCATCGAGGCCATCCTGCGCCGCGTCGCCCTCGAGCGGCGCCATCAAGCCCCGCAGGCGCGTGCCGGCAGCGGCGAACTGCAATACGACGAGGCGCTGTGCGACGTGCGCCTGGAGGGTCGCCTGGCCGGCCTGACTCCCAGCGAATACCGCCTGCTCGACATCCTCAACCGCAACCTCGACGAAGTGCTGAGCAAGCCGTTCCTCTACCAGCAAGTGCTGCAGCGGGGCTATTCGCGGCATGACCGCAGCCTGGACATGCACATCAGCCAGATCCGCCGCAAGCTCAAGGGTATCGGCTATCACGAACGGCAGATCCGCACCGTGTGGGGCAAGGGCTACGTACTCAGCGCCAGCGAGGCGGAGTGACCCATGCTCGACCGCCACTCGCTGTTCTGGAAACTGGCGATCCTGCTGGTGGGCTTCTGCCTGCTGATGATCGGCCTCAGCTACACCTGGGGCCGGCACATGGAAACCCAGAACGCCTTCCTCTCGGAACCGGCGCGGCAGGCCTTGCGTGGCTATGCTGCCGAGGCCGAGCAGGCCTGGCGCAGTGGTGGGCGGGCAGGGCTGGACCGTTGGGTGGCGGCGATGCACCAGCGCGAACGCGGCTGGGTTGGCGTGCTCGACCTCAACCTGCGGCCGCTGGACAGCGCCAGCCTCGACCCGCAGATCATGCAGCGGCTGACCCGCCTGCGCGGTGTCGACTGGCCGATGAGTCGGCGCAGCGTCGAGCAGCCGTGGCTGCGCATACCGTTCCCGGGTGCTCCGGAGCAGGGCCTGCTGGTGATCGAACTGCCGCAGCGCTTCAACCCCGGGCAGTATCGGATGCTGTGGCGCATCGTCACCAACGGCATCATCCCCGGCCTGTTCACCCTGCTGTTGTGCGTGGGGCTTTACCGCATGCTGATCGTGCCGTTGAACCAGTTGCGCGAGCAGGCCAATGCCTGGCGCGCCGACCAGTTGTCGGCTCGCCTCGACCCACGCACCATCGCCCGGCATGACGAGTTGGGCGAACTGGCCCGGGCCTTCGACCAGATGGCCGAGCGGCTGCAGGGCACGGTAGCCATGCAGCAGCAGTTGCTGCGTGACCTGTCCCACGAAATGCGTACGCCACTCAGCCGGCTGCGGGTGGCCTGCGATGGCGAAACCGACCTGCAGCGCCTGCGTGAACGCCTGACACGGGAGGTGGACTGCATGCAGCAGCTGGTCGAGGACACCCTGCAACTGGCCTGGCAGGACGCCGAGCGTGCGCCGATGAACCTGGAGCCGATCGAGGTGCAGGCGCTGTGGGAGCTGCTGGCCGAGAATGCCAGCTATGAAAGCGGCTGGTCGCTGGCGCGGCTGCGCTGCGAAGTACCGGCCGACTGCTGGGTGCAGGGCAACCTGAACCACCTGGCCCAGGCGCTGGAGAACCTGTTGCGCAATGCCATTCGTCATTCGCCAGCCGATGGTGTGGTGCGCCTCGGCGGGCAGCGTGAAGGCGGGTATTGGTGGTTGTGGCTGGAAGACGAAGGGGGAGGCGTGGCTGAAGAAGACCTGGAGCGGATCTTTGCACCGTTCTCGCGGCTGGACGGTTCGCGGCCCGGGGATGGCGGTTTCGGCCTGGGGCTGAGCATTGCCCGCAGTGCCATCCAGCGCCAGGGTGGCACCTTGTGGGCGCAGAATGGCAAACGCGGGCTGCGGTTGTGGATGAGATTGCCGTTACATGTGCCGGCCCCTTCGCGGGTGAACCCGCTCCCACAGGTTCATCACTACTCTTGAGGCCAGTGGAGTCCCTGTGGGAGCGGGTTCACCCGCGAAAGGGCCGGTACAGGCTATCGATATAGCTTGTAGCTATATTCACCACAGATTGCGTGATATGGCCGGGAAGGGTTTGCCGGTATGATAGGCACCCCTGCCGTCCGGATTGTGAAATACGCCATGACCTTGCAGTACCCAACCATCGCCGATTGCGTCGGCAATACGCCCCTGGTTCGCCTGCAGCGTATCGCTGGCGAAACCAGCAACACCCTCCTGCTCAAGCTCGAAGGTAACAATCCCGCCGGCTCGGTGAAGGACCGCCCGGCACTGTCGATGATCACCCGCGCCGAACTGCGCGGCCAGATCAAACCCGGCGACACCCTGATCGAAGCCACCTCCGGCAACACCGGCATCGCCCTGGCGATGGCTGCGGCGATCAAGGGCTACAAGATGATCCTGATCATGCCCGACAACTCCACCGCCGAGCGCAAGGCCGCCATGACCGCCTACGGCGCCGAGCTGATCCTGGTGACCAAGGAAGAGGGCATGGAAGGCGCCCGTGACCTGGCCGAGAAGCTGCAGGCCGAAGGCCGCGGCCTGGTGCTGGACCAGTTCGCCAACGGCGACAACCCCATCGCCCACTACAACAGCACCGGCCCCGAGATCTGGCAGCAGACCCGGGGCACCATCACTCATTTCATCAGCTCCATGGGTACCACCGGCACCATCATGGGCTGCTCGCAGTACCTCAAGGAACAGAATCCGGCGGTGCAGATCGTCGGCCTGCAACCAATGGAAGGCTCGGCCATTCCGGGCATCCGCCGCTGGCCCGAGGAATACCTGCCGAAAATCTTCGACGCCAGCCGCGTCGACCGCGTGGTCGACATGTCGCAGCAGGAAGCCGAGGAAACCACCCGCCGCCTTGCCCGTGAAGAGGGCATTTTCTGCGGCGTGTCTTCCGGTGGTGCAGTCGCGGCCATGCTGCGCCTGTCCCGCGAGGTGGAAAATGCCACGATGGTCGCGATCATCTGCGACCGCGGCGACCGTTACCTGTCCACCGGCCTGTTCGACCCGAGCTAAATGTCCAAGAAGAAAAGCAACAGCGGCCTGCGCTTCCAGCCGGCCGGCGGCAACCGCAGCCCCCAGGTCCCGGTGGGCAAGAAGCAGCGCCTGGAAATCGAGCGCCTGGCCGGTGACGGCCGGGGCATTGCGTTCCACGAAGGGCGCACCTGGTTCGTCAGTGGCGCCCTGGCCGGCGAGGCCGTGGAGGCGCGGGTGCTCAATGCCCGTGGCAAAGTGGTCGAGGCCCGCCTTGAGCGCCTGCTGCAGGCCAGCCCCGAGCGCCGTCAGGCACCATGCCGGTATTACGAGCGCTGCGGTGGCTGCAACCTGCAGCACCTGCCGCATGAAGCGCAACTGGCGCTCAAGCAGCGCACCCTGGCCGAGCAGCTGCAGCGGGTGGCCGGCGTGCAGCCCGAGGAATGGGCCGCACCGCTGAGCGGGCCGGAGTTCGGTTACCGGCGCCGCGCCCGCGTGGCAGTGCGCTGGGACGCCAAGGCGCGCCAGCTGGAGGTCGGCTTCCGCGCCGAAGCCAGCCAGGACATCATCGCCATCGACGATTGCGCGGTGCTGGTACAGCCCTTGCAATCGATTCTGCGCCACTTGCCGACCGTGCTGCGCTCGCTGAGCAAGCCGCAGGCGCTGGGCCATGTGGAACTGTTCAGCGGCACTGCCGAGGCGCTGCTGGTGCGCCATGTCGCGCCGTTGCCGGCTGAAGACCTGGCCAGGCTGCAGGCGTTCTGCGAGCAGGCCAATGCCCAGCTGTGGCTGCAGGGCGAAGGTGAGCCGGCGCCAGTGGACCCGGCCGCGCAACTGGGCTTTGCCTTGGCGCCCTGGCAGCTGGAACTGGCCTGGCGCCCAGGTGACTTTGTGCAGGTGAATGCCCAGGTCAACACGGCGATGATCGAGCAGGCCCTGGCCTGGCTGGCACCCCAGGCCGACGAGCGCGTGCTGGACCTGTTCTGCGGCCTGGGCAACTTCGCCCTGCCGCTGGCCCGCCAGGCGCGCGAGGTGGTTGCAGTGGAAGGTGTGCAGGCCATGGTCGATCGGGCTGCAGCCAATGCCCGAAACAACAATGTGCATAACGCACGGTTTTTTCAGGCCGATTTATCGCAGCCTTTGGCAGGCGCCGGATGGGCCGCCGAGGGCTTTTCTGCGGTACTCTTGGATCCACCGCGCGACGGTGCTTTCGAGGTGGTGCAAGGCATCGCCCGCCTCAAGGCCAGAAGGCTGGTCTATGTATCGTGCAACCCGGCCACGCTGGCGCGAGACGCCCAGGTGCTGGTCGGCCAGGGGTACCGGTTAAAAAGGGCCGGGATTCTCGACATGTTTCCTCAGACGGCGCATGTCGAGGCCATGGCGTTATTCGAAGCGGGCTAGCTGACTGGCCCCTTGGTGCGGCTTTCACGGAAGGGTGGCCGCACGGTGATTGCCAGCGCACCCGCGTGGTGCGCTGTATGGAAAGGTAAAACAAAGATGGTACAGGTGAGAGTGCACCAGCCGGTCAACACCGACGGCAGTATCAATCTCGAAGCATGGTTGGACCATGTGGTAAGCGTCGATTCGGCACTGGATCGCGCAGCGCTGAAAGAGGCCTGCGAGTTTGCCCATGAGGTCGAGAAAAAGGGCAACCCGGCCAAGCATTCCTGGGCGGACGGTACGTCCAGCTTCCAGGCAGGCCTGGAGATTGCCGAAATCCTCGCCGACCTCAAGCTCGACCAGGATTCCCTGGTGGCGGCGGTCATCTACCGCTCGGTGCGTGAGGGCAAGGTGACCCTTGCCGAGGTCAGCCAGCGCTTTGGCCCGGTGGTGTCCAAGCTGATCGACGGTGTGCTGCGCATGGCTGCGATCAGCGCCAGCCTTAGCCCGCGCCAATCGCTGGTGCTGGGTTCGCAGGCGCAGGTCGAGAACCTGCGCAAGATGCTCGTGGCCATGGTCGACGACGTGCGCGTGGCACTGATCAAGCTGGCCGAGCGTACCTGCGCGATCCGTGCGGTCAAGGCCGCCGACGACGAGAAACGCCTGCGTGTCGCGCGCGAGGTGTTCGACATCTATGCGCCGCTGGCCCACCGCCTGGGTATCGGCCACATCAAGTGGGAGCTGGAAGACCTGTCCTTCCGCTACCTCGAACCCGACCAGTACAAACAGATTGCCAAGCTGCTGCACGAGCGCCGGCTGGACCGCGAGCGCTTCATCAGCGAGGTGATGAACCAGTTGCAGAACGAGCTGCTGGCCACTGGCGTCAAGGCCGACATCAGCGGCCGGGCGAAACATATCTATTCGATCTGGCGCAAGATGCAGCGCAAAGGCCTGGAATTCAGCCAGATCTACGACGTGCGCGCGGTCCGCGTGCTGGTGCCGGAAATCCGCGACTGCTACACCGCGCTGGGCATCGTGCACACCCTGTGGCGGCATATCCCCAAGGAGTTCGACGACTACATCGCCAACCCTAAGGAGAACGGCTATCGCTCGCTGCACACCGCGGTGATCGGCCCCGAGGGCAAGGTGCTGGAAGTGCAGATCCGTACCCACGGCATGCACGAGGAAGCCGAGCTTGGGGTTTGCGCCCACTGGCGTTACAAAGGCACCGACGTCAAGTCCAGCTCCAACCATTACGAAGAGAAGATCTCCTGGCTGCGCCAGGTGCTGGAGTGGCACGAAGAGTTGGGCGACATCGGTGGCCTGGCCGAGCAGCTGCGGGTCGACATCGAGCCGGACCGGGTCTACGTGTTCACCCCGGACGGCCACGCCATCGACTTGCCAAAGGGTGCCACGCCGCTGGACTTCGCCTACCGCGTGCACACCGAAATCGGCCACAACTGCCGCGGCGCCAAGATCAACGGGCGCATCGTGCCGCTCAACTACAGCCTGCAGACCGGCGAGCAGGTCGAGATCATCACCAGCAAGCATGGCAACCCCAGCCGTGACTGGTTGAACTCCAACCTGGGCTACGTCACCACCTCGCGGGCGCGGGCCAAGATCGTGCACTGGTTCAAGCTGCAGGCGCGCGACCAGAACGTCGCTGCCGGCAAGACCTTGCTCGAACGCGAGCTCAGCCGCCTGGGCCTGCCGCAGGTGGATTTTGAGCGCCTGGCCGAGAAGACCAACGTCAAGACCGCCGAGGACATGTTCGCCTCGCTCGGTGCTGGCGACCTGCGCCTGGCGCACCTGGTCAACGCCGCCCAGCAGTTGCTGGAGCCCGAGCGCATCGAGCAGATCGAACTGGTACCGCGCAAACCTACCGGGCCGCGTACCGGCAAGCGTGGCGACATCCAGATCCAGGGCGTCGGCAACCTGCTGACGCAGATGGCTGGCTGCTGCCAGCCGCTGCCGGGTGACGCCATCGTCGGCTACATCACCCAGGGCCGCGGCGTGAGCATCCACCGCCAGGACTGCGCCTCGGTGCTGCAGTTGGCGGGCAAGGAGCCGGAGCGCATGATCCAGGTCAGCTGGGGGCCGATCCCGGTGCAGACCTACCCGGTCGACATCGTCATCCGTGCCTACGACCGCCCGGGCTTGCTGCGCGATGTGTCGCAAGTGCTGCTGAACGAGAAGATCAACGTGCTGGCGGTGAACACCCGCTCGAACAAGGAAGACAACACTGCGCTGATGTCGCTGACCATCGAGATTCCAGGCCTGGATGCGCTGGGGCGCCTGCTGGGTCGGATCTCGCAGTTGCCGAATATCATCGAGACGCGGCGTAATCGCACCCCTTGATAAACTGGATTGGGGCCGCTATGCGGCCCATCGCCGGCAAGCCAGCTCCCACAGGTACTCCGCAGGCCTCAAGTCCTGTGCAATACCTGTGGGAGCTGGCTTGCCGGCGATCGGGGGCAAAGCCCCCGCCGAGGAATAGCTGACCATGACCTACACCCTCGAAGACCTGCTGCACCTCATGGCCCGCCTGCGCGACCCGCAGTACGGCTGCCCGTGGGACCTGAAGCAGAACTACGCGAGCATCGTCCCGCACACCATCGAAGAGGCCTACGAGGTTGCCGACACCATCGAACGTGGCGACTTCGAGCACCTGCAAGGTGAGCTGGGCGACCTGCTGTTCCAGGTGGTCTACTACAGCCAGCTGGCCCGCGAGGAAGGGCGTTTCGAGTTCGACGGCGTGGTCGACAGCATCACCCGCAAGCTCATTCGCCGTCACCCGCATGTATTCCCCACCGGCGAGCTGTACGCGCCGGTGGACACCCCCAGCCTGAGCGAGGCCCAGGTCAAGTCACGCTGGGAAGAAATCAAGGCTGAAGAGCGGGCGGAAAAGAGCCAGCCCGAACAGCTGTCGTTGCTCGACGACGTACCAGCGGCATTGCCGGCGTTGTCGCGGGCAGCCAAACTGCAAAAGCGCGCGGCCACGGTCGGTTTCGACTGGCCTGCGGCATTGCCGGTGCTGGACAAGGTCCGCGAAGAGCTGGACGAAGTGCTGCAGGCCATGGCCGACGGCGATGCCGATGCGCTCGAGGATGAAATCGGCGACCTGCTGTTTGCCGCCGTCAACCTGGCCCGCCACCTCAAGCATGACCCGGAACACGCCCTGCGCCGTGCCAATCGCAAGTTCGAGCGGCGTTTCCGCTTCATCGAACAGGCATTGCGCGACAGTGGCCGACCCATCGAAGATTGTAACCTTGACGAACTGGATGCCCTTTGGGGTGAAGCCAAACGTCAGGAAAAGAACCTGCCCAGCTGCGGCTGAGCTGTTGCATAAGTGAGTGAACATTCATGAGCCTTTCCCTTCGCGACCAACTGCTCAAAGCCGGTCTGGTCAACCAGAAACAGGTTTCCCAGGCCAACAAGGCCGAGAAGAAACAGAAACGCCTGGAGCACAAAGGCCAGGTCGAGGTGGACGACAGCCAGCAGCGCTTGGCCAAGGAAGCCATGGCCGAGAAAGCCAAGCGTGACCAGGAGCTGAACCGCCAGCAGCAGGAAAAAGCCGAGCAGAAGGCCCGCGCCGCGCAGATCAAGCAGTTGATCGAAGCGACTCGCCTGCCGAAGCTGAGCACCGAGGACTACTACAACTTCGTCGACGACAAGAAGGTCAAGCGCATTGCCGTCAATGCCCTGATGCGGACCAAGCTGAGCAATGGCGCGCTGGCCGTGGTGTCGTTTGCCGGCGGTTACGAGGTGATCCCTCGTGAGGCGGCGGTGAAGATCCAGGAGCGCGACCCCAACCGTATCCTGTTGCTGAATACCCATGTCGAGGAAGCGGACGAGGACGACCCGTACGCGGCCTACAAGATCCCTGATGATCTGATGTGGTAACCACGAAAAACCCCGCCTTGGCGGGGTTTTTCATTTGAAGATGGGTCATTGCGTGGCGCGCTGGTTTTCCAGGTTTTCCAGCTCTGTACGGTACTGGTGTGCTTCATGTTCGTTGTGGAACATCCCCACCAGCTGGCCCTGTTGGTGCACATCCCAGATCCGCACACCAGCGGTCAGGGCTTCGTGGGACATTTTCGATTCGTCGCGTTCGGTTACTTGGACTGTCATCGTTAAACTCCACTGCTTCAGTTGGCTGCGACACTGTGTCGCACAACCTCTTTATAGAGTTTGTTAGCAGGCTAAGTAAATAAAACCGGCATGAAACAAGTTTCATGGAAGCTGAAAGGTGTATTGCCTGGGCTGGCCCTATCGCCGGCAAGCCAGCTCCCACAGGTACTGCACAAGGGCTCAGGCTCTGAGGTCCCTGTGGGAGCTGGCTTGCCGGCGATAGGGCCAGTACAGACAGGCCAGAAACGTCAGGCAGAAAAAAGCCCCGCACAAGGCGGGGCTTCGGGTACTGCAGGCAACGCTGGCTCAGTTGCCCTTCACCGGCTTGCCATCGACCGTGCCATCCTGCAGCACGATCACGTATTCCTTGCCATCGGTCTCGACCTGGCGCAGTTGCACCAGCAGGTAGTCCCAGTTCTTGGCGAACCAAAGCTCGGTGATGCGCTTGCTCTGGCTTGGGTCGCGCACGCGCTCGACCTTCACCGCATCGACCTGGCCGGTCTTGGTAGTGACCTTTTCGGTGCCCAGCACGCGGAAGTCGTAGGTGTCGATCTCGTCACCGTCGACCACCTGGTAGGTCATGCTCTTCTTGCCGGCGGCCACGTCATGCTGCAGGGCCAGCTGGTAGGACGACTTGTCCAGCACGCCACGGTTCAGCGGCAGGCTGATGGCATCGCCACGGTCGCTGCCGGTGACCTTCTTGCTGTTCCAGTCGAAGGTCAGGTCGACCTTCTTGGCCTTGCCCAGGCCGCCACGCTCGAAGTGGTACTTCTGCGGCAGCAGGGTGTCGTTGTCCAGGCGCAGGGTGCTTTGCTCGGTCAGGCTGGCGATCATCATGGAAGCCTTGAAGTTAAGGTCCCAGGTACCGTTGGCATTCTTGACCAGGCTGCGCTCGGCGGTGCCGCTCATGGGCAGTTGCTTCCAGTCTGCGGTGTAGCTGGCCGAAAAAGGCTTCAGATCAGCTGCCTGGAGGGGCAGGGCGAGCACGGCGAGAGCCAAGAGCAGGGCGCGACGCATAAATTCTCCTAGGATCGAATCAAGTGACCGCTGGCCGCCAGGGGCTGGCCATCCAGTAATGCACCCTGTTCGCCAAGGCGCAAGCGCCCTTCGGCGAACCAGCGCACCGCCAGCGGGTAGATCAGGTGTTCCTGGCGGTGTACCCGCTGGGCCAGGCTTTCGACGGTGTCGTCAGACGCCACCGGAACCACAGCCTGTACGACCAGTGGGCCGCCATCGAGTTCCTCAGTCACGAAGTGTACGCTGCAGCCGTGCTCGGCGTCGCCTGCCTCCAGCGCCCGGCGGTGGGTATGCAGGCCCTTGTACTTGGGCAGCAGCGACGGGTGGATGTTGAGCAGGCGGCCCTGGTAGTGGCGCACGAAGTCGCCACTGAGGATGCGCATGAAACCGGCCAGCACCACCAGGTCCGGGGTGAAAGCATCGATGCGCGCCATCAGCGCGGCATCGAAGGCTTCACGGCCGTCGAACTGGGTGTGCTCGAGCACGACGCTGTCGATGCCGGCCGCCGCGGCGCGTTGCAGGCCGTAGGCATCGGCGCGGTTGGAAACCACCGCACGGATGCGCACCGGGCTGTCCTGGCCTTGGCAGCTGTCGATCAGGGCTTGCAGGTTGCTGCCGGAGCCCGACAGCAGTACCACTACATTGCAGGTCTTGCTTGGCATCAGTGTGCCTTGAGGTTCTGCAGCTCGACCTGGGCAGCGCCCTCGGCGGCTTCGGCGATGTGGCCGATCACCCATGGCTGCTCGCCAGCGGCGCGCAGTTCGTTCAGGGCAGCTTCTACCTGATCCTGGGCCACGCAGATGACCATGCCGACGCCGCAGTTCAGCACGCGGTGCATTTCATGCTCGTCGACGTTGCCTTTTTCCTGCAGGAAGTCGAACACCGCCGGGCGCTGCCAGCTGGCCACGTCGATGACCGCCTGGGCGTTGGCCGGCAGTACGCGCGGGATGTTGTCCAGCAGGCCGCCACCGGTGATGTGGGCCATGGCCTTGACCGCGCCGGTGTTCTTGATCAGTTGCAGCAGCGGCTTGACGTAGATGCGGGTCGGCGCCATCAGCAGGTCGGTCAGTGGCTTGCCGTCGAGCTGGGTGTTCTCGATGTCGGTGGCGGACACTTCGAGGATCTTGCGGATCAGCGAGTAGCCGTTGGAGTGCGGGCCCGAGGACGGCAGGGCGATCAGTGCGTCGCCGGTGGCAACCTTGGAGCCGTCGATGATCTCGGCCTTTTCCACCACGCCGACGCAGAAGCCGGCCAGGTCGTAGTCTTCGCCTTCGTACATGCCAGGCATTTCGGCGGTTTCACCACCGACCAGCGAGCAGCCGGCCAGTTCGCAACCGGCACCGATGCCGGTGACCACGGTGGCGGCCACGTCGACGTTCAGTTTGCCGGTGGCATAGTAGTCGAGGAAGAACAGCGGCTCGGCGCCGCACACTACCAGGTCGTTGACGCACATGGCGACCAGGTCCTGGCCGATGCTGTCGTGCTTGTTCAGGTTCAGTGCCAGGCGCAGCTTGGTGCCGACGCCGTCGGTGCCGGAGACCAGCACCGGCTGCTTGTAGCCGGCCGGGATCTCGCAGAGGGCGCCGAAGCCGCCCAGGCCACCCATGACTTCAGGGCGTGCGGTGCGTTTTGCCACGCCCTTGATGCGTTCGACCAGTGCTTCGCCGGCGTCGATGTCTACACCGGCGTCCTTGTAGCTCAGGGAGGGTTGCTTGCTCATTGATCCAGGCCTTTAGGAGGGAGGGATTCTTAAAAACGACCATGACGGCCAAGGCCGGCTGGTAAGCGGCGGCTGCCTGAAACGTCAGTGGTCTGTGAAGGCGCGCGATTTTATCAGGGTTGCCGGGCAGCGGCCATCCTCAGGCCGACGGGCAGGTGCCGAAAGCATTAAAAAAACATCCTTTCACGGGCCGCGACTGGTTGCCGCGCGGGTGGCTGTATAAGGTATAGGAAAGGTGGCAGGCAGAAATGCCCGGTGCCACGGAGCATTTCTTGCCCGTGGCGGTCACAGCCTGCAGGTAGCGCCACGTCGCTCCATGTGTTCTGGACAGGAATCCTCCATGCGTCTTTTCAATATTCTGGCAGTCGGTTGCCTGGCCCTGATCTCGGCCACTGCCCAGGCTGAAAGTGTCTCCGGCCTGTACCAGGTGCGCGAACCGGTATCCGGGCAGGGCGCCGAAGCCCGTGCCGCGGCTACCGCCCAGGCCCTCGATACCCTGGTAACGCGCCTGACCGGCGACCCCAAGGCAGCGCAAAGCCCGGCATTGGCCGGGCTGCGCAAGGACCCGCAGCAAATCATCAACCAGGTCGCCAGCGAAGCCGGGCCACCCGAGTCGGTGCTGGTCGAGTTCGACCCGGGCAGTACCGAACGGGCCTTGCGCAAGGCCGGCCTGGCCTTGTGGGGCAGCAACCGCCCCTCGATCCTCGGCTGGTGGCTGAACGACAGTGCCGAAGGCAGCAACCTGGTCGGTGACGGCCAGGCCAGTGCCCAACCCCTGCGCCGCGCCGCGCAGCACCGTGGCCTGCCGTTGCGCCTGCCGCTGGCCGACCTGCAGGAGCAACTGGTGGCCAATGCCGAGCAGATCGAAGGCAGCGACCCTGCGGCGCTGCGCGAAGCCTCAGGGCGCTACGGCGCCGATGCCTTGCTGGCGGTGCATGCCCGGGAAGCCGACGGCAAGTGGCAGGGCAAATGGCAGCTGTGGCTGGGTGACCAGCGTGAACAAGGCACTGCCGAAGGTGCCGACCCGGCAGCACTGGCCGACGCCGTGATGCTGGCGCTCAGCAGCCGCCTGGCGCCGCGCTACGTCACCCGCCCGGGCGCCAGCAGCCAGTTGCAGGTGCAAGTGCAGGGGATGAACCTGCAGCGCTACGCCGAGCTGGCCCGCGTGCTCGAACCCTTTGGCCCGCGCCTGCAGATGGCCGAAGGCAGCACCCTGACCTACGGCGTGACCGCCAACCGCGAACAGCTGCGCGCCCAGCTTGGCCTGGCCAAGCTGCAGGAAGTACCGGTAGAGCAGGCGCCCGCTGTGCAGCCCCCTCCAGCTCCGGCAGACGCTGCCGGCGCTGGGCAACCAGTGCCGGCCCAGCCAGCACCCAAGCCGTTCGACGGTTTGCGTTTTCGCTGGTAAGGGGAGCACACCGTGACCGACGTACGTCGTTGGATCTGGCTGGGCGTTGCCCTGCTGGTCGCCGTGCTGCTTTACAGCCTGCACAATATTCTTACCCCGTTCCTGGTCGGCATCCTGCTGGCCTACCTGGCCGACCCGCTGGTCGACCGCCTGGAGCGCCTGGGGCTGTCGCGCACCTGGGGCGTGGTGGTGGTTTTCGGCCTGTTTACCTTGCTGTTGCTGGCCTTGCTGCTGGTATTGGTGCCGCTGCTGGCCAAGCAGCTGGTGCGCCTGTACGAACTGGCGCCGCAGATGCTCGACTGGCTCGAGCACGTGGCGCTGCCCTGGGTGCAGAGCCGCCTGGGCCTGGCTGACGGCTTCTGGAAGTTCGACAAGATCAAGGCCGCCATCGGCACGCACATGGGCCAGACCACCGATATCGTCGGCGTGCTGCTGTCCCATGCCACTGCATCGAGCCTGGCGCTGATGGCCTGGCTGGCCAACATGGTGCTGATCCCGGTGGTGGGCTTCTATCTGCTACGCGACTGGGACCTGATGATGGCCAAGCTGCGTGGCCTGTTGCCGCGCCAGCGTGAGCCGCAAGTGATGGGCCTGGCGGGCGAATGCCATGAAGTGCTGGGGGCGTTCGTGCGCGGGCAATTGATGGTGATGGTGGCCCTGGGCATCATCTATTCGGCCGGGCTGATGCTGGTGGGGCTGGAGCTGGGGCTGCTGATCGGCATGCTCGCCGGGCTGGCTGCCATCGTGCCGTACATGGGCTTCATCATCGGCATCGGCGCGGCCTTGGTGGCTGGCCTGTTCCAGTTCGGTGGCGATTTGTACCCGATGCTGGGTATCGTCGCGGTGTTCATGGTCGGGCAGGCGCTGGAAGGCATGGTGCTGACCCCGCTGCTGGTCGGCGACCGTATCGGCCTGCATCCGGTGGCGGTGATCTTCGCGATCCTGGCCGGCGGTGAGCTGTTCGGCTTTACCGGGGTGTTGCTGGCGCTGCCGGTGGCGGCGGTGATCATGGTGCTGCTGCGGCATGTACATGACCTGTACAAGGAATCGGACATGTATGCCGGGGATATCGACCCGGAGTTGTGATCCCGGGGCCGCGTTGCGGCCCTTCGCGGGCTTGCCCGCTCCACAGGTGTGTCGCTGAGCCCATGATTTATGCGCCCCCTGTGGGAGCGGGCAAGCCCGCGAAGGGCTGCAATGCAGCCCCAAAACAGCCAAAAAAAGCGCAACTCGTTGATTTTACTTGTACTATCCGCTGCCGTGATTGTGCGCCCCGCGCTGCGGGTATAGACTTTGCACATTGTTCACCAAAGGCCCCCTGCGGTCCTGTCGACCGCCCGCGAGCATGAAACCACCGATCCAGTTGCCCCTGGGTGTGCGCCTGCGCGATGACGCCACCTTCATCAACTACTATCCGGGCGCCAATGCCGCGGCATTGGGCTACGTCGAGCGGCTATGCGAAGCCGACGCCGGCTGGACCGAGAGCCTTATCTACCTGTGGGGCAAGCAAGGTGTTGGCCGTACCCACCTGCTACAGGCCGCCACCCACCGCTTCCAGCAACGCGGCGAGCCAGCCGTCTACCTGCCACTGGCGCAATTGCTCGATCGTGGCGTAGGGCTGCTCGACTACCTGGCCCAGTACGAACTGGTGTGCATCGACGACCTGCACGTGATCGCCGGCAAGGCTGACTGGGAAGAGGCCATGTTCCATCTGTTCAACCGCCTGCGTGACAGCGGCCGGCGCCTGCTGCTGGCTGCCTCGGCATCGCCGCGCGAACTGCCGATCAAGCTGCCGGACCTGAAGTCGCGGCTGACCCTGGCCCTGGTGTTCCAGATGCGTGGCCTGTCCGACGAAGACAAGCTGCGTGCCCTGCAACTGCGTGCTTCGCGCCGTGGCCTGCACCTTACCGACGAAGTCGGTCACTTCATCCTCACCCGCGGCGCACGCAGCATGAGTGCGTTGTTCGACCTGCTCGAACGTCTCGACCAGGCCTCGTTGCAGGCACAACGCAAGCTCACCATCCCGTTCCTCAAGGAAACCCTGGGTTGGTAACCCCGAAAACGCTGGGCCAGAGCGGCAAAACAAAAAAGTCACATCTTTTTCGATAAAATTTGCAAATGGCCATGATAGAGGGCATAGTTTCACCCTTCTAAAGGATTACAGACACGGTCGTGCCCATGCTGAAGCGCTTCGCACCCCTCGTGCCACTCGCACTCGTGACCCTGCTTTTTGGCTGCGCGGCCCAAGGCCCAGCTTCTCATTCAGAGCCGCAGCCACAGGATCACTCCCCGATCGCCGCACAATCGGCGTTCAAGGCCAAAGCCTCGTCCTCGTCGGTATTCGGCGAGCCGGAAGAGCTGGCCACCGAAGATGACCTGGAGGCTTTCTCCAGCAGCAAGCCTTACCAGTTGCCAGCTCTGGCTGACAGCATTCTCGAGCGCGGCATGTCGCTGATCGGCACCCGCTACCGCTTCGGTGGTACCTCGGAGAAGTCCGGCTTCGACTGCAGTGGTTTCATCGGCTACCTGTTCCGCGAAGAGGCGGGCGTTACCCTGCCGCGTTCCACGCGTGAAATGATCAACGTCGATGCCCCGAAAGTGGCCCGCAACAAGCTCAAGCCAGGTGACCTGCTGTTCTTCAGCACCAATGGTCGCGGCCGCGTCAGCCATGCCGGCATCTACCTGGGTGACAACCAGTTCATCCACTCCAGCAGCCGCCGCAGTGGTGGCGTGCGCATCGACAGCCTCGGTGACCGCTACTGGAGCAAGACCTTCATCGAAGCCAAGCGTGCCTTGGCCATGGCGCCGACCACCAATATCGCGCGCAACTGATAGCAAAATGATATATCCTGCTGCGGCGGCGATGCTTTGAAAAAAGCTCGCCGCCGTGCGCATTTATAGAAAGCGTCTAATCTAAATTCTCAATTCTTTTCGGCTGCGGCCCAGCGGACTCAGACAGGATGTTCTGGCCATGGTAAAGATGGCGCGCTTCGCATTTCTCTCCTTGGCAGCCTTGCTGGCTGCCTGCTCCAGCCGTGCGCCTGCGCCGGCTCCTGTGGTACAGCCGCAGGTAACCTATAGCCAGCCCAGCCCTTCGCCGATTGCCGATGACGTGCTGATGCGTGCTATCGGCCTGGTGGGCACGCCTTATCGCTGGGGCGGCAACACGCCGGACTCCGGTTTCGATTGCAGTGGCCTGATCAAGTACGTCTACCGTGATGCTGCCGGCATAAGCCTGCCGCGTTCGACGCGTGAGATGATCGTCATGCGTGCGCCAACCGTGGATGCCAAGTCGCTGCAGTCCGGTGACCTGGTGTTCTTCGCCACCAGTGGCGGCTCGCAGGTCAGCCATGCTGGCATTTATGTTGGGGAAGGGCGCTTCGTGCATGCACCTTCCAGCGGTGGCACGGTGCGCCTGGACTACCTGTCCAACAGCTACTGGGCCAAGGCTTACCTGCAGGCCAAGCGCGTCATTCCGCAAGGGCATCTGGCGCAGAACCCCTGAGGACAGGCGGGGCTTTGCTCACCCGCCAGACCACATTGCCGACATCATCGGCTACCAGCACGCCGCCACGCCCGTCGGTGATTACGCCGACCGGGCGCCCTTGGGCCTTGCCATGCTCATCCAGAAAACCGGTAAGCAGGTCCACTGGCCTGCCCGAGGGTTTTCCTGACGGGTCGAACGGCACGAAAATCACTTTGTAGCCACTGTGTGGCTTGCGGTTCCACGACCCGTGCTGGCCTACGAATGCCCCTTGTTCGAAGGGCGGTGGTAGCCCATTCGGTTCGGCGAATGCCAGCCCCAGCGATGCCGTGTGTGGGCCCACGGCGTAGTCGGGCACCAGCGCCTGGGCTACTTTTTCAGGCGCTGGCGGTTGCACGCGCTCGTCCACGTGGCGGCCGTAGTAGCTGTAGGGCCAACCATAGAAACCGCCGTCCTTCACGGAAGTGATGTAGTCCGGTACCAGATCGCTACCGATCTCGTCACGCTCGTTGACTGCCGTCCACAACGCGCCGCTGTGCGGCTCCCAGGCCAGGCCGTTAGGGTTGCGCAGGCCATTGGCGAACAGGCGGTGCTGGCCGCTGGCGGGGTCCACCTCCCAGATCGCGGCGCGTCCCTGTTCCTTGTCCATACCGTTTTCGCCTACGTTGCTGTTGGAGCCGACCGTCACGAAAAGCTTCTTGCCATCGGGGCTGGCGATGACGTTCTTGGTCCAGTGGTGGTTGAGCGTCCCGCCTGGCAACTCGACTACCGGCTGGCCTTCATTGCGAATTTGCATGGCACCGGGCTCGTAGTGAAAGCGCAGCAGCCTGTCGGTGTTGGCGACGTAGAGATCCTTGCCGACCAGGGCCATGCCGAACGGTGAGTTGAGCTCTTCGATGAAGGTCGTGCGGATTTCAGCCACCCCGTCGTGGTCGGCATCCCGTAGCAGGGTAATGCGGTTGGCGCTGGGCACGCCTGCACCTGCCCGCTTCATCACCTTCTTCATGACCCAACCGCGCAGGCCCTTGCCATCTTCGGGTTTGGGCGGGGCATTGGTTTCAGCTACCAGCACGTCTCCGTTGGGCAGCAGGTATAGCCAGCGAGGGTGGTCGAGCCCGCTGGCGAACGCTTTCACCTGAGTGCCTGGTGCTGCTTCGGGCTTGACGTCCTTGGGCCAGCCCACTGCCGGTGCGATATTCACAGTGGGGAGGGTGGTCTTGACTGGAGCAGGCAGCTGGGGCGTTGGGCCACTGCCGTCGAGTACATTCAGCAGGGCGGTTTCGCCGCAGGCAGTCAGGCTGGCGGCCAATAACCAAGGCATCAGGTGTTTCATGGGCGGCATCCTCCTAAGAAGGCCTATGGAACTGAGAGGTCGGCGACGTTCGCCGGGTTCCCGTGAACCATCCAACTGCCGTTGCCGTTGCCGTTGCCGTTGCCGTTGCCGTTGCCGTTGCCGTTGCTTTTGCTTCTAAGCGCGCGATAGTTCAGGCGCCGCCGATTGCGACTTCAGGAGGCCGAGCGAAGGGACTGCGGAGGGAGGTGACGGGCATCCATGCCCGTCACCTCCCTCCGCAAGACCTCTGCTCGGCCTCCTGAAGTCGCCAAGATCAAGATCAAGATCAAGATCAAGATCAAGATCAAGATCAAGATCAAGATCAAGATCAAGATCAAGATCAAGATCAAGATCAAGAGCAAGAGCAAGAGCAAGCAGGTCTGGTGGTGGCTCAATGTGCCAGTGAGATGCGCTGCTGTTGCAAAGGTGGCGTGGGGGCGAGACCAAGAATCAGATTTAACACCTTTCTTGTAGGCCGTTTCCCAAAGATACTCTTAACACCTATTCTCCGTTGCGCGCGCCAAATGCGGTCTCTAGTCTCGGCATGTCGTTGACCTTCAATGACCGGGTTAGCCGCCCGAAATCGTCATACACCGCAGCTGAGCAATACCGAGTAATCGGCATTGGCGCCTTATGGCGGCTGTGCGTGGGGCACCTGCGGGTGCGCCGGGTGCCTGACGTCCCGGTCGGCTAACCCACGTACAGCTGCCACCATACTGTTTAGCCGCGGTCGGTGGTCGCTTCACTACGACAGGAGCCTTAAATGACCACCGAAGACACGAAATGCACAGTCGGCAAAACCATATTCTTTCAAGGTGAAAACCAGACCCACCCCCTTTTCCGCATCGAACCCGGTATCTCCTGCCAGAACGCCCGCGAACAAGCCTCGGAATTGATCGGCTATGCACGGGACCTGACCATCGACGGCCTGATGGAAGACAAGCCAAAGCTTATCTGGGCCGCGCTCTCATGGAGCCGCATATAACTGAAAGGTTTAGCAGGGGCTCTGTGGGAGCGGGCGCGCCCGCGAACACCGGCGCAGCCGGTGCCAGCCACCGCGCTGGATTCTTCGCGGGCACGCCCGCTCCCACAGAAACCACGTCGCGCTTGCGAAACGAGTTCCGGCCCCGGCCCGAGCCGAAGTTGCTTCAAGCCTGCTTGAGCAACAACGCTACCCCCGGGAAATACTGCCCCAGCTCGTTGTGCAATTTGCGATAGGCATACGGGAAGTACCAGGCGATGGCACAGGCGGTATGTTTCTGCAGATCGTCGACCAGGTCCTGCAGTTCCTCGGGGCTGGCATGCTGGCCAGCCTTCCACGGGCTGATGAACAGCGCCCCGGCTTTCAACTGGCTGGGGTAGGCCACCTGGCGCGCCAGGGCAGCGGTCTGCTGCAGGGCGTCGGCCATGTCCAGCCGGGCAACTTTTGGCCAGCGCTGGCTGACACTGAGGTACAGCGCTTCATCGGCACTGCTGATCGACAGGTCGCAGCGCCCTTCGTGTTCACCTTCGTCGCGCTGCTTCTTGCTGGCAAACTGCTGCAGCGCCGCCAGTTCGGCCTGCCACGCCGCTGCGGCAAGCAGCCCGGTATTGGCGGCGGCGCCATGCCAGTAAGGGGCTTCGGCATCGCCGGCAAACTGGTTGAAGCGGTCGATACAGTCGCCCCAGCGCTCCAGCACCGGGGCGAGAAACTCCAGGCGCGGGTTGTTGATGATCTGGCCTCGCATGCTGCGCTCTCCTGTTATCGTTGTGATCGCGTTCAGCTGAAAGTGATGGCTATGTGATATCACTGTATTCAGTGTGGCACAACCAGGTGAATTGGCCATTACCCGGGCGGTGCCTGTTCGACTGCAAAGCGGTCCGCTTCGATTGACGCTCCCGGTGCAACCCTCTAACCTTCGCGCGTGTTTCAGGTGCCCTGCCAGCCCCGACTGGGCAGGGTGAAACTGGGAAGCCGGTGGGTGCCAGCATGGCGCGATTCCGGCGCTGCCCCCGCAACGGTAGGTGAGTCGCGGCCGCGCAGGGCCACTGGGTGCCAGCACCCGGGAAGGCGCGCAGGCCTGGGCCAAGGCCCGCTCACAAGCCCGGAGACCGGCCTGATACTGCCAACGGCATCACGGAGGGTGATGCGCGGTGCACCGTGGCGTACGGCCACGGCCCCTGCGCGTTCTCCGTCTGCCCGCCTTTTACCTGTCGCCGCGCGTTGCCGTGGCGCCAGCCAGCGGAGAACCCTGATGAGCGAATCCACCGAACGCGACGAACGCCACCTGGCGCGCATGCAGCGCAAGAAGGCGATCATCGACGAGCGCATCGCCAAATCCCCCAACGAATGCGGCCTGCTGCTGGTGCTGACCGGCAATGGCAAAGGCAAGAGCAGCTCGGCCTTCGGTATGCTCGCGCGCGCCCTGGGCCATGGCATGCAGTGCGGTGTGGTGCAGTTCATCAAGGGCCGCAACAGCACCGGCGAAGAGCTGTTCTTCCGCCGCTTCCCCGAGCAGGTGCGCTACCACGTGATGGGCGAGGGCTTTACCTGGGAAACCCAGGACCGCCAGCGCGACATTGCCGCCGCCGAAGCGGCCTGGGCCGTGTCGCGCCAGTTGCTGCAAGACCCTAGCGTGCAGTTCGTGGTGCTCGATGAACTGAACATCGCCCTCAAGCACGGCTACCTCGACCTTGACCAGGTGCTGTCCGACATCCAGGCCCGCCCACCGATGCAGCATGTGATCGTCACTGGCCGTGCCGCGAAACCCGAGATGATCGAGCTGGCCGACACCGTGACCGAGATGGGCATGCTCAAGCACGCCTTCCAGGCCGGCATCCGTGCACAGAAGGGCGTGGAACTGTGAGCCAGCCGCGCCATTGCCCCGCCGTGCTGATCGCGGCACCGGCCTCTGGCCAGGGCAAGACCACCGTCACCGCCGCCCTGGCCCGCCTGCACCGCAACCTCGGGCGCAAGGTGCGGGTGTTCAAGTGCGGGCCCGACTTTCTCGACCCGATGATCCTCGAGCGAGCCAGCGGCGCGCCGGTGTACCAGCTCGACCTGTGGATGATCGGCGCCGAGGAAAGCCGCCGCCTGCTGTGGGAAGCCGCCGGCGAGGCCGACCTGATCCTGATCGAAGGAGTGATGGGGCTGTTCGACGGCACGCCGTCCAGCGCCGACCTGGCGTGCCACTTCGGCGTGCCGGTGCTGGCGGTGATCGACGGCACGGCCATGGCCCAGACCTTCGGCGCCCTGGCCCTGGGCCTGGCACGCTACCAGGCGGACCTGCCGTTTGCCGGTGTGTTGGCCAACCGGGTCGGCAGCCTGCGCCACGCGCAACTGCTGGAAGGTAGCCTGACCGAGGGCCTGCGCTGGTATGGCGGCTTGTCCCGCGAGCGCGGTATCGAGCTGCCCAGCCGCCACCTGGGGCTGGTCCAGGCCAGCGAGCTGAACGACCTGGACGCGCGCCTGGATGCCGCTGCCGAGGCGCTTGGCGCCAGTTGCGATGCTGCCTTGCCGCCGCCAGTGACCTTTGCCGAACCCGAGCCGCAAGCCAGTACTGCCTCGTTGGCCGGTGTGCGCATTGGCGTGGCGCGGGACGAGGCCTTTGCCTTCACCTATGGCGCCAACCTCGACCTGCTGCGCAACCTGGGCGCACAGCTGGAATTCTTCTCGCCGCTGCATGACCGCGAACTGCCGGCAGTGGACAGCCTGTACCTGCCGGGTGGTTATCCCGAGCTGCACCACCACGCCCTGGCCGCCAACGCGCCGATGAGCGAGGCGATCCGTGCCCATCACGCCCAGGGCAAACCGTTGCTGGCCGAGTGCGGCGGCATGCTGTATCTGCTCGATGCCCTGACCGACGTGGCCGGCGAGCGTGCCGAGCTGCTCGGCCTGCTGCCGGGCGAAGCGACCATGCAGAAGCGCCTGGCTGCCTTGGCCTTGCAGGCGGTGGAACTGCCGGAAGGCACCCTGCGCGGTCACACCTATCACCATTCGCTGACCAGTACCGCACTGGAGCCGATCGCACGTGGCCTGAGCCCCAATGGCGGGCGTGGCAACGAAGCGGTGTACCGCCTGGGTCGGCTGACGGCTTCCTACGTGCATTTCTACTTCCCCTCCAACCCGGATGCGGCGGCGGCGCTGTTGCGACCATGAGCGAACACGCCTACAGCGACGCCGAGCGCGCCGCGATCTACCGGGCCATCGGCGAGCGCCGTGACATGCGCCATTTCGCCGGTGGCGAGGTAGCCCCGGAACTGCTGGGCCGCCTGTTGGCTGCCGCGCACCAGGCGCCCAGCGTCGGGCTGATGCAGCCCTGGCGTTTCATCCGAATCACCCGGCGCGACCTGCGTGCGCGTATCCAGGCCTTGGTGGAAGCAGAGCGGGTGCGTACCGCCGAAGCGTTGGGCGAACGCTCCGACGCCTTCATGAAACTGAAGGTGGAGGGCATCAATGACTGCGCCGAGTTGCTGGTGGCCGCCCTGATGGACAACCGCGAGCCGCATATCTTCGGCCGCCGCACCCTGCCGGAAATGGACCTGGCCTCGCTGGCCTGCGCCATCCAGAACCTGTGGCTGGCAGCCCGTGGCGAAGGCCTGGGCATGGGCTGGGTGTCGCTGTTCGACCCGCAGGCGCTGGCGGCGCTGCTGGGCATGCCGGCCGGGGCCAAGCCGGTCGCGGTGCTGTGCCTGGGGCCGGTAACCGAGTTCTACCCGGCACCGATGCTGGTGCTGGAAAACTGGGCCGAGGAACGGCCCTTGAGTGAAATGCTCTTTGAGAACCAATGGGGAGAGCGCCAATGAGCGTGGCCTTGCTGACCGTGGCCGGGGTGGCCCTGGATGCCTTGCTGGGCGAACCGCAGCGGCGCCATCCGCTGGTAGCCTTCGGCAACATGGCCGGTAACCTCGAGCGCCGACTGAATGCCGGTGGGCGCGGCTGGCGCAGCCACGGGGTGAGCGCATGGTTCCTGGCCGTGGTGCCGCTTACCCTGGTGGCACTGATCCTCTCCTGGCTGCCGTATATCGGCTGGCTGGTCGACGTGCTGGCGCTGTACTGCGCCGTCGGACTGCGCAGCCTGGGCGAACACGTGTTGCCGGTGGCCAGTGCCTTGCGCCAGGGTGACCTGCAAGAAGCGCGGCGCCGTGTGGGCTACCTGGTCAGCCGCGAAACCCGCGAACTGGACGAACCTGCGGTTGCCCGGGCGGCCACCGAATCGGTACTGGAGAATGGCAGCGATGCGGTATTCGCCGCGCTGTTCTGGTTCGTGGTCGCCGGCGCGCCGGGCGTGGTGCTGTACCGCCTGAGCAACACCCTGGACGCGATGTGGGGCTACCGCAACGAGCGCTTCGAACGCTTCGGCTGGTGCGCGGCGCGCGTCGACGATGTGCTCAACTATATCCCTGCCAGGCTGGTGGCGTTGACCTACGCGCTGCTGGGCAAGACCCGCCTGGCCCTGGCCTGCTGGCGCAAGCAGGGCCCGCTGTGGGACAGCCCCAATGCCGGGCCGGTGATGGCCGCCGGTGCTGGTGCGTTAGGTGTGGAACTGGGTGGCCCGGCGGTGTACCACGGCGAGCTGCATGAGCGGCCACGCCTGGGTGACGGGCCAATGGCCGACGCCGACGCCATCGAGCGCGGCTGGGGCCTGGTGCAGCGCGGCGTATGGCTGTGGCTGCTGGTGATCTGCCTGGGGGCCTATATCAATGCTTGAACACGGAGGCCGCCTGCTGCGGGCGGTACGGCAATACGGCATCGCCCGCGAGCAGTGGCTCGACCTGTCCAGCGGCATTGCGCCATGGCCTTTCCCGATTCCACCGATTCCCGTGGAGGCCTGGGCTCGCCTGCCGGAGACCGAGGACGGCCTGGAGGACGCCGCGCGTGCGTATTACGGCGCCCGCCAATTGCTGGCGGTGGCCGGTTCCCAGGCCGCGATCCAGGCCTTGCCGCTGTTGCGCGCAGCCGGCCGGGTAGGGGTGTTGACGCCATGCTATGCCGAGCACCCCTACGCCTGGCAACGGGCGGGGCACCAGTTGCTTGAGCTGGACGAAGCACAGGTCGAGGCGACGCTCGACAGCCTCGACGTACTGGTGCTGGTCAACCCCAACAACCCCACCGGCCGCCGGGTGCCGCGTGAACGCCTGCTGGATTGGCATGCGCGCCTGGCCGCCCGCGGTGGTTGGCTGCTGGTCGACGAAGCGTTCATGGACAACACCCCGGCGGATGGCGTGGTCGATTGTGCCGAGCGCCCGGGGCTGATCGTGCTGCGCTCGTTCGGCAAGTTCTTCGGCCTGGCCGGCGTGCGCCTGGGGTTCGTTGCCGCCGAACGCAGCCTGCTGCTACGCCTGGCCGAGTTGCTTGGGCCGTGGACCGTCAATGGCCCGACCCGGGTGCTGGCCCAGGCCAGCCTGGCCGACCACGCCGCCCAGCGTGTGCAGGTCGAACGCTGCGCTGCCGCCAGCCAGCGGCTGGCTATGCTGTTGCGCAGCGCCGGCCTGGCGCCCAGCGGCGGTTGCGATCTGTTCCAGTACGTACGCAGCGAGCACGCTGCGCAACTGCATGACTTTCTTGCCCGCCGCGGCATCCTGGTGCGGCTGTTCGAGCAGCCGTCGGCGGTACGCCTTGGGCTGCCTGCCCATGCGGTGGACGAACAGCGCCTGGCCCAGGCCCTGGCGGCCTATCAGAAGGAAACGGCATGACCACCCTCATGGTGCAAGGCACCACCTCCGACGCCGGCAAGAGCACGCTGGTGACTGCACTTTGCCGCTGGCTGTTGCGCCAGGGCGTCGGTGTGGTGCCGTTCAAGCCACAGAACATGGCGCTGAACAGCGCGGTGACCGCCGACGGCGGTGAAATCGGCCGGGCCCAGGCGGTGCAGGCCCAGGCCTGTCGGCTGCAACCGCACACCGACATGAACCCGGTGCTGCTCAAGCCCAATAGCGACACCGGCGCCCAGGTGATCATCCATGGCCGCGCCGTCACTAGCATGAACGCGGTGGCCTACCACGACTACAAGGCTATCGCCATGCAGGCGGTGCTGGCTTCGCACCAGCGCCTGAGTGCTGCCTGGCCGGTGGTCATGGTCGAAGGTGCGGGCTCGCCAGCGGAGATCAACCTGCGTGCCGGTGACATTGCCAACATGGGCTTTGCCGAAGCGGTGGACTGCCCGGTGATCCTGGTTGCCGACATCAATCGTGGTGGTGTTTTCGCCCATCTGGTCGGCACCCTGGAACTGCTGTCGCCCAGTGAGCAGGCGCGGGTAAAGGGCTTTGTCATAAACCGCTTCCGCGGCGACATCGCCTTGCTGCAGCCGGGGCTGGACTGGCTGGAGCAGCGCACCGGCAAGCCGGTGCTGGGCGTGCTGCCGTATGTCACCGATCTGCATCTGGAAGCCGAAGACGGCATCGACGCACGCCAGGGGGCAAAGGCCGAGCGCGTGCTCAAGGTGATCGTCCCGGCACTGCCGCGTATCAGTAACCACACCGACTTTGACCCGCTGCGCCTGCACCCGCAGGTGGACCTGCAGTTCATCGGCGCGGGCCAGCCGATCCCGGCCGCCGACCTGATCATCCTGCCGGGCTCCAAGAGTGTGCGCGGCGACCTGGCGCAACTGCGTGAGCGCGGTTGGGACAAGGCCATCGACCGGCACCTGCGCTATGGCGGCAAGCTGATCGGGATCTGCGGTGGCCTGCAGATGCTGGGCCGCGAAGTGCATGACCCGCTTGGTCTCGAAGGTGCCGCCGGCTCCAGCCCGGGGCTTGGCCTGCTCGATTACGCCACGGTGCTCGAAGCCGAGAAGCAACTGCGCAACGTTGCCGGCACGCTGAACCTGGAGGCAGTCCCGGTTGCCGGTTATGAAATTCATGCTGGCGTCACCACGGGGCCTGCCCTGGAGCAGCCAGCCGTGCAACTTGCCGATGGCCGTTGCGATGGTGCTGTCAGCGCTGATGGCCAGATACTTGCCACCTACCTGCACGGCCTGTTCGAAGGTAGCCAGTCGTGCGCGGCGCTGCTGCGCTGGGCTGGGCTGGATGATGTGCAGGCCGTCGATTACCAGGCCCTGCGCGAACGCGATATCGAGCGCCTGGCCGACCTGGTGGAAAAGCACCTGGACACCGCGCGCCTGCGCCAGCTCTGTGGGGTGGCCTGACATGCTCAACCTGATCCTCGGTGGCGCCCGCTCGGGCAAGAGCCGCTTGGCCGAACAGCTGGCCAGCGCCAGTGGCCTGCCGGTGACCTATATCGCCACCAGCCAGCCGCTGGATGGTGAAATGAACCAACGCGTGCTGCTGCACCGCCAGCGTCGCCCCGATGACTGGGGGTTGATCGAAGAGCCCCTGGCCCTGGCCGCGGTACTGCGCGCCGAAGCGGCCGAAGGGCGCTGCCTGCTGGTGGATTGCCTGACCCTGTGGCTGACCAACCTGCTGATGCTCGAAGACGACCAGCGCCTGGCCGAGGAGCGTGATGCGCTGCTGGCCTGCCTGGAACAGTTGCCGGGCACGGTCATCCTGGTCAGTAACGAAACTGGCCTGGGCGTCGTGCCCATGGGCGAGCTGACCCGGCGCTATGTCGACCTGGCCGGCTGGCTGCACCAGGCCGTGGCCGAACGCTGTCAGCGCGTGGTGCTGACCGTGGCCGGCCTGCCCCTAATGCTCAAAGGACCTGCACTATGACCCAAGCCTGGTGGCGTGACGCCTGCCAACCCCTCGACAACGCCGCCATGGACCAGGCCCGCGCCCGTCAGCAGCAGCTGACCAAACCTGCCGGTTCGCTCGGCCAACTGGAAGGTTTGGCCATTCAGCTGGCCGGCCTGCAGGGGTGTGAACGGCCGACCTTGGATAACGCCGCAATCAGCATTTTTGCCGGTGACCACGGCGTGGTCGAGGAAGGCATCTCGGCCTACCCGCAAGCGGTGACCGGGCAGATGCTGCGCAACTTCGTCGGTGGTGGCGCGGCAATCAGTGTGCTGGCGCGCCAGCTGCAGGCAAGCCTGGAAGTGGTCGACCTGGGCACCATCGACCCGCACCTGGAACTGCCTGGCGTGCGCCATCTGCGCCTGGGCGCCGGTACCGCCAACTTCGCCCGCCAGCCAGCGATGACCGAGGGCCAGCTGCAGGCCGCCCTGCAGGCTGGTCGCGATAGTGCCCTGCGCGCCGCCGAACAGGGCGCGCAGCTGTTCATCGGTGGCGAGATGGGTATTGGCAACACCACGGCTGCCGCTGCCTTGGCCAGCGTCTTGCTGGGCTGCCCGCCGGCTGAGTTGAGTGGCCCGGGTACCGGCCTGGACCACGCCGGGGTGCGGCACAAGGCCGAGGTCATCGAACGGGCGCTGAGCCTGCATGGCCTGAGCGCCAACGATCCATTGCAGGCACTGGGCTGTGTCGGTGGTTTCGAGATCGCGGCCCTGGCCGGTGCCTACATCGGCTGTGCGCAGGCGGGTATTGCGGTGCTGGTAGACGGCTTCATCTGCAGTGTCGCCGCGCTGCTGGCGGTGCGCCTCAACCCGCAGTGCCGGGCCTGGTTGCTGTTCGCCCACCAAGGCGCAGAGCCTGGGCACAAAGCCTTGCTCGACGCTTTGCAGGCCGAGCCGTTGCTGGCCCTGGGCCTGCGCCTGGGCGAGGGCAGTGGGGCTGCCCTGGCCGTACCGCTGTTACGCCTGGCCTGTGCGCTGCACGGGCAGATGGCGACCTTCGCCGAGGCTGCGGTGGCGGACCGCCCGGCATGATCCTTGACCTGCTGCGCCATGGCGAAACGGAACAGGGAGGCCTGCGTGGCAGCCTTGATGATGCCTTGACCGACAAGGGCTGGGCGCAGATGCGTGGCGCCGTGGCCGAAGCCGGCCCGTGGGAGGTGTTGGTCAGTTCGCCGCTGCAGCGCTGTGCGCGTTTTGCCGAGGAACTGGGCGAGCGGCTGAACCTGCCGGTACAGCGCGAAGCGGCGTTGCAGGAACTGCATTTTGGCGACTGGGAAGGCCGTAGTGCAGCGCAGATCATGGAAGACCAGGCGGACGCGCTGGGGCGCTTCTGGGCGGACCCTTACGCGTTTACACCGCCCAATGGCGAGCCGGTCGAGGCGTTCGCCGAGCGTGTGCTGGCGGCTGTCGAGCGCCTGAGCCATCAGCATGCTGGCAAGCGTGTGCTGCTGGTCACCCATGGCGGCGTGATGCGGCTGCTGCTGGCCCGTGCCCGTGGGTTGCCGAGGGCGCAGTTGCTGCAGGTCGAAGTCGGCCACGCTGCGTTGATGCGATTGGTGCCGGGTGATGACGGCCAGTTGGTCGAGGGGCGCTGAAATGTTGCCGTTGTGGATTGCCTTGCAGTTTCTCAGCAGCCTGCCGGTGAGTCTGCCGGGCATGCCGGCGCCGCGCGAGGTGGGGCGCTCGCTGCTCTGCTACCCGCTGGTCGGGTTGCTGTTCGGCCTGTTGCTGTGGCTGGCCAGCCACTTGATGGAGGGTACACCGGCGCCGTTGCACGCGGCCCTGCTGCTGACGTTGTGGGTGTTGCTCAGTGGCGCCTTGCACCTGGATGGCCTGGCGGACAGCGCCGACGCTTGGCTGGGTGGTTTCGGTGACCGCGAACGCACCCTGCTGATCATGAAAGACCCGCGTAGCGGGCCGATTGCCGTGGTCACTCTGGTGCTGGTGCTGTTGTTGAAGTTCTGCGCCTTGTGGGTGCTGGTCGAGCAGGGCATTGGCGTGCAGTTGCTACTGGCACCGTTGATCGGGCGGGCGGCGATGCTCGGATTGTTCCTGAGTACGCCTTATGTACGGCAGGGTGGTTTGGGGCAAGCGCTGGCCGAGCACCTGCCCCGGCATGCGGCCGGCTGGGTGCTGCTGGGCTGTGTGCTTTTTTGCCTGGTCCTGGGCGGGTGGGTCGTGGTGCTGGCGTTGGCGGTGTTTGCCTGGTTGCGACAACTGATGTGCCGGCGCTTGGCCGGGACTACCGGCGATACCGCTGGTGCAATGCTGGAGTTGCTCGAACTGGCCGTGGTGCTGGGGTTGGCGTTGGGCCTCTGAGCCTTGCTCTGGACCCTGTAGGAGCGGCCTTGTGTCGCGAAAGGGCTGCAAAGCAGCCCCGGCGATTTATGCACTAACGCTGAAGTCGTGGGGCTGCTTTGCAGCCCTTTCGCGACACAAGGCCGCTCCTAGTGACCGCGCAAGCAGGATGTTTCTGTAGGGCGTTTCTGAGCCTAACGTGTTGGTAAATTCCTGAAAAAACTCAGCAAGAACCGGCATCTTTTCACTGGCGTATGCTTGCCCCTCCCGCAAACGTCGAGGAGTGTCGGCACCATGCGTCATGTCATTCTCGCTGCGTTTTTGTTGGCCATGGGGCCTGCTGCCATGGCAGCCGATCTCATGGCTTTCTGGAACACCCCCCGCCACGGTGGCAACAGCTTCAACCGGCTGCCGCCTGATCAAGCCTACTTCGACGCCTTGAGCGGTTATGGCGCGACCTGGGTGCGGCTGTCCTACGACAAATGGCAGCCGGCGGAACGCGACTTCCTCCTCGGCGATGCCGATGCCTATCAAGGCCTGGCTGCGGCTGACCTGGCCACGCTGCGAGCCACCCTCGACCGCGCCCATAAGGCCGGCCTCAAGGTGGTGATCGCACCGCTCTCGCTACCCGGCATGCGCTGGTCGCAAAACAACCAGGGCCAGTTCGACGACCGCCTCTGGCAGGACAAACGCTACTGGTTGCAGGCTGCGGCCTTCTGGCGGGATCTGGCCCGTGAGCTGAAAGGTCACCCGGCCATCGCCGCCTACAACCTGGTCAACGAGCCCGCCCCGGAGAAGCAAGGTGGCCTGGCCGAGCATGCCGACCCTGGGCAAATGCAGCAGTGGTATGCACGGCAGCAGGGCAGTGCGCGTGATCTGCCGGCCCTGTATCGGCAGTTGATAGCGGCCATTCGCGAGGAGGACGCGGACACGCCGGTCATGCTCGATGCCGGCTGGTTCGCCGCCGCCGACGCCTTTGGTTACTGGCCGGCACCTCTGGAAGACCAGCGGGTGCTGTACAGCGTGCACATGTACGAGCCCTATCTGGTGACCAGTGCACCGAACATGACGCGCAAGCAACCCATCGCCTATCCCGGCTCGGCACCGTTCGCGGGGCAAACGCAGCAGTGGGATGGCCAGCGTGTGGCGCAATATCTGCGCCAGCCGCTGGACTGGGCCGCGGCCATGAACGTGCCCCGCTCGCGGTTGGTGGTGGGCGAGTTCGGCTGCATGCGCAGGCTGCCGGGCTGCCGGCAATACCTGGAAGACGTGCTCAGCGTGCTGGATCGCCACCAGTTGCACTGGGCCTTCTACAGCTTCCGTGAAGATAACTGGGACGGCATGGACTACGAACTGGGCTCGGCCAAGGTGCCGTGGCGCTATTGGCAGGCAATCGAGCAGGGCGTTCCAGACCCGCTGGCGCGCAAGGCTACAGCAGAGTTCGAGCCGATTCGCCGGCGCTTGAACCTGGTTAAGTAATTGGGGGCCGCTTTGCGGCCCATCGCCGGCAAGCCAGCTCCCACAGGTACAGCGACAACCTCGAGAGCAACGCTGTACCTGTGGGAGCTGGCTTGCCGGCGATGGGCTGCGTAGCAGCCCCATTAACGCTATCTGACAGGCATTAGGGCTGAGGGGCGTCGGTAATCGTGAAATCTCTTGCAACACGCATGACGCGGGTATATACACGTATCCATGTTGACCAGTGAATGCATCTGCACCCATCTGCGTCGTGCCGCCCGTGGGGTGAGCCGGCATTACGACGAGGCCCTTGCCGGCTTCGGGGTCAATGTCGCCCAGTTTTCCCTGTTGCGTCATCTGCAGCGGCTCGATCGCCCGAGTATCACCACCCTGGCGGAGGCCATGGGCCTGGAGCGTAGTACCCTGGGCCGCAACCTGCGGGTGCTGGAGGCTGAAGGGCTGGTGGCCTTGGCTGATGGTGACGATCAGCGCAACCGCGTGGTGCTGCTGACCGAGGCCGGTACCCAACTGCTGCGCGCTGCCCATCCGGCCTGGGAACAGGCACAGGCCGAACTGGTGGAGCGGCTGGGGGCAGGGCAGCGGGATGAACTGGTGCGTTTGCTGAACCAGCTGGCTTGAATTGATACGACTATAAGCGGGTATATACCCGTAAAACCTTGCGATGTGCTGGAGATAACGACAATGACTTCGGTGTGGCGAACCAGCGGGTGGGTATTGGTGGGGGCAGCGCTGATCCTGGCGCTGTCCCTGGGTGTGCGGCACGGCTTCGGCCTGTTCCTGGCGCCTATGAGCGCGGACTTCGGCTGGGGGCGTGAGGTATTCGCCTTCGCCATTGCCTTGCAGAACCTGATCTGGGGGCTGGCGCAACCGTTCGCCGGCGCCCTGGCCGACCGCATGGGCGCGGCGCGGGTGGTGATCATTGGCGGTATTCTCTACGCTGCCGGGTTGGTGCTGATGGGCATGGCCGACTCGGCCTGGTCGTTGTCGCTGAGTGCCGGCTTGCTGATCGGCATCGGCCTGTCCGGCACCTCGTTCTCGGTCATCCTCGGCGTGGTTGGGCGTGCCGTGCCGGCGGAGAAGCGCAGCATGGCCATGGGCATTGCCAGCGCTGCCGGTTCTTTCGGCCAGTTCGCCATGTTGCCGGGCACGCTCGGCCTGATCCAATGGTTGGGCTGGTCCGCAGCGTTGCTGGTACTGGGCCTGATGGTGGCGCTGATCGTGCCCTTCGTCGGCCTGCTGCGCGACCGGCCGCTGCCCACTCATGGTACCGAACAGACCCTGGGCCAGGCCTTGCGCGAGGCGTGCTCGCATTCCGGCTTCTGGTTGCTGGCGCTGGGCTTTTTCGTTTGTGGTTTCCAGGTGGTGTTCATTGGCGTGCACCTGCCGGCCTACCTGGTCGACCAGCACCTGGCTGCGACCACCGGCACAACGGTGCTGGCGCTGGTAGGCCTGTTCAATATCGTCGGTACCTTCACCGCTGGCTGGCTGGGCGGGCGCATGTCCAAGCCGCGCCTGCTGACCGGGTTGTACCTGCTGCGTGCGGTAGTGATCGTGCTGTTCCTCTGGGCGCCGGTGACTGAAGTCAGCGCTTACCTGTTCGGCATCGCCATGGGGCTGCTGTGGTTGTCCACGGTGCCACTGACCAACGGCACCGTGGCCACTGTGTTCGGCGTGCGCAACCTGTCCATGCTTGGCGGTATCGTCTTCCTGTTCCACCAGCTGGGCGCCTTCCTGGGCGGCTGGTTGGGCGGGGTAGTGTATGACCGCACCGGCAGCTACGACCTGGTCTGGCAGATTTCCATCCTGCTCAGTCTGCTGGCTGCCGCCCTCAACTGGCCCGTGCGCGAACGCCCGGTCGCCCGCCTGCAGGCCCAGGCCGCATGAACCGCTACCTGGCTCGAGGGCTACTGGCCGTCGCCGCCCTGTTGCTGCTGGCGCTGGTGTGGTGGGGCTGGCACAAGGGCGGGATGGCGCTGATGCAGCTGGGCATGAGTGTTTGTTAGGCGCTACCCTGCAAGTTCAGGGATTGTCTTGCGGGAGAAACGAGTCATGCGTGCACATTGGTTGACGGTGCCGGTGCTGGCCTTGCTTGCCGGCGCATCGAGCTGGGCTGCCGATTGCCCGGCGTTGTTGCAGGGTAGCCTGCCAGAGTTGCGGGGCAAGGGGCAGGTGGACCTGTGCAAGCGCTTTGCAGGCAAGCCGCTGGTGGTGGTCAACACGGCCAGTTACTGCGGTTTTGCGCCGCAGTTCGAGGGGCTTGAGGCGACATACAAGGAATACCACGAGCAAGGCCTGGAAATGCTTGGTGTGCCTTCCAATGACTTCAAGCAGGAGGACGCCGACAGCGAGAAGACAGCCAAGGTTTGTTATGCCAACTATGGCGTCACCTTTACCATGACCAAGACACAGGCGGTTCGGGGCGCGGATGCGATACCGCTGTTCGCGGAACTGGCCAGCCAGAGCAGTGCGCCGAAGTGGAACTTCTACAAGTACGTGGTAGACCGCAAGGGCAAAGTGATTGGTAACTTTTCCAGCCTGACCAAGCCGGATGATCCAGCGTTCCGGGCAGCCATCGAAAAGGCCATTGCCTCCCGGCCATAACCTGGCTGCTCTTGCTCTTGCTCTTGCTCTTGCTCTTGCTCTTGCTCTTGCTTCTAAGCGCGCGATAGTTCAGGCGCCGCCGATTGCGACTTCAGGAGGCCGAGCGAAGGTCTCCTGAAGACGCGAAGATCAAGATCAAGAGCCAAAGCAGGGGACTCGCCTGGGTTTCAGGTTACTTCACTTTGCATGCACAGTAATCGCCACCAACCGCACAACCACCGGCCTGACCATCAATACACAAACGAACGCCACAGGCATCGCCAACTGGTAAGCCTTCAGCACGTTGCCAAGGTATTCAGGGTTAATCCCCCCATTCGCTGCCGTGATCACGAAACACATCAATAGCGCCATGATCGACGACATGTAGAAGGCAAAAACGTAGGGCGTGGCGCCCGGGTGCAATTTGCGTCGGCTGCGTGTCTGGGACAGGTTGCTCATGCGAACTCCTGAAAAGAAAGTAGAGGCGCAGGTTAGCAACGCACCCGGCAGCAGCTGTAGACCAGCCGTATTGAGTTCTTTATAAAGAGATTCTTACGAATCCAAGGGCTCAGCATGGACCTGCTCAACGCCATTCGCAGCTTCATCAAGGTGGTCGAAGCCGGCAGCATCGCCGCCGGTGCCCGCAACCTGGGCCTGAGCCCGGCCGCGGTCAGCCAGAACCTGGCACGCCTGGAAGGCCACTTGCAGGTTCGCCTGCTCAGCCGCACCACCCGCAGTATGGCGCTGACACCCGCCGGCACCCAGTATTACGAACGCGTCAGGCACATCGAGCGCGACCTGGCCTTGGCCGAACAGGCCGTCACCGCCCCCGACAGTGAACCCCAAGGGCGGCTGTGCATTGCCTCGACGTCCGCCTTCGGTCGCCATGTCCTGGCGCCATTGATACCCGCGTTCAGTGCCCGCTACCCACTGCTTTCGATAGAGTTGGTAACGACTGATCGCCGGGTCAACCACGCGCGGGAGGATGTGGACGTGAGCCTGCGCATTGCCCCGCAACTCGAAGACCAGTTGCTGGCCCGGCATATCGCCCGTATACCGTTCATTTGCTGTGCCTCGCCCGGTTACCTGCAAAGCGCCGGTGTGCCGGCCACGCCCGAGGCCTTGCGTGACCACCGCTGCCTGGTGTTCCGCTACCCGGTGGATGGGCGCTTCCTGCGTTGGGGGTTCATGCGCGACGGGCTGCGGTTCGAGGCAGAGTTCGGCAGCGTATTGATCAGCGACGACATAGACGCCCTGACCCAGATGGCACTGCATGATGGCGGCATCACCCGCCTGGCCGAGTTCATCGTAAGGCCGCATTTGGCCACCGGGGCGCTGGTGCCGTTGTTCGAATACAGCGATAGCGGCCAGGCCTATGCCCAGACCGAACCGATGGATATCTACCTGTGCCTGGCCGACCGCTTCGCCATGACCGCAAAAGTGCGTGTGTTCATGGGCTACCTGCGCGAATGCCTGGGTGACAGCTGGCAGGTGCAGGCCTGAAACGATATTGGGGCTGCTTTGCAGCCCATCGCGACACAAGGCCGCTCCTACAGCGTCCGCATGATCCCGTAGAATCGGTTTTGTGCGGTCGTTGCAGGAGCGGCCTTGTGTCGCGATGGGCCGCAAAGCGGCCCCGACTTTCTTGAAGCTATCAGAAACGGTAGGTAAGGGATGCACCGATACCGTGAGCGCTGTTCTCGTACTTGGCCTGGTAGTTGCCTTTCAAGGCACCTTCCGTC
Organism: Pseudomonas sp. LSJ-87; assembly: GCF_032971465.1. Taxonomy (NCBI): domain Bacteria; kingdom Pseudomonadati; phylum Pseudomonadota; class Gammaproteobacteria; order Pseudomonadales; family Pseudomonadaceae; genus Pseudomonas; species Pseudomonas sp. LSJ-87. Next base: position 15,255 of record NZ_JAWJYQ010000043.1, on the reverse strand, counting down.
GGCGAGTCCGGTTGATTGTTGACCTTGGTGTCCTCTTCCCACAGGTAGGAGTAGGCAACATCGATGGTCATGTCATCGTTCGGGCTCCAGCCGGCACCAAAGCTGACCGCTTTACGGTCGCCGGTAGGAATGCGCGGCGAGCGATCGTGGTTGTTGGTGGGCGACTGGTCGACGGAGAAGCCTGCACGCAGGGTCCACTCCTTGTTCACCTTGTAGGCAGCACCAATGGCGTGTGCCCAGGTGTCATGCCAGTTCTGCTCTTCGGTGATGGTCTGCAGTGGGTAGCCCGCCGGTGCTTCGTTCTTTACAACGATGCTCTCCAGGCGGCTCCAGCGAGTCCAGGTGCTACCCGCATACAGGGTCCAGTGGTCATCCAGTTCATGGGTGACCGAGAAGTCCACGGACTCCGGTGTCTTGATTTTCAGGCTGGCGTCGAATTTGCCGCTGAGACCAGCGAGAGCAACCGGGTAGGAAACACGGGTATCGCCTTCAAGCTTGTAGTCGACCATCGAGTGATAGGTCAGACCCACGCGGGTACGATCTGTGGCTTGTACGAGTACGCCGATGTTGTAGCCGATAGCGGTGTCGTCGCCCTTGATCTTGACTTCGCCATCAGGGCCACCGCCCAGAAACCCGGGGAAGGCGGCGCTGCTCAGGTTCGAGCCCAGTTCACCCTTGATACGGTTGATGGTCGGACCAAAACCGATCGACACCTTGTCGTTGAAGGCATAGCTGATGGTTGGCTGGAAGGTGACAACCTCGACCTTGCTCTTCTTGCCCCAGTAACGTGCCGCGTCGCCGCTACCGTAGTCGGTGATCAGGCCGTATGGCACGTAAACACCGAAACCGACGCTCCAATGATCATCGATCGGCTTGACGTAGTAACCCATGGGCACGCCCACGACCGGGACCATGTCGCCATCGGTTTCCCCCCCGAAATTGCTGCCAGGACCCGAAATATCAGTTTTGGCAATCACGGCCGCACCACCCACGGTGACCTGTTCGCGCTTCAGGCGCGACATGCCTGCAGGGTTGCCATACACAGTGCTGGCATCTTCGGCAGAAGACGAACGTCCCGCAAAACCGGTTCCCATGCCGCTGATGCTTTGCTCGTTCAGCGCGAAACCTGCGGCAAGCAGTTGGCTGGAAGCAAGAGCAACGGCAATGCCGAGGGAGGTTTTGAGCATTACTTTTTTCATTATTAGAAAACTCCTTGGGATCTCCGGGGCGAAAAGCTACCAACAAATCACGCGCCGCGCTATAGCCTAAATCGCAGGAGATAGAGCGGTTTTGTAGGACAATCCGACCAAAATTCCCTTTTTTCCGGGTGTGTTGTAGGACACGTCTTAAGATGCCTGCGGCAATCTCTGATCTATGCAGGTATGCCAGGCATGGGTGAAGTCGCGCAGGCGACCTTGTGGGTTGAAAATCTGTCGCCAGATCCGCGCCAGCGCGAGAAGGTCATCGGCGGCAGGCAGTGGCGTGGCCTGCTCTTCGACGAGCATCCAGGCAATGGCGGTGGAATAGCGCAGGTTGACGGTGAGTTCCAGGTGCGGGCCGCCGAGGAAGGCGTGCTGGCTGGCCAGGCCGCGGACCAGGCTGGCCAGGTCGGGGTCACGGGCAAGGTAGTCGTCCCAGATCGCCTGGTGACGGTGTTCGCCGATACGGTAAAGGCCATGCCCACGACGGTCGTGCAAGGCCGACCCCAGGGCCGACTGGCTGGCGGCGATGCCCAGCAACAAGGCTTCGGCGCTGGCGCAGTGACGGTTCAGGTAGACCAGGGTGGGTCGGATCACATACTGACACAATTCATTCGCCGCGATACCCATGATGCCCTCGAGCAGTTAAGGGCCGGACGGGCACTGGAGCTTGGCAGCTGGTGAGTGATCAGGCCCGCCGGAAGCGGCAAGCACCGCTCGAGTTGAAGTGTAGTGTGATAATCGTGGTGTAAAGGGCTGTTTTTAAATCGATTGCTGCCTGACGTACCGGGCTATATGCCTTAAGGCAATTACGCCACGAACGTTCAGGCAGGCTTGCGATGGGATGATTCAGCGCTTGAATACCGCAGTATTCGCCGCTCACGCGGTGAGCGACTGACGGGTTCGGGCGATGACCGCCTGCAGCGGTTCACTGCGGCTGTACTGTTCGGGGTACAGGCGCTCGGTGTGGCAGGCGACGCCGTGTTCGTCTACCAGGGTAAAGCTGAAGCTGCCCTTGCGAGGGGCAACGATGAGGCACTTCAACGGCGAGAAGGCCTGGGAGAGGGTGCCAATGGCAGCCTGAATCTGATGATGAGTTTGCATATTGTTGGAGGTTCCTGCTTTAAACACGGGGTTATGATCCGTGCATGATAGAAACGTTCCAGTGACGCCTTTATTAAGGGACGAACGAACCTGACTGGAACAGGGCAGCCAGAGGGAGCGCAATCAAAGGTGGGCGCATGGGCTGACTGGTAGGTACTTCAGAAGGCAGGCAGCACGCCGGGGCCAAGGTTCTAGGCCGTCGGTGTGGAATCCTGATCAATCTGTCACGTGATTCGTGCTTGAACAGCGCGTGGCTGGCGAGTGAATCATCGAATGGGCCGGTCTTGGTTTCAGCAGCGCCACCCTTGGGAGGGGCGGGTCTGCAAGGACGCTTGAGGCCAGAATTGACTTTCAGCTTGGTACTAACGAGGCGCACCTTAGCGGAAATACAGGCGCTTGGCAAGCATTTCATGTTTGTTCAGGTGAGCCGAGCAGTATGGCGCGTATTTGCCCTGCTGGGAAGAGGGGGCAAAAGGCCCGCATCCGGCCTGATGTACCGATTTCGTGCACTCAAATGAAGGTTTATGGTGCACTTGTTCACATTCGGAGCAGCGCTTGCAACTGCCTGGCAACACGCCACGACAGCCTCGCCAATGCCTTGACTGGGCGGTTAAGTCAATGAAAAAAAACACTATTTTTAGCTGGTGAAAAAATCGTCAGTTTGAGCGAAAGCCCCAATTCATGGGGGTTTGCGGGGGATAGGAGGGGGTTGTCCACCGAGTTATCCACAGGAACTGTGGATTGTCCCGAGCGCTTGCTCTAGGACGGGCGTGCCAGCAATACATTGAACTGTCCGACAATCGACATGCTCCGGGAGACCTGTTGGTCATCCACTTGAAAACGTCAAGAAAAGATCATTGAAAATTTTTTTCAATCCTCCGGAAATCGAAAGGCCAAGGCGCAAGAAAAAGGGTAGAGTGGCGCGCCTTTCGAGTTGCCAAACCTGTTGCTCATGAAGTTTCGCGGTAAACCCCTCGCCAGCCCCGCTGCATCGACGCCTGCGCCTCCCCCCAAACGTTTCTCTCTCAAAGTGGCCTTGTGGCTGCTCGACAACCCGCGCCTGGGTGACAAGCCGCAGGTCAAGCACCTGGCCGGGCGCCTGTTGAAACAGCCGGCGCGCCAGGGCGTGGTCGTGGCGCAAAGCCGCCTGGGGCAGATGTTGTGCCGCGATTGCGGCAATGCCCGTGACCGTCGTATTGGCCATGAACTGCTGCGCCAGGCCGCCCGCGCTGGTGATCGGCGGGCGCAGCTGGAGTATGCGCGGCTGTGCCAGCACAGCGAGCCGGAGCAGGCGCGGTACTGGCTGGAGCTGGCGGCGGGGCAGGGGTCGCAGGAAGCGCGGCGGCTTTTGAGGCAGTGGTTCCATGCCTGAGGTGTGTTGTCAGCACTGGCCCTATCGCCGGCAAGCCAGCTCCCACAGGTACAGCGTTGCTCTCGAGGTTGTCGCTGTACCTGTGGGAGCTGGCTTGCCGGCGATAGGGCCGGAACAGGCAACACACCTGCCAGGCTGATAAGCTGCACTCAATTTGCAACAGAGCGATCGGGGTAAGCATGACAGTGGATCTGGCCAGCATTCTGCTGGGCTTGGTGGCAGGTGCATTACCTTGCCTGGGTTGGGTCATGCAGGTGCAGCGCCGCCAGGGTGCGCGGCAAGGCGAGCAGGCCTTGCTCGAAGAGCGCCTCAATGCTGCCCAGCTGGCCCTGGCCGGCCTGCAGGCGCAACTGGATGCCAGCCGCGACGAGGTCAGCGACCTCAGCGAAGCCAACACCGTCAAGCAGACCCAGCTGGCCGCCCAGGGGCGTGAGCTGGAACTGCTGCAGATCGACCGCGACAACGCCCGTGACGCCGCCCACGCCTGGAACCTCGAGCGTGCCAACCGCGAAGCCGAACTGCGCCGCCTGGAGGCCCAGACCGCACGCCTGGACGCCGAACTGCGCGAGCAGCAGGAAAGCCACCAGCAGCGCCTGGAAGACCTGCAGGAAGCCCGCGACACCCTGCGCGCCCAGTTCGCCGACATGGCTACCAAGATCTTCGACGAGCGCGAGCAGCGCTTCGCCCAGACCAGCCAGCAGCATCTCGGCCAGTTGCTCGACCCGCTCAAGGAACGCATCCAGGCTTTCGAAAAACGCGTGGAGGAGAGCTATCAGCAGGAAGCCCGCGAGCGCTTCTCGCTGGGCAAGGAGCTGGAGCGCCTGCAGCAACTCAACCTGCGCCTGTCCGACGAAGCCACCAACCTGACCCAGGCGCTGAAGGGCCAGAAAACCCAGGGCAACTGGGGTGAGCTGATCCTCGAACGGGTACTGGAGCATGCCGGCCTGGAAAAGGGTCGCGAATACCAGACCCAGGTCAGCCTCAAGAGCGCCGATGGCGAGCGCTTCCAGCCTGATGTGCTGATCATGCTGCCCGGCGACAAGCAGGTAGTGGTGGATGCCAAGGTCAGCCTCACCGCCTACCAGCAGTTCGTCGCCGGCAACGACGAGGCCGCGCTCAAGCAGCATGTGCAGTCGCTGCGCAGCCACGTCAAAGGCCTGTCGAGCAAGGACTACAACCGCCTCGAAGGCCTGCACAGCCTGGATTTCGTGCTGCTGTTCGTGCCGATCGAGGCCGCCTTCTCGGCAGCCCTGCAGGCGGAGCCGAACCTGTTCCAGGAGGCCTTCGATCGGCAGATCGTGATCGTCAGCCCGACCACCTTGCTGGCCACCTTGCGGGTGATCGACAGCCTGTGGAAGCAGGAACGCCAGGGCCAGAACGCCCGCGAGATCGCCGAGCGCGCCGGCTGGCTGTACGACAAGTTCGTGCTGTTCATCCAGGACCTGGACGAGCTGGGCAGCCGCCTGCAGCAGGTGGACAAGGCCTATGCCGCCGCGCGCAACAAGCTGTGCGAAGGGCGCGGCAACCTGGTCAGCCGCAGCGAACAGCTGAAGCTGCTGGGCGCCCGCGCCAGCAAGAGCCTGCCGGCCGACCTGCTGGAGCGGGCGCTGTCCGACGAGGCGTTGCCGGATGAAGCGCTTACTGAACCAGGCTCAGATGGCGATTGAGCATGGCGCGCAGGGCCGCCGGCTTGACCGGCTTGGCCAGGTAGTCCAGGCCAGAGGCATGCACCATGGCGATGGTTTCCTTGCTGCCGTCGGCACTGATCACCACGCCCGGCACCGGCTCACCCAGGCGCGCGCGTAGCCAGCCCATCAGCCCGGTACCAGTCTCGCCGTCGTCCAGGTGGTAGTCCACCAGCGCCAGGTGCGGGCGCATGCCCTTGGCCAGCAGGGCTTCGCATTCGGCGCGGTTGCGCGCGGTCCACACCTGGCAACCCCAGCGGCTGAGCAGGCTGTTCATGCCGATCAGGATGCTGTCTTCGTTGTCCACGCACAGTACCTGCAGCCCGGCCAGTGGCTGGCCACCCTGTTCCACCGGGGCGGTGGGCGCCGGGGCGGCTTGGCGGGCAATCGGTACGCTGACGCGGAACACCGTGCCCTTGCCCGGCCATGAGCGCACTTCCAGCTTGTGCCCCAGCACCCGGCACAGGCCGTCGGCGATCGCCAGGCCCAGGCCCAGGCCCTTCTCGGCGCGGGTCTGGTGGCTGTCCAGGCGCTTGAACTCCTGGAAAATCACCTGCAGCTTGTCGTCGGCGATGCCCGGGCCGCGGTCCCACACCTCAAGCCACAACTGTTCACCCTGGCGCCGTGCGCCCAGCAGGATCGGGCTCTTGCCATAGCGCAGGGCGTTGGTCAGGAAGTTCTGCAGCACCCGGCGCAGCAGCTTCATGTCGCTGTCCACCCGCAGGCGGCTGCCGCGCAGGCGGAACTCCAGGCCCTTCTCGGCGGCCAGCACCTTGAATTCGGCGCCCAGGGTGTCGAACAGCTCGTTGAGGGCAAAGGGCTTGGCATCCGGAGTGATCTTGCCGTTTTCCAGGCGTGAGATGTCCAGCAGGTCGCTGATCAGCTCTTCGGCCGAGCGCAGCGAGCTGTCCATGTGCTGCACCAGCTGCCGGGCCTCTTCATTCATGCCCTCTGCCTGCTGCGACAAGGCGGCGGAGAACAGCCGGGCGGCGTTCAGCGGCTGCATCAGGTCATGGCTGACTGCAGCCAGGAAACGGGTCTTGGACTGGCTCACCGCTTCGGCACGGCTCTTGGCTTCGGACAACGCCTGGTTCAGTTGCGACAGCTCTTGGGTGCGTTCCGCCACCCGTTGTTCCAGGCCTTCGTTGGCATCGCGCAGGGCCTGCTCGGCCTCGCGGAACGGGGTGATGTCGGTGAAGCTCATGACGAAACCGCCACCCGGCATCGGGTTGCCGATCAGTTCGATCACCCGGCCATTGGGGAACAAGCGCTCGGAAGAGTGCGCACGGCCCTGGCGCATCCAGTGCAGGCGCCGCGCTACATGCACCTGCGCCTCGCCCGGGCCGCACAGGCCACGCTCGGCGTTGTAGCGGATGATGTCGGCGATCGGCCGGCCCACGCTGATCAGCCCGTCGGGGTAGTTGAACAGTTCCAGGTAACGACGGTTCCAGGCCACCAGGTGCAGGTTCTGGTCGACCACGCTGATGCCTTGGTTGATGTTCTCGATGGCCCCTTGCAGCAGGGCGCGGTTGAACTGCAGCACCTCGCTGGCTTCGTCGGCGATACGCACCACATCTTCCAGCTGCATGTCGCGGCCTTCGATGGCGGCCTTGACCACGGCGCGGGTCGACGAGGTGCCGAGCACGCCGGCCAACAGGCGTTCGGTGTGTTCGATCCAGTCGCCGTCGGCGTTCTGGTTGGGGTTGAAGCCCTTGCCCTGGCGGTAGGCGAAGCGGATGAAGCTCTGCCGGGCGCGTTCTTCGCCGACAAAGCGCGAGGCCAGGGTCAGCAGGTCGTCGATCTGCACCGCCAGCAGCGGCTTGCTGCTGGGCCTGGCGCTGGTCTGCTGGCCGATGAAGCGGCCGGCCTGCCAATGCTCGGAAACCCGCGTGCGCGACAGCACCGAGACCCAGGCGAACAGGGTGAAGTTGCCCGCCAGCGACAGCACCACGCCCTGGGTCAGTGGGCTGATCGGCAGGTTCAGCGGGTTGCCGTGCAGCCACGCCAACCCTGGGAACAGCTGCAGCGACCAGCCCACGCTGTGCGCGGCAATCGGCAGCACCAAGGTGTAGAACCACAGGAAAATACCTGCGGCCAGGCCAGCGAACACGCCGCGGCGGTTGGCCTGCTTCCAGTACAGCGCACCGAGCATGGCCGGGGTCAGCTGGGTCACGGCGGCGAAGGCGATCTGGCCGATGGTCGCCAGGCTGGCGGTGGAGCCCAGCAGGCGGTAGCTGACATACGCCAGCAGCAGGATCACCACGATGGTCACCCGGCGTACCGAGAGCATCCAGTGGCGGAACGCCTCGAACGGCCGCTCGGCGTTGGTACGGCGCAGCAGCCAGGGCAGCAGCATGTCGTTCGAGACCATGGTCGACAGCGCCACGGCCTCGACGATGACCATGCCGGTGGCCGCCGAGGCACCGCCGATGAATGCCAGCAGGGCCAGGCTCGGGTGTGCCTCGGCCAGCGGCAGGCTGATGACGAACGAATCGGAGATCACCGTGCCCGGCAGCAGCATCTGCCCGGCCAGGGCGATCGGCACCACGAACAGCGCGGCCAGCGCCAGGTACATCGGGAATACCCAGCGCGCCAGGCGCATGTCCTGGGGTTCGATGTTCTCCACTACGGTAACGTGGAACTGCCGTGGCAGGCAGATGATCGCCATCATCGCCACGGCGGTCTGCACCACCATCGACGGCCAGTTGATGGTTTCCTGCCAATAGTCCTGCAGGTGGATCGACTGGCGGGCCTGGCTGAACAGGTCGTCAAAGCCGTCATACAGGTTGAAGACGATGAAGATGCCCACGGCGAGGAAGGCCAGCAGCTTGATCAGCGATTCGAAGGCAATCGCCAGGACCATGCCACGGTGGTGTTCGGTCACGTCCAGGCTGCGGGTACCGAAGACGATGGCGAACAGCGCCAGTACCAGCGACACCACCAGCGCGGTGTCCTGCACGCGGGTGCCGGTGGCGTCGGCATTGGCGCCGATCAGCAGGTTCACGCCCAGCACGATGCCCTTGAGCTGCAAGGCGATGTACGGCAGCACGCCGACCAGGCAGATCAGCGCCACGACCACAGCCAGGGACTGCGACTTGCCGTAGCGCGCGGCGATGAAGTCGGCGATCGAGGTGATGTTCTGTTGCTTGCTGATCAGCACCATCTTCTGAAGCACCCAGGGCGCGAAGATCAGCAGCAGCACCGGGCCCAGGTAGATCGGCAGGAATGCCCAGAGCTGTTCGGCGGCCTGGCCGACCGCGCCGAAGAAGGTCCAGCTGGTGCAGTACACGGCCAGCGACAGGCTGTACACCCAGGCACGCAGCTTCGGCGGCAACGGCGTGCTGCGGCGGTCGCCGTAGAAGGCGATGGCGAACATGATGGCCATATAGGCCAGGGCGACCACGGCGATCAGCCCGCTGGACAACGACATGAAGACTCCGAAGCAAAAAGATAACGCGGTCCCGATCAATCAGTCTGGCACGCAGGTGCCGCTTCGTCAGCGCAGACGATGGTCGCAGTGGCAGGTGGTCGCAGGGTTCTCTTTAACCTGTGCCGGCCCTTTCGCGGGTGAACCCGCTCCCACAGGTACTGCACAGGCTTCGAAAGCGGCGCTGTCCCTGTGGGAGCGGGTTCACCCGCGAAGAGGCCAGCAGAGCAGACATCATCCTTTGCGGGTACCCAGCCAATAAAACACCCCCGCCAGTATCACCGACAACACCAGCAGGTAGAAGATCGCCCCCGGCCACAGATGCACCAGGGCAAACCCCACCATCACCGGCCCCAGCGCCGCACCGAGGTTGGACAGGTTCTGCGCACCGTAATACACCCCACGCAAGTGCTCCGGCGCGATCAGGTCGATGAACATGTACTCGGCCGGGATCACGATGATCTCGCCCAGGGTGAACACCAGCATCGCCAGGCACCACGCCAGCGCCGAACCGGCCAGGGCAAAGCCCAGCAGCCCGGCGATGAACAGGCCCATGCCGGCCAGCAGCCAGGGCATCAGGCGCTGGCGGCTGATGCGGCGGCCGATCAGGTACTGCAGGGCAATCACCGTCACCGCGTTGGTGGTCACCAGGTAACCGATCAGGCGCGCCGCCTCGGCCGGGCTGCTGATCACCACCAGGTACTGTGACAGGTAGGCGGTGAACTGGCCGAACACCACCGCGCTCAGCACCCCGCCCAAGGTGAAGCATACCAGCCGCCGGTCACGGGCCAGCCCCAGCGCCACCTGGCCAAAGCCGGCCCCGGGCTTGTCCGGTGCACTGGCCTGCAGGCTGCGGTCACCCAGGCGCCAGTAGGCCAGGCACATGGCCAGGCCGAGCAGGGCAGAGGCGATGAACGGCATATGGTCGTTCAGCTCCAGCATGGCCACGCCCAGCAGCGGGCCGGCGGCGTAGCCGACGTTGCTGAGGGTGTACTTGATGGCGAACACTTCGGCCCGTTCCTCCACCGGCAGCAAGGCGCAGAAGCCCGCCTTGGCGGCGATGTCGACCACTGCCAGTGCCAGATTGATCAGTACCAGGCAGAGAAAGAACAGCAGCGCCGAATTGCTGACGACCGCGCCGACGAAGGCCAGGGCAAACAGCAGGGTGCTGGCGCTGACCAGTGTGTGGTTGCGCAAGGTATCCACCAGGTGGCCGCCATACAGGCTCAGCAGCGAGGCGATGATCAGCGCGCCACCGATCAGCAGGCCGATCTGGCTGATCGGCAGCTGGAAGTTGTCGGCCAGGTACACCACCAGGTAGGGCAGGGTAAGGGCACGGGCGACGGTGAGGGTGAAGGTGGTGGTGAGCAGCAGGCGCACAGTGTGCGGGTAGCATTTGATGGCGGCGAGCATTGCCACGTCCTTGTTGTGGAATAGCCGAATCGGAGCATATGACAAATGGGGGCTGCTCTGCAGCCCATCGCCGGCAAGCCAGCTCCCACCTCGACCGCATTGATCTCAAGCCATGTGCGGTACCTGTGGGAGCCGGCTTGCCGGCGATGAGGCCGGGACAGGCTTGCTACAGAATCACCGCGCTTGCCAGTCAGTGCATTTCCCATGCAGATTTGTGGCTTGCCGCGCCCGGCGCGCCTCCAATTGAAAAGCCCTCAGGACCAAGGACGATGAGTCACTCCTCGCAATTCACCTTGCTCGGCAAGCGGCGTTTCCTGCCGTTTTTCATCACCCAGTCGCTGGGTGCCTTCAACGACAACTTGTTCAAGCAGTCGCTGATCCTGGCGATCCTGTTCAAGCTCAGCCTGGGCGACGGTGACCGTTCGATCTGGGTCAACCTGTGCGCCCTGCTGTTCATCCTGCCGTTCTTCCTGTTCTCTGCGCTGGGCGGGCAGTTTGGCGAGAAGTTCGCCAAGGATGCGCTGATCCGGGCCATCAAGCTGGCCGAGATCGCGATCATGGCGGTAGGCGCGCTCGGCTTCATCACCAACCACCTGGCGCTGATGCTGGTGGCGCTGTTCGGCATGGGGACCCACTCGGCGCTGTTCGGCCCGGTGAAGTACTCGATCCTGCCGCAGGCCCTGCGCGAAGAAGAACTGGTCGGCGGCAACGGGCTGGTGGAAACCGGTACCTTCCTGGCCATCCTCGCCGGCACCATCGGCGCCGGGGTGATGATGTCGGCCGACAGCTATGCCACCGTGGTGGCTGGTGGCGTGGTCGGCACTGCCGTGCTTGGTTACCTGGCCAGCCGCTGGATCCCGCGGGCCGCTGCCGCTTCACCGCAAATGCCGCTGGACTGGAACATCTTCAGGCAGTCGTGGGCGATCCTGCGCATGGGCCTGGGGCAGCCGCCGGCGGTGTCGCGCTCGATCGTCGGCAACTCGTGGTTCTGGTTCGTCGGTGCCATCTACCTCACGCAGATCCCGGCCTACGCCAAGGACTGGCTGCACGGTGATGGCACGGTGGTGACACTGGTACTGACCCTGTTCTCGGTGGGGATCGCCCTGGGTTCGCTGCTGTGCGAGCGGCTGAGCGGGCGCAAGGTGGAAATCGGCCTGGTGCCGTTCGGCTCGTTCGGCCTGAGCCTGTTCGGCCTGCTTTGGTGGTGGCACTCCGGCGATGTACCGGCTGCGGCGGCACCGCACGACTGGCTGGCGCTGTTGGGCATGGGCCAGGCCTGGTGGATCCTGTTGTCGATCGTAGGCCTTGGGGTGTTCGGCGGCTTCTACATCGTACCGCTGTATGCGCTGATCCAGGCCCGCACCGCCGAAGACCAGCGCGCCCGGGTGATCGCTGCCAACAACATCCTCAATGCCCTGTTCATGGTGGTGTCGGCAGTGCTCACCATCATCCTGCTGGGCCTGGCCGAGCTGACCATCCCGCAGCTGTTCCTGGTGGTGTCGCTGCTCAACATCGCGGTCAACGCCTATATCTTCAGGATCGTGCCCGAGTTCACCATGCGCTTCCTGATCTGGCTGCTCAGCCATTCGATGTACCGTGTGCAGCACCGCGACCTCGAGCGCATCCCCGACGAAGGCGCGGCGCTGCTGGTGTGCAACCACGTGTCGTTCGTCGATGCGCTGCTGCTGGGCGGGGCGATCCGCCGGCCCATCCGCTTCGTCATGTACTACAAGATCTACAACCTGCCGGTACTCAACTTCGTGTTCCGCACCGCAGGCGCCATCCCGATTGCCGGGCGCAACGAAGACCTGGCCATCTACGAACGTGCTTTCGCGCGCATTGCCGAGTACCTGGCCGATGGCGAGCTGGTATGCATCTTCCCTGAAGGCAAGCTGACCGGGGACGGCGAGATCGATGTGTTCAAGGGCGGCGTCAACCGCATCCTCGAAGAAACCCCGGTGCCGGTCATTCCGTTGGCCTTGCAGGGGCTGTGGGGCAGCTTCTTCAGCCGTGACCCGGCCAAGGGCTTTTTCAAGCGCCTGTGGTCGCGGGTGACCATCGTGGCAGGCGCCGCCATTCCGGTGGAGGCGGCGCAGCCAGAAGCCTTGCGTGAGCAGGTCAGCCGCCTGCGCGGCAACCTGCGCTAGGGGAGGGCGTCAGCTGGCGCTGACTTTCAGGCCGACCAGGCCGGTAATGATCAGCGCCACGCTGACCAGGCGTACCAGGGCCATGGACTCGCCGAACAGGATGATGCCGGCGATCACCGTGCCGACGGCGCCGACGCCGGTCCAGATGGCATAGGCGGTACCCAGCGGCAGCTCTTTCATGGCCAGGCCCAGCAGGCCCAGGCTGATGGCCATGGCGGCGACGGTGAGGACGGTGGGCAGAGGCTTGCTGAAGCCGTCGGTGTATTTCAGGCCGACGGCCCAGCCGACCTCGAACAGGCCGGCGAAGAACAGGATGATCCAGGACATGGTGCGTCTCCATCGTTGTGAATGATGGGGCCGTCCCCGGAATGGTCACGCGGTGCGTCGTGAGGTCGTCCTCACAGTGGGTGCCATGGTGCACATATGCAGCCCTCTGGGCAAGCCTGTGCGGGCCTCTTCGCGGGTAAACCCGCTCCCACAGGGATATCCACAACTTTCAGACTTGTGCAGTACCTGTGGGAGCGGGTTTACCCGCGAAAGGGCCAGTGCAGGCAACATCAATGCCTGGCCGGCTCCCCACCTTCAGCTTCTGCCACAGGTTCCCCCATGCGCCGGAACCAGGTCGACAGCAGCGCCCCGGAAATATTGTGCCAAACGCTGAACAACGCACTCGGCACCGCAGCCAGCGGCGAAAAATGCGCCGCTGCCAGTGCCGCGCCCAGCCCGGAGTTCTGCATGCCCACCTCCAGCGCCAGCGACTTGCGCTGTGCCAGTGGCAGCTTGCACAGCCTGCCGGTCAGGTACCCCAGCAAGTAGCCGAAGCTGTTGTGCAATATCACCACCGCCATGATCAGCAGCCCCGACTCGGCGATCTTCGCCTGGCTGGCCGCCACCACCGCGCACACGATCATCACGATACTCACCACCGACACCAGCGGCAGCACCTGCACCGCCGCCTGCACCCGCGCGCCAAGCAACCGCTGGGCCAGCACGCCGAGCACGATCGGCAGCATCACCAACTGCAGGATCGACCAGAACATGTCCATGAAGGACACCGGCAGCCAGGCCGAGGCCAGGAACCAGATCAGCGCCGGAGTCAGCAGCGGGGCGAGCAGGGTGGTCACCGCAGCGATCGCCACCGCCAGCGCCAGGTCGCCGCGGGACAGCCAGACCATCACGTTCGACGCCGTGCCGCTCGGGCAGCAGCCAACCAGGATCACGCCCACGGCGATTTCCGGCGGCAGGTGGAACAGCTGGCACAGCAGCCATGCCATGCCCGGCATGATCACGAAGTGCGCGACCACACCCAGCATCACCCGCCAGGGCTGGCGGGCGAGGGCGGCGAAGTCATCGAGCTTGAGAGTGAGGCCCATGCCGAACATCACCAAGCCCAGCAGCGGCACGATGGCCACCTTCAGGGCGATGAACCATTGCGGTTGCAGGAAGGCCAGTACGGCGAACACCAGCACCCACAGGGCGAAGGTATTGCCGACGAAGCGGCTGAGGGCGGCGAGGGCACGCATGAGGGCAATTCCTTTTCTGTTTATAGCGTTATTGATTTCACTGGCCCTTTCGCGGCGGTTCGACGCCTCGATGAACCCGCTCCCACAGGTACTGCACAAGATTCGAAGCCTGTGCGGTTCCTGTGGGAGCGGGTTCATCGAGGCGTCGAACCGCCGCGAAAGGGCCGGCACTGCCAAAAATCACTTCAAGGCCAGCACCGGCATTTCAAAACCAGTCAGACCCCTTGCGGAATCTCTTCCCCACCCAGCGCTTCGAACAGCACCGGCAGGAATTCGGCAAAGGTCATCATCATCAGCTGGAAGCTGGCATCGAACTGCTGCGCAGCCTCATCGCCACCATCCTGTTCGGCCTGCTCCTGCAGCAGCTCTTCGAACTTCAGGCGCTTGATCACCATCTTGTCATCCAGAATGAACGACAGCTTGTCCTGCCAGGCCAGGGCCAGCTGGGTAACCACCTTGCCAGTGCTCAGGTGCAGCTGGATTTCCTCGCCGGTCAGGTCCTGGCGCTTGCAGCGCACGATACCGCCATCTTCGGCGGTGTCGCGCAGTTCGCACTCGTCCAGCACATAGAAGCCTTCGGCAGCTTCCTGCGACTTGACCCACTCGGTCATGGTGGCAACCGGTGCGATTTTCACGGTGGCCGGGCGCACCGGCAGCGAGCCCATCACTTCACGCAGGGTCGACAGCAGGTCTTCGGCACGCTTGGCGCTGGCCGAGTTGACCAGGATCACGCCCAGGCGCGGGGCAATGGCAGCGAAGATCATCGAGCGGCGGATGAACGCGCGCGGCAGGAAGGCCTGGATGATCTCGTCCTTGATCTGGTCGCGTTCCTTTTTATAGACCTTGCGCATCTGCTCGGTCTCGATCTCTTCGACCTTTTCCTTCACCGCGTCGTTGACCACGCTGCTGGGCAGGATGCGTTCTTCCTTGCGCGCGGCAATCAGCAGGTACTCGCCGCTGACATGCACCAGGGGAGCGTCTTCGCCCTTGCCGAATGGCGCGACGAAACCATAGGTGGTCAGCTCCTGGCTGGCGCAGGGGCGGGCCGGCTTGCTGGCCAGGGCCGCTTCCAGCGCTTCAGGCTCGAACGGGACTTCCTGGGTCAGGCGGTAGGTCAGCAGGTTCTTGAACCACATGAGGGGCAATCTCTCCTTAATGCATAAGGCGGGCATTATTCTCCGAGCGGTGCTCTCAGGCCAACCCTGTCGGAGTGCCAGTAGCTGTAGCTGAATGTAAAGATGCACGTGGCAACGCTAGGTCTTTGAAAGGCCTGAGGTTTTTTTTGAAAAAAGTTAAAAAAGTGCTTGCCAGGGTACGGGGCCGTCCGTAGAATGCGCGCCACACCGAGACGAAGGGTGATTAGCTCAGCCGGGAGAGCATCTGCC
>NZ_JAWJYQ010000042.1:0-2562 GCF_032971465.1 Pseudomonas sp. LSJ-87 | reverse complement strand
CCGGTGTTCGCGGGCACGCCCGCTCCCACAGGTTCCGTGCCAGCTTTTGGATGCAGTGCAGGCTCGAGAGCTGCGCCAGCACATGCGTTCGCTGTTTCAGGATCCCATTCTGCGTCATACTCGGCAGACCTATTGCCCGGTTCTCGCCATGCGTTCACTGCTCCCCGTCACCCTGGTCCTGCTGCTCGCCGCCTGCGGCGATGGCGAATCGCTGCTCCCGCCGGATGCGCGCCTGCCTGACGGTGGGCGGTACCGGGGGCAGGTGGTCGATGGCCTGCTGCAAGGCGAGGGACGGATCGACTACCCCAACGGCAGCTGGTACGCCGGTACCTTCAAGGACGGCCAATGGCACGGCCAGGGCGAATGGCACGGCCGCAACGGCGAGGTGTACCGCGGCCAGTTCGCCGCAGGGCTGTTCCAGGGGCTGGGTGAGCTGAATACCCCGGGCAGCCACTATGCTGGCACCTTCAGCCACGGCCGCCGCGACGGCGAAGGCACCCTCAAGCAAGCCGACCAGACCTACCGCGGCCAGTTCAAGGACGACCTGTACGAAGGCGCCGGCGAGCTGGAACTGGCCGACGGCAGCCGCTACCAGGGCCTGTTCGCCAAGGGCAAGCCCAACGGTGCCGGGGTGCGCAGCGATGCCAGCGGCAACCAGTTCAGCGGCCACTTCATCAACGGCCAGCTGGAAGGCAGCGGCACCTACGACAGCGTCGACGGCGAGCAGTACATCGGTGAGTTCAAGGACAACCGCCTGGAAGGCCGTGGCCGCTACGAAAATGCCGATGGTGATGTGTGGATCGGCGAATTCAAGGACGGCTCGCTGGTCGGCGAAGGCGAACTGCTGGGCAGCGATGGCAGCCACTACAAGGGCACCTTCGCCGACTGGCGCCTGTCGGGCCAGGGCAGCCTGCAACTGGCCGACGGCAGCAAGTACATCGGTGGCTTCCTCAACGATGCCTACCACGGCCAGGGTCGGCTGATCATGACCAACGGCAAGGTCGAAAGCGGCACCTGGAGCAACGGCGTGCGCGTACGGGACCAGAACGGCAAACTGTTGCCCGACCCGCTGGACCTGGCGCTGCTCAACCAGGGCCGTTTGCTGGACGAGGCGCTGGCCCGGGTACCGCGCTCGGCACCAGCAGTCCAGCTGTACAGCCTGGTGGTGGGCGGCGATGGCCAGCAGAGCGTGTTCATGCGTGAAGCCGACTACGTCAGCAATATGCTCAAGGTGCGCTTTGGCGCCCGTGGCCAGGTGACCTTGGTCAACCACCGCGATCACATGACCACCCGCCCCATGGCCACGCGTGAAAACCTTACCCGCGCCGCCCGCACCCTGGCCGAGCGCAGCGGCCCCGAAGACCTGGTGTTCATCTACCTCACCAGCCATGGCAGCCACGACCACCAGCTGGTGTTCGACCAGCCGCGCCTGCAGCTGGCCGACCTGTCCGCCGACGAACTCGCCAGCGCCCTGGCACCGCTGAAGGACCGCGACAAGGTCATTGTCATATCCGCGTGCTATTCAGGGGGGTATATCGCCCCGCTCAAGGATGAGCGCACGCTGATCATGACCGCCGCCCGGGCCGACCGCGTGTCCTTCGGTTGCTCGGAAGAAGCCGATTTCACCTACTTCGGCGATGCCCTGTTCGCCGAAGCGCTGAACCAGACCGACGACCTGAAACAGGCGTTTGAACTGGCGCGCGCCAGCGTTGCCGAAAGAGAACAAAGGGAAGGTTTCGAGGCCTCTGAACCGCAGCTGTGGGCGCCGCCGAATGTGCTTGAGCACTGGCAGCACCTGCGCCGGCAACAGGCCGAAGAAGCATTGCGTAACGCCGCACAGGCCAACGTGGGGGAACAGGCGCAAACGCCCGGCAACCACTAAGCTTGTGTGTAACGAGGGAGAGACATCATGTATTTGACGCCTCAGCATGTCCTGCTTGCCGGTGCCACGGGTCTGACAGGTGAACACCTGCTCGACCGCCTCCTCAACGAGCCCACCATCACCCGCGTACTGGCGCCAACCCGCCGGCCACTGGCCGAGCACCCCCACCTGGAAAACCCGGTAGGCGACCCGGCGGTGTTCCTTCCACAGCTGGCCGGGCGGGTCGATATCGCCTACTGCTGCCTGGGCACCACGCTGAAGCAGGCCGGTTCCGAATCGGCCTTCCGCGCGGTGGACCTGGACATGGTGGTGGCGTTCAGCAAGCGCGCCCGGGAGTTGGGCGCACGGCATCTGCTGGTGGTCAGTGCGTTGGGCGCCGACCCGAAATCGTCGGTTTTCTACAACCGGGTCAAAGGCGAGATGGAAGAGGCACTCAAGGCCCAGGATTGGCCGCAGCTGACCATCGTGCGGCCATCGTTGCTGCTGGGCGAGCGGGTCGAGCCGCGGCTCGGCGAACAGTTGGCTTCGCCGTTTGCCAAGCTGATACCCGGGAAGTATCGGGGGATCGAGGCTTGTACCTTGGCCCGGGCGCTGTGGCGGCTGGCGCTGGAGGAAGAGGACGGGGTGCGGATTGTGGAGTCGGATGAGTTGCGCAGGTTGGGCAAGAATTAGGCTTTACC
>NZ_JAWJYQ010000041.1:0-96341 GCF_032971465.1 Pseudomonas sp. LSJ-87 | reverse complement strand
GCGGATTGTGGAGTCGGATGAGTTGCGCAGGTTGGGCAAGAATTAGGCTTTACCTGCCAGGGCCTCTTCGCGGGTAAACCCGCTCCCACAAGGATTTGCATCGATTTCAGACCTGGTGCAGTACCTGTGGGAGCGGGTTTACCCGCGAAAGGGCCCTTACAGGCCGCCGGTGGCCTGGAAGCCTACACCGGCCGCTGTCAGCAAAGACAACGGCAGCAACAGGGTATCGAGCAACATGCTCCCCGGCAGGTCCAGCCCGGGATACGCCGGCGCATCAGCCCCGTAATGATCCCGCGGGCAGCACCCGCCATTGATCACATACAAGTCCAACCGGGTACCGGCATACACCACCGGTGCCCCGGGCTTGTTGGCATCCAGCGTGCGCACCGTGGCGCAGCCACCAAGCAGCACCAGCGCCAGCAAACCCGCCAGCGCTCGCTTCAATCATCCACCCCGAAGTGGTGCTCACCCCAGCGCGGCAACATGTCCTGGGGAATGTTCAGCAGGTTGAGAATGCGCGCCACCACGAAGTCGACCAGGTCGTCGATGGTCTGCGGCTGGTGATAAAAGCCCGGCGCCGCCGGCAGGATCACCGCGCCCATCTGCGACAGTTTGAGCATGTTCTCCAGGTGGATGGTGGAGAACGGCGCTTCGCGCGGCACCAGGATCAGCTGGCGACGCTCCTTGAGGGTAACGTCGGCAGCACGTTCGATCAGGTTGTTGCAGGCACCAGTGGCAATCGCCGACAAGGTGCCGGTGGAACAAGGCACCACTACCATTGCCGCCGGGGCGCCGGAGCCCGAGGCCACCGGCGACATCCAGTCCTCCTTGCCATACACGCGAATCTGCCCGTCGGCAGCACCGGTATATTCGGTGAGGAAGGCCTGCATCGCCTGCGGCTTGGCCGGCAGCACCACGTCCGTCTCGGTAGCCATCACCAGTTGCGCGGCCTTGGAGATCAGGAAGTGCACCTCGCGGTCCTCACGCACCAGGCAGTCGAGCAGGCGCAGGCCATACTGGGCGCCAGAGGCGCCCGTCATGGCCAGGGTGATGCGTTCCGGCCCGCTCACTTCAGTGCCTCGGCCAGCTTGCCGTGCAGGCCGCCGAAGCCGCCGTTGCTCATGATCACCACATGGGTGCCTGGGCGAGCCTGGCCCTTGACCCGCTCGATGATCGCTTCGAGGCTGTCGGCCACCACGCTGGGCACTTTGCATTGCGCGGCGGTGGCAGCCAGGTCCCAGCCAAGGTTGGCCGGGGCGTACCAGATCACCTGGTCGGCGTCGTTGACGCTTTCCGGCAGGCCGTCACGGTGGGCACCGAGCTTCATCGAGTTGGAGCGCGGCTCGATCACGGCGATCACCGGGGCCTCGCCGACGCGCTTGCGCAGGCCGTCGAGGGTGGTGGCGATGGCGGTCGGGTGGTGGGCGAAGTCATCGTAGATGGTCACGCCCTGCACTTCGGCAACCTTCTCCATGCGCCGCTTGACGCTCTTGAAGGCGCTCAGGCCTTCGATACCCATGGCTGGAACCACGCCTACATGGCGCGCCGCTGCCAGGGTGGCCAGGGCGTTGGCGACGTTGTGCTGGCCAGTCAGCGCCCAGTCCACCACGCCCTGCGCTTCGCCGTCGAACAGCACTTCGAAGCGCGAGCCGTCGGGGCTGAGCAGACGGGCTTGCCACTGGCCACCTTCGCCGGTGGTCTGCACCGGGGTCCAGCAACCCATGCCGATCACCCGTTCCAGCGCCAGCTCGGTGGTGGGGTGGATGACCAGGCCTTCGCTGGGGATGGTGCGCACCAAGTGGTGGAACTGCCGCTCGATCGAGGCCAGGTCGGGGAAAATGTCCGCATGGTCGAACTCAAGGTTGTTGAGGATCGCCGTGCGCGGGTGGTAGTGGACGAACTTCGAGCGCTTGTCGAAGAAGGCGCTGTCGTACTCGTCGGCTTCGACCACGAAGAACGGCGTATCGCCCAGGCGTGCCGACACCGAGAAGTTCTGCGGCACACCGCCAATCAGGAAGCCCGGGCTCATGCCGGCATGTTCCAGCACCCAGGCCAGCATGCTGCTGGTCGTGGTCTTGCCGTGGGTACCGGCAACGGCCAGCACCCAGCGGCCCTGCAACACGTGGTCGGCCAGCCACTGCGGGCCGGAAACATAGGGCAGGCCCTTGTTCAGCACGTATTCCACCGCCGGGTTGCCACGCGACATGGCGTTGCCGATGACCACCAGGTCTGGCGCCGGGTCCAGCTGGGCCGGGTCATAGCCTTGGGTCAGCTCGATGCCCTGGGCTTCGAGCTGGGTGCTCATCGGGGGATAGACGTTGGCGTCCGAGCCGGTGACGCGGTGGCCAAGTTCCTTGGCCAGCACCGCCAGCGAGCCCATGAAAGTGCCGCAAATACCGAGAATGTGAATATGCATGGTCGACCTCGCAAAACATCGAGGCAGGGTAGCCCAGGGCGCGACAAATCGCACCAGATGTTTCGCTCAGTCGGCCCTGGTGATGCCGTGTTTGCGCAGTTTTCGATACAAGGTATTGCGGCTGATGCCCAAGTGCTCGGCGACACGGGTGAGGTGCCAGTGTTTTGCCTCCAAGGTCGCCAGCAGCGCATGGCGCTCGGCATCCTCCAACGCGGCAGGCCCTATCGCCGGCAAGCCAGCTCCCACAGGTACAGCACCAGCTTCGAAAGCCCCATTCACCCTGAGGGAGCAACTGTCTTGTGCTACCTGCCCTGGCCCTATCGCCGGCAAGCCGGCTCCCACAGGGATTGCACATGGCCTGAAGCCACCGCGGTCGAGGTGGGAGCTGGCTTGCCGGCGATCGAGGGCGAAGCCCTCGCGAACAATGGCGGGGAGATCAGGGAACACGATGCGGGAGTCTTCGCAAAGTGCCACTAGGGTACGCAGCACGTTGCGCATCTGCCGCACGTTGCCCGGCCAGGCGAAGTCGAGCAGTGCCTGCCGCGCCCTGGGCTCGATATCGATCGGTTCTCCCTGCGCCTCCTGACGCAGCAGAAAGTCCAGCAACTGCGCCTTGTCACTGCGCTCGCGCACCGCAGGCAATGCCACTTCCAGGCCATTCAGCCGGTAATACAGGTCCTCGCGGAAACTGCCCTGCTCCACCCGTTCCAGCAGGTCACGGTGGGTAGCGCTGACAATGCGCACGTCGACCGCCTGCGGCTCGCCACCGATCGGCACCACCTGGCGCTCCTCCAGCACGCGCAGCAGGCGGGTTTGCAGGGCCAGTGGCATGTCGCCAATCTCGTCCAGCAGCAAGGTGCCGCCATCGGCCTGCAGCAGCTTGCCGCGCATGCCTTCCTTGCGCGCACCGGTAAAGCTGCCGCCGCGGTAGCCGAACAGTTCGCTCTCGATCAGGCTCTCCGGGATCGAGGCGCAGTTGATGGCGACGAACGGCTTGCCACGCCGCTCGCTGGCCTGGTGCACGGCCTGGGCAAAGGCCTCCTTGCCACAGCCGGTCTCGCCGCGCAGCAACAGCGGCACATCGCGCTCGAACACCCGCACGCTGCGGCGGAAGTCGTTCTGCAAGGCCGGGTCGAGCAGGCAGATAAGCGGTTCCACTTCCCGTGCGGGTCGCGGCTGGGCGGCTGGCACCGACCACACCGGTGCGCGCGCCTGGCCACGCAGGCTGGCGAACACCTGCCGCCCGTCCAGGGTATGCAGCGGCCAGGCCGTGCTGCCACCGGGCGTGGCGCGGCTGAACAGTTCGTCGTGGCTGCAAGCGAAAAAGCGTTCCAGCGGTTTGCCCAGCACG
Source organism: Pseudomonas sp. LSJ-87 (assembly GCF_032971465.1). Lineage (NCBI taxonomy): Bacteria > Pseudomonadati > Pseudomonadota > Gammaproteobacteria > Pseudomonadales > Pseudomonadaceae > Pseudomonas > Pseudomonas sp. LSJ-87. The sequence continues at coordinate 92,574 of NZ_JAWJYQ010000041.1, read as the reverse complement.
CCACCACGCACCGTGCCCAGCAGGTTCAGCGCGCTCTGGTTGGCGGCGCAGATGCGCCCGTCACCGTCGAACGCCAGCAGGCCTTCGCTGAACAGGCCGACCGACTCGGCCTGCAGGTGAAAACGCAGCAGCCATTGCTGTTCGAAATGGCGCAGGAAGTAGCAGCTTTCGATCATCTTCGCCGACAGGTTGACCAGGGCCATGGTGTGGAACTGGCTCTGCCGGGAAACGTCGGGCCGCGCCGAAGACACATCCAGCACTGCCAGCAGCTCGCCATGCGGGTCGAACACCGGGCTGGCCGAGCAGGTCAGGCCGGTGTGGCGGCCACGGAAATGCTCGTTCTGGTGGATGGTCAGCGCCTGGCGTTCGACCAGGCAGGTGCCGATGCCGTTGGTGCCCTCGCGCGCCTCGCTCCAGTCAGCGCCCAGCCACAGACCGGCGCGCTCGAAGCTGCGCCGCTCGGTCGGCGCGCTGACGCAATTGAGGATCACCCCACGGGCATCGGTCAGCAGCACTGCATGGCCGGCCCCGGAAAGCTGCTGGTGCAGGCTGTTCATTTCATGGTCGGCAATCTGCAGCACCTGGCGCAGGCGCTCGCGGCTTTCCAGCAGGCGCCCATGCTCGAGCACCACCGGGGCCTCGATCACCGACGGGTCGAGGTGGTAGTCCTCCAGGCAGCGCAGCCAGGAGCGGGCGATGGACGGGTCACTGCCGCCCTCCCCGGCCCCACCATGGGCGACGGTATGGACTTGCTGGGCATGGCGGCTGAAATGATTGCTCTGCATTGTTGTAGTTCTCCGCAGATAGAGAGTCCCGCCAGCATCCTCCACCCGGGAAGGCTTTGCAATGCACCCTCCGGTTACGTGTCGCAAATGGCACAAAGTGTCACCCCCGCGCGTACCGGCGCTGGCACAGCGACCGTGGGCCAGGCCCAAAGAACCGAGCCAAGTCATTGATTTGCCTGGTGCTCGAAACGCTGGCCCAACCTTTGCTCTACGCTTTCCAACTCCCTAACAAACACAATAGCCAGGAGACACACCATGCGTTACGCACATCCCGGTACCGAAGGCGCGAAGGTTTCCTTCAAGAGCCGCTACGGCAACTACATCGGTGGTGAGTTCGTTCCTCCGGTAAAGGGGCAGTACTTCGAAAATACCTCCCCGGTGAATGGCAAGCTGATCGCTGAATTCCCTCGCTCCACTGCCGAAGACATCGATAAAGCCCTGGATGCCGCCCACGCTGCGGCCGACGCCTGGGGCCGCACCTCAGTGCAGGACCGCTCCAACGTTCTGCTGAAGATCGCCGACCGTATCGAGCAGAACCTCGAACTGCTGGCAATCACCGAAACCTGGGACAACGGCAAGCCGATCCGCGAAACCCTCAATGCCGACATTCCGCTGGCGGTCGACCACTTCCGCTACTTCGCTGGCTGCATCCGCGCCCAGGAAGGCGGCGCCGCGGAAATCAACGAAGGCACCGTGGCGTACCACATCCACGAGCCGCTGGGCGTGGTCGGGCAGATCATCCCGTGGAACTTCCCGATCCTGATGGCCGCCTGGAAGCTTGCCCCGGCACTGGCCGCCGGCAACTGCGTGGTGCTCAAGCCGGCCGAACAGACCCCGCTGGGCATCACCGTGCTGCTGGAAGTGATCGGTGACCTGCTGCCAAAAGGCGTACTCAACGTGGTGCAAGGCTTTGGCCGCGAAGCCGGTGAAGCCCTGGCCACCAGCAAGCGCATCGCCAAGATCGCCTTCACCGGCTCGACCCCGGTCGGCTCGCACATCATGAAATGCGCCGCCGAGAACATCATCCCGTCCACCGTCGAACTCGGCGGCAAGTCGCCGAACGTGTATTTCGAAGACATCATGCAAGCCGAGCCAAGCTTCATCGAGAAGGCGGCCGAAGGCATGGTGCTGGCGTTCTTCAACCAGGGCGAGGTATGCACCTGCCCGTCACGGGCACTGGTACAGGAGTCGATCTACCCGCAGTTCATGGAAGTGGTGATGAAGAAGGTGCTGCAGATCAAGCGCGGCGACCCGCTGGACACCGACACCATGGTCGGCGCCCAGGCCTCGCAACAGCAGTTCGAGAAGATCCTGTCGTACCTCGACATCGCCCAGAAGGAAGGCGCCGAGTTGCTGACCGGCGGCAAGGTCGAGAAACTGGAAGGCTCGCTGGCCACCGGTTACTACATCCAGCCGACCCTGCTCAAGGGCAACAACAAGATGCGCGTGTTCCAGGAAGAAATCTTCGGCCCGGTGGTCAGCGTCACCACCTTCAAGGACGAAGCCGAAGCCCTGGCGATCGCCAACGACACCGAGTTCGGCCTGGGTGCCGGCGTGTGGACCCGCGACATCAACCGTGCCTACCGCATGGGCCGTGGGATCAAGGCCGGGCGCGTGTGGACCAACTGCTACCACCTGTACCCGGCGCATGCCGCGTTCGGTGGCTACAAGAAGTCGGGGGTCGGGCGTGAGACGCACAAGATGATGCTCGACCACTATCAGCAGACCAAGAACCTGCTGGTGAGCTACGACATCAATCCGTTGGGCTTCTTCTAAACCTGGGATGGCCTCGGGGCTGCTTTGCAGCCCATCGCCGGCAAGCCAGCTCCCACAGGGATCGCAGGGGATTCCAGACCTGTGCAGTACCTGTGGGAGCCGGCTTGCCGGCGATGAGGCCGGACCTGCAAACACAATATCCAGAGCACCAACCGCTCTGGCTCGCTTCCTGCAGTACCCATCACCATCGGCCCGGAACCCGTCCGGCCACCAAGAAAAACAACAGGTGAATCTATGCCAAGCGATCATTCCGCCGGCTCGCCGGCAGGCTCTTCCGTCGACTTCGAAAAAGTCGGCTCGGACTATTTCCAGCAACGTGAACTGAAAAAAGGTGCCGCCGGCTGGGTCCTGCTGGTCGGCCTGGGCGTGGCCTACGTCATCTCCGGCGACTATGCCGGCTGGAACTTCGGCCTGGCCCAGGGCGGCTGGGGCGGCATGTTCCTCGCCACCCTGCTGATGGCCACCATGTACCTGTGCATGTGCTTCTCGCTGGCCGAACTGTCGTCGATGATCCCCACCGCAGGCGGCGGCTACGGCTTTGCCCGCAGTGCCTTCGGCCCCTGGGGCGGCTTCCTCACCGGGACGGCGATCCTCATCGAGTACGCCATCGCCCCCGCCGCCATCGCGGTGTTCATCGGCGCCTACTGCCAGTCACTGTTCGGCATCGGCGGCTGGATGATCTACCTGGCGTTCTACATCGTGTTCATCGGCATCCACATCTTTGGCGTGGGTGAGGCGTTGAAGCTGATGTTCATCATCACCGCCATCGCCGCCATCGCCCTGGCCGTGTTCCTGGTAAGCATGGTGCCCCATTTTGATGCAGCCAACCTGTTCGACATCGCCAAAACGGACGCCGTGGGCGCCAGCAGCTTCCTGCCGTTCGGCTATGTCGGCGTGTGGGCGGCCATCCCCTATGCCATCTGGTTCTTCCTCGCCGTAGAGGGCGTGCCGCTGGCTGCCGAAGAAACCAAGAACCCCAAGCGTGACCTGCCACGCGGCCTGATCGGCGCCATGCTGGTGCTGCTGGCCTTCGCCCTGCTGATCCTGGTGGTCGGCCCCGGCGGCGCAGGCTCCGAAGCACTGAAAGCGTCCGGCAACCCGCTGGTAGAAGCCTTGTCCAAAGCCTATGGCGGCAGCACCTGGATGGGCGGCTTCGTCAACCTGGTCGGCCTGGCCGGGCTGATCGCCAGCTTCTTCTCGATCATCTACGCCTACTCCCGGCAGATCTTCGCCCTGTCCCGCGCCGGCTACCTGCCGCGCAAACTGTCGGAAACCAACAAGAGCAAGGCCCCGGTACTGGCCTTGATCATCCCCGGGATCATCGGCTTTGCCCTGTCGCTGACCGGCCAGGGTGACCTGCTGATCCTGGTGGCGGTGTTCGGCGCTACCCTGTCGTACGTGCTGATGATGGCCGCGCACATCACCCTGCGCATCCGCCGGCCGAAGATGGAGCGCCCATACCGTACCCCCGGTGGCATCTTCACCTCGGGCCTGGCACTGGTACTGGCCTGCATCGCCGTGGTCGCCGGTTTCCTGGTCGACCCACGGGTGGTGATTGGCGCCGCAGTGATCTATGCGGTATTAATTGCCTACTTTGCTTTCTACAGCCGCCACCACCTGGTCGCGGGTACACCGGAAGAGGAATTCGCCGCGATTCAGAAGGCCGAAGAGGCCCTGCACTGATCGCCGCCACCCGCCGCGGGGCAACCCGCGGCTCTGGAGAGTCTGTATGGCAAGTTTCGTACACACGGTCGGCCACCTGGTCTACCGCTTCGACAGCCTCAAGGAAGTGATGGCCAAGGCCAGCCCCGCCCGCTCGGGGGACTACCTGGCGGGCGTCGCGGCCAGCAACGACGGCGAACGGGTCGCCGCGCAGATGGCCCTGGCCAATATCCCGCTGACCCATTTCCTCAACGAAGCGCTGATCCCTTACGAAGATGATGAGGTAACACGCCTGATCATCGACACCCACGATGCCCAAGCCTTTGCCCCGGTCAGCCACCTGACCGTGGGTGGCCTGCGCGACTGGCTGCTGAGCGAAGAGGCCAACGAGGACAGCCTGCGCAACCTGGCACCCGGGCTGACGCCGGAAATGGCCGCCGCGGTGTCGAAGATCATGCGCGTGCAGGACCTGGTGCTGGTGGCACAGAAGATCCGCGTGGTCACCCGGTTCCGTGGCACCATGGGCCTGCGCGGGCGCCTGTCGACCCGGCTGCAGCCCAACCACCCCACCGACGAGCCGGCCGGCATCGCCGCCAGCATTCTCGACGGCCTGCTGTACGGTAACGGCGACGCCATGATCGGCATCAACCCGGCCACCGACAGCATCGCCTCGATCTGCGCCCTGCTGGAAATGCTCGACGCCATCATCCAGCGCTACGACATCCCCACCCAGGCCTGCGTGCTGACCCACGTCACCACCTCGATCGAGGCGATCAACCGTGGCGTGCCACTGGACCTGGTGTTCCAGTCCATCGCCGGCACCGAGGCGGCCAACGCCGGGTTCGGCATCAACCTGAACGTGCTGCAGGAAGGCTACGAAGCGGGCCTTTCGCTGAAACGCGGCACCCTCGGGCAGAACCTGATGTACTTCGAAACCGGCCAGGGCAGCGCGCTGTCGGCCAACGCCCACCACGGCGTCGACCAACAGACCTGTGAAACCCGCGCCTATGCCGTGGCCCGCCACTTCAAGCCGTTCCTGGTCAACACCGTGGTCGGTTTCATCGGCCCTGAGTACCTGTACAACGGCAAGCAGATCATCCGCGCCGGCCTCGAAGACCACTTCTGCGGCAAGCTGCTGGGAGTGCCGATGGGTTGCGACATCTGCTACACCAACCACGCCGAGGCCGACCAGGACGACATGGACACCCTGCTGACCCTGCTGGGCGTGGCCGGGATCAACTTCATCATGGGCATCCCCGGCTCCGACGACATCATGCTCAACTACCAGACCACCTCGTTCCACGACGCGCTGTACGCGCGCCAGACCCTGGGCCTGAAGCCCGGGCCGGAATTCGAGGCATGGCTGGCCCGCACCGGCATCTTCACCCAGGCCGATGGCCGGGTGCGCTTTGGTGACAACCTGCCGCCGGCCTTCCGCCAGGCCTTGGCACAGCTTGCATAGGGATGACCATGGACCACCGCACGCCTACCCCCGACAACCCTTGGCTGGCCCTGCGCAACCTGACCCCGGCGCGCATAGCCCTGGGCCGCACCGGCACCAGCCTGCCGACCGGTGCGCAGCTGGACTTCCAGTTTGCCCACGCCCAGGCCCGCGACGCCGTGCACCTGGCCTTCGACCATGCCGGCCTGGCTACCCAGCTGAGTGACCGCGGGCGCGAAAGCCTGGTGCTGCACAGCGCCGCCAGCGACCGCAACCAGTACCTGCAACGCCCGGACCTGGGGCGACGGCTGAACGAAGATTCGGTTGCCGCGCTGCGCCAGCACGCCCAGGCCAACCCCGGCGGGGTCGACCTGGCCATCGTCGTCGCTGACGGCCTGTCGGCACTGGCCGTGCACCGCCACACCCTGCCATTCCTGGCGCGTTTCGAGGAACAGGCCGCCGCCGATGGCTGGACCAGCGCCCCGGTGGTGCTGGTGCAGCAGGGCCGCGTGGCAGTGGCCGACGAGGTTGGTGAGCTGCTGGGCGCCCGGATGACGGTGATGCTGATCGGCGAACGCCCGGGGCTCAGCTCGCCCGACAGCCTTGGCTTGTACTTCACCTATGCACCGAAGGTCGGCCTGACCGATGCCTACCGCAACTGCATTTCCAACATCCGCCTGGAGGGCCTGAGTTATGGCATGGCGGCGCACCGCTTGCTGTACTTGATGCGCGAAGCCTGCCGGCGCCAGCTTTCCGGGGTGAATCTGAAGGACGAAGCCGAGGTCCATAGCCTGGAGAGTGAACACAGCACCGGCCAGAAAGGTAACTTCCTGCTCGGCAAAGGGTAAAAAACATGTCACGGAAGGCGGATTGCACTTGCACCGCGCATTGGGCAGCATGCCCTTGAAGGCTGATGGCAATCCGCTGTTTCCCCTAATGGACTCTGAGGGCCGCACATGCGCATCATCAAGGCAACCCTGGAACACCTCGACCTGCTCACGCCGATGTTCGTCAAATACCGTGAGTTCTATGGGCAGCTACCCTACCCCGACAGTTCGCGCAGCTTCCTGGAAAAGCGCCTGAAGCGGGATGAGTCGGTGATCTACCTGGCGCTACCCGATGATGACGACGGCAAACTGCTGGGATTCTGCCAGCTGTACCCAAGCTACTCATCGCTGTCATTGAAGCGGGTATGGATTCTCAACGATATCTATGTGGCCGAGGACTCGCGGCGCATGCTGGTGGCCGACCACCTGATGCGCGAGGCGAAGAAAATGGCCAAGGAAACCAACGCCGTGCGCATGCGGGTGTCGACCAGTGCGGACAATGAGGTAGCGCACAAGACTTACGAATCCATCGGGTTTCGTGAGGATAACGAGTTCAAGAGCTATATCCTGCCGATCAGCCAGGATTGACTGTGCTGGCCTCTTCGCGGGTAAACCCGCTCCCACAGGCATAGCGGCGCATCTGAAGTCGGTGCTGTACCTGTGGGAGCGGGTTTACCCGCGAAGAGGCCGGTACAGGAATACCCCCCTGTCGTAACCCCCCGCTACAAACTCCCCGGGCATGTTCCTGACTTAGCCGTATAATGGCCCACCTGTCATGTGTGAAAATTTACCCATCCCCAGGTAACCGAGCCTACGCCCAAGAACACAGGTGCTGTACATGGATTTCAACCCGCTGGACCTTATCCTGCATCTCGATGCCTACCTCGATCTGCTGGTCACCAATTACGGTCCCTGGATCTACGCCATCCTCTTCACCGTGATCTTCTGTGAAACCGGGCTGGTGGTCATGCCCTTCCTGCCCGGCGATTCGCTGCTGTTCATTGCCGGCGCCGTGGCCGCCGGTGGCGGCATGGACCCGTTGCTGCTGGCCGGCCTGCTGATGGCCGCCGCAATCCTCGGCGACAGCACCAACTACGTGATCGGCCGCACGGCCGGCGAGCGGTTGTTCAACAACCCCAACTCGAAGATCTTCCGGCGCGACTACCTGCAGCGTACCCACGACTTCTATGAACGCCACGGCGGCAAGACCGTGACCATGGCGCGCTTCCTGCCCATCCTGCGCACCTTTGCACCGTTCGTCGCCGGCATCGCCCACATGCACTACCCGCGCTTCCTCGGTTTCAGCGTCGCCGGTTCGCTGCTGTGGGTCGGCGGCCTGGTGACCCTGGGCTACTTCTTCGGCAACGTGCCATTCATCAAGCAGCACCTGTCGCTGATGGTGGTGGGCATCATCATCCTGTCGCTGGTGCCGATGATCCTCGGCCTGCTGCGTGGCCGCCTGGGCCGCACGGCCAAGGCCCACTGAAACCTGCAGATGTGGTCGTTCAGCGCCTGGCGGCGCAAGCGCACCCTGGCGCGCTACCCCATCACCCCCCAGCAATGGCAGGCCGTGCGCGAGCGCCTGCCGATGCTGGATGGCATCACGGACGAAGAAGATCGCTGGCTGCGTGAAGCCTGCATCCTGTTCCTGCTCGACAAGCACCTCACCTGCCTGCCCGGCGTCGAGCCGGATGACGAGCAGCGCCTGTTGCTGGCGGCCCAGGCACAGTTGCCGCTGCTGCACCTGGGCGAGCTGAACTGGTACCAGGGTTTCCACGAAATCATCCTCTACCCCGACGACTTCAAGAGCCCCCAGCGCCACCGCGATGCCAGTGGCGTGGAGCACGTGTGGGACGGCGAGCACAGCGGCGAGGCCTGGCAGCAGGGCCCGATCATCCTCGCCTGGAACGGCGTGCTGGCCAGTGGTGGCTGGGAGGCCTACAACCTGGTCATCCATGAACTGGCGCACAAGCTCGACATGCTCAATGGCGATGCCAACGGCCTGCCGCCGCTGCACAGCGGCATGCCCGTGGATGAATGGGCAACCGCCATGCAACAGGCCTATGACGACCTCAACCGCCAGCTGGACGCCAACCCCGAGGCCGAAACCGCCATCGACCCGTATGCCGCAGAGAACCCCGCGGAGTTCTTTGCCGTCACCAGCGAGTACTTCTTTAGTGCCCCCGACCTGCTGCAACAGGCTTATCCACAGGTCTACCGCCAGTTGTCGCTGTTCTACCGCCAGGACCCACTGGCGCGCCTGTGCCGGCTGCAGGCCGAACACCCGGAATACCGCGAAAGCCACGCCTGACGGGGCCGCACATCAGGCCAGGCGTGGCATGCCCATGCAGAATGTGCCTATAATCGCCGCCACTTTTTTGGTCAAACACGGGGGCACTGCCCAATGAGCTACAGCAAGATTCCGGCGGGCAAAGACCTGCCGAACGACATCTACGTCGCCATCGAGATCCCGGCCAACCACGCGCCGATCAAATACGAGATCGACAAGGACAGCGATACCCTGTTCGTCGACCGTTTCATGGCTACCCCGATGTTCTACCCAGCCAACTACGGCTTCATCCCGAACACCCTGGCCGATGACGGTGATCCGCTGGACGTGCTGGTCGTTACCCCTTACCCGGTAGCCCCAGGTTCGGTTATCCGCGCCCGTCCGGTCGGCGTGCTGAACATGACCGACGACGGCGGCGGCGACGCCAAGGTCATCGCTGTTCCTCACGACAAGCTGTCGCAGCTGTACGTCGATGTGAAGGAATACACCGACCTGCCAGCCCTGCTGATCCAGCAGATCGAGCACTTCTTTGCCAACTACAAAGATCTCGAGAAGGGCAAGTGGGTCAAGATCGAAGGCTGGGAAGGCGCTGACGCCGCCCGTGCCGCGATCACCAAATCGGTTGCTGCCTACAAGGGCTGATGCCGGTTGCATGAAAAACCCCGCCTCGGCGGGGTTTTTTTATGCCTGATGGATGGCTGGTCGCCCTGGCACTGGATGACCTGCCTGCGCAGAAGCAACTGCCTTGCTCAAATTCTAATTGCTGGCCCGCTCCCACAGGAACCGTGCACTTGCTTGGGAGAGTAAAAAATCCTACGCAGTCCTACTCCAACGCCCTACAAACAGGCGCTTTTCACACAAGCCCCATCAACATCTGGTTCATATCCTTGCCGGCACCCCGCCGCTACACTCGCCGCCATGAACACATCCGGCGACCGACTCAAAGCCCTCCTCCACGAATGTGGCCTGACCTCTTCCGATTTCGCCGCCCAGCGCAGCGTCACCCCCCAGCACGTCAACAACTGGCTCAAGCGCGGCGTGCCTTTGGCCCGGCTGGACGAAATGGCCGACCTGTTCTGCGTGCATCGTCGCTGGTTGCGCACGGGCGAAGGCCCCAAACACCACAACCCGATCCTGCGCAGCTGCCCGCCAGGGCCGGCGCCCGCCAACCCGCGCACGCCGCTGTCGGCGCAAGGCGGCCGGGCACTGAAGGTGCCCTTTTACGAACTGCACAACGGCCTGCTGTCGCCCGTGGCGGGCAAGCACATGTGCCTGCCCGCAAAAGCCCTGAAAGGGTTGGGAGTGCATGCCGACAACGCCATCTGCCTGGCGATGCCCGCCAGCAACATGACACCGCTGATTCCGCTGCAGGCCACCCTGGCCATCGACCTGGGCATGACCCAGGTGTTCGAGGGCGAAACCTATGCCCTGCTGCACAACGGCGTGCTCAGGGTGAACAACCTCAGCCTCGGCCAGCACGGCACGCTGTACCTGCACAGCCATGATCGGCGCAACTATGCGGTCGAACGCTACACCACCGCCCAGCGCCAGACACAAGGGCTGGAGATTCTGGGCTGGGTGTTCCACTGGTCGCATTTCCGCCAGCAACGGCCCGACTGAAACAACCTGTGCCATTTTTTGCTGGGCATCCTGCGCGCGCCCTTGTATGCTACGCCGCACATTCAGCCCCGACCGGCGCGAGCCGCGGTCCAGAGGGCTCGGCGATATCCCACACGGGCATCTGCCATCTCTTTCAGGCCCTTGATGGCCACACAGTTAAGGCGATTGCGGCTTACCATAAATTAGTCGGAAGCGTCCCCGAGAAGCCGGCCACAAGCCGGCTTTTTAATGCCCCCATTCTCATCCTCTGAAACCTTCTGCAGCCTTTCCATCGCCGGGGAATCGCCGCTGCGTTAGCGAAAAAAATCTCATTCGCCATTTATCTGACACTATACTAACGCTCATCCGAAAATCGTCGGATAAATGACGTTTCGCGTGGAGCTTTCACCCTCCTGATCTAGGCTCAAGCCATATGGGAGGAGGTGTAGTCCATGCGCAAATTATTGATTGGCTCGTCGATCCTGGCTTGTCTCGTGGTGTTGGGCGGCTGGTTGAGTCGACCGCAGCCGTTGCCGGTCAGGCTGCTGGAAGTTGAGCGGGGGCCGGTGGAGATGGTGGTGGCCAACACGCGCGCGGGTACGCTGAAGTCCTGTCGACGCTCGCACCTGTCCTTCAATGTCGGCGGCCAGGTTGCCGAGTTGCTGGTCAGCGAGGGCCAGCGGGTCCAGCCGGGTCAGGTGCTCATGCGCCTGCGGCAGGACGAGCAACAGGCCAGGCTACAGGAAGCCGAGGCGCGGCTGGAGGCCCAGCGCAACACCCGCGAACAGCGCTGCCAGCAAGCTCTGCTGGACCGGCGCGACCTTGATCGCCTCGGCCAGTTGGCCGACCGCAAGTTGATTGCCGCCGACCGCCTCGATCAGGCGGCGACCAAGGCCAACCTGGCGAAACTGATGTGCAGTGCCAGTGCCGTGCTGATCCGCGAGGCCGACGCCAGCCTGCAGTTGCAGCGTTCACTGCTGGAACAGACAACCCTGCGTGCACCATTCGCCGGCATCGTCGCAGAAATCAACGGCGAACTCGGCGAGTTCGTCACCCCTTCGCCGCCAGGTATTCCTACACCGCCGGCAGTCGACCTGATCGACGACAGCTGCCTGTTTGTAGAGGCACCGATCGATGAGGTGGACGCTGCCCGGGTTCACCCCGGAACCGCCGTACGGATCAGCCTGGATGCCTTCCGTGGTCAGCATTTCACCGGCCGCGTCAGCCGCATCGCGCCTTATGTGCGCGAACTGGAGAAGCAGGCGCGCACCGTCGATGTCGAGGTGCGCTTCGACCAGCCGCCGGCAGACCTGGCCCTGCTCACCGGCTATAGCGCCGATGTCGAGATCCTCCTGGAGCAGCACGCGGGTGCCTTGCGCATCCCCACCGAGACCCTGCTGGAGGGGCAGCGTGTGCTGCGATATGACCCGAGCGCCCGGGTGTTGCGCGAGGTGCAGGTGCAAACCGGGCTGAGCAACTGGCGCTGGACCGAGGTGCTTGCAGGGCTGGACGAGGACGCACGCATAGTTGCCAGCCACGAGCAGGAAGGGCTCAAGGATACGGTGGCGGTGATCCCGGTGGATGCCGCGGAGACCAAGAAATGATCCGCCTGCGCGGCGGCAGCCGCAGCTTCCAGTTGGGCGAACAGCAGGTGATGGGCCTGGATGGCCTGGACCTGGACATCGCCGCCGGTGACTACATGGCGGTGATGGGCCCGTCGGGCTCGGGCAAGTCGACCTTGCTGAACATCCTCGGCCTGCTCGATGCGCCGAGCGCCGGCGAATACTGGCTGCAGGGCGAGGCCACGGCGGCGCTGAGCGAGGCGCGCCGCGCCCAGTTGCGCAGCCGACTGATAGGTTTCGTGTTCCAGTCCTACCACCTGATCGCACGGCTGACGGTGCTGGAAAACATCGAGCTGCCGATGGTCCTCGCCGGCATTGGTGCGGCACAAAGGCGCAAGCGCAGCAGCCAATTGGTGGCACGCCTGGGGCTGGGCGAGCGCATTGCCCACCGCCCGGCCGAGCTGTCCGGTGGCCAGCGCCAGCGCGTGGCGATCGCCCGGGCGATGGTCATGCAACCGGCGCTGCTGTTGGCCGACGAACCCACTGGCAATCTCGATAGCCAGGCCGGCGCAGAGGTCTTCAGCCTGCTGGAGGAGCTCAACGGCGAGGGGCTGACCCTGATAGTGGTAACCCACGATGCCAACCTGGGCGCCCGTGCACAGCGCCAGCTGCACATGCGTGACGGGCGGATCCACAGTATTGCGCCGCAGTGGGCGCTGGCCTGATGCGCGCTGCCGATGCCCTGGGCTTCTGGCTAGGTGCCTTGCGTGGGCATCGCTCACGCAGCCTGATGCTACTGCTGGCCATCGCTATCGGGGTGGTCGCGGTCAACCTGCTCACCGGTCTTGGCGCGGGCGCGCGGGCCTTCGTCCTGAACGAGTTCTCGCTGCTCGGGCGCGACATCCTCATCGTTTTCCCGGGGCGCAAGGAAACCACCGGGCGAATGCCGCCGCTCACCGGGCTGACGCCACACGAGTTGACCTTGCAGGATGTCCAGGCCATCACCCGGTTGCCGGGCATCCGCCGGGTCGCGCCGCAGCAGGCCGGGCAGATGGAGGTGATAGTCGGCAACCGCAATCGTGAGGTGCTGACGCTGGGCACCACCCGGGACTTCTTCGCCATTCGCCAACTGACGGTCGTCCAGGGCCAACCCCTGCCGACGCTGGACCCTGAACAGGCCGAGGCCGTCTGCGTGATCGGCGGCAAACTCCGGCGCGAGCTGTTCGGGGCTCGCCCGGCCTTGGGTGAATGGTTGCGCGCTGGCGACCGGCGCTTCCGGGTGGTCGGCATCCTCGGTGAGCGGGGCGAATCGCTGGGGATGGATTTCGCCGAGATGTTGATCATCCCGGTGGCCAGCGCCCAGGCCTTGTTCAATAGCGAGGGCTTGTCGCGGGTGTTTGTCGAGGTGCATGGTCCGAGCTTTCTCGACCGTAGCAAGCAGCTGATACTCGCCGCGCTCAAGGAGCGCCACGAGGATGAGGAGGACGTCACCCTGGTCAGCCAGGACAGCCTGCTCAGCGCCTTCGACCAGATACTCGCGGTGCTGACCCTGGCGGTGGCTGGCATTGCCGCGATCAGCCTGCTGGTGGCAGGCATCCTGATCATGAACGTGACCTGGATTGCAGTAAGCCAGCGCAGCGCCGAGATCGGCCTGCTCAAAGCCATAGGCGTGACGGCGGCGCAGCTGCGCCTGCTGTTCCTCGGCGAGGCGGCGCTGTTGGCCCTGACAGGGGCACTGGCAGGGCTGCTGCTGGCCGAAACCTTGCTCTGTCTGGGGCGCCTGGCATTCGATCTGCCGCTCTATGCCCCCTGGTGGGCGCGGGCTGGCGCAGTGCTGCTGGCACTCGGTACGGCGCTGTTGTTCGCCTGGCTGCCGGCCGCTCGGGCCTCGGCGCTGGAGCCGGTGGCGGCGCTACGCCCGCCGGGGGCGCACTGATGCGCTGGCAAGATGGTTTCCGGCTGACCAGCTCGGCGCTGACCTGCCGCCCGCTGCGCAGCCTGCTGACCCTGCTCGGGGTAGCGATCGGCATAGCCGCCGTGGCGCTGCTCACGGCCATAGGCGAAGGCGTGCGCGGCTATGTGCTGGAGAACTTCTCGCAGTTTGGTACGCGGATCATCACCGTGCGCCCAGGCAAGACCCAGACCAGCGGCCTCGGCGGCCTGCTTGGCAGCGTGCGGCCACTGACCATCAGTGACACCGACGCCCTGCGGCGCTTGCCGCATGTCGAGGCGGCGGTGCCGATCATTCAGGGCAGCGGGAATATCCAGTTCGGTCAACTGAGCCGGCGCAGCGACATTCTCGGTGGCGGCCATCAGATGGCGCAGGCCTGGCGCATGCAACTGAGCCTGGGCGAGTTCCTGCCCCCGGCCCGTGACGGCCGTTCGCCGCCCTATGTGGTGCTCGGCCATCAGCTGCGTACCGAGCTGTTCGGGGCGCGCAACCCGCTGGGTGAGCTGGTCCGCGTCGGCGGCGTGCGTTTCCGGGTGATCGGCGTGATGGCGGAGAAAGGCCAGTTGCTCGGTTTCAACCTCGACGATATCGCCTACATCCCGGTGGACTGGGCGGAAAGCCTGTTCAACCGCACCGGGGTGGTCAAAGCCCATGTGGTGTTCGGCGCCGCTACCACTTCACGGGCATTGAGCCGGCAGATTCGCGAGGTGCTCGGCGAACGACACGGTGCGGAGGATTTCAGCCTGACCACCCAGGACGACATGCTGCGCAGCTTCAACCGCGTTCTCGGCACCCTGAGCCTGGCCATTGGTGCCTTGGGGGGCATTTCGCTGCTGGTCGGCGCCGTCGGCATTCTCACCATCATGACGACCACTGTGGGCGAGCGCACGGCAGAAATCGGCCTGTTGCGGGCGATTGGCGCCAGTCCGCGGCAGGTACTTGGGTTGTTTCTCGCTGAAGCGACGCTGCTGTCCCTGGCCGGTGGCCTGCTTGGCCTGCTGTTGATGGGCATGCTGCTGGGGCTACTGCACCTGGCCATGCCGAGCCTGCCCTTGGCGCTGCAACCGCTGTTTCTGCTGCTGGCGCTGCTGCTGGCGGCGGTGCTCGGCATTCTTGCCGGCCTGGCCCCGGCCGTGCGGGCGGCCCGCTTGCATCCGGTGGCGGCGCTGCGCATCGAGTAGCGGCCAGGCCAAAGAGCCCCTTGATGGGGCTGCTTTGCAGCCCTTCGCGGGCACGCCCGCTCCCACAGAATACATAACCCAAAAATTTCGCAGGGCCTTGTGGGAGCGGGTTTACCCGCGAACACCGGCAAAGCCGGTGCCATACACCGCGTCACATTGTTCGCGGGTGAACCCGCTCCCACAGGGTGCGCGGCGCGCTTACTGAATTTGACCCACCACAAGCTTACAGAAAAGTAATCTGAAGCTCAGCCAGCTGACAGCGCAGGTCCGCTAGCGTTAGGGAAGATTGTGGGGCTTCTCGCCCCACGGGCTGGGGCGTTCAACCGCCTGAATACCAGCAACTTTTCGACTGACTGGACGCAACGGCATGCAAAGCAAAACCACCAGACGCTCCTTCGTCAAAGGCCTGGCCGCTACCGGACTGCTTGGCGGGCTGGGCATGTGGCGCGCGCCGGTCTGGGCCGTGACCAGCCCCGGCCAACCGAATGTGCTGAGCGGCACCGACTTCGACCTCTACATCGGTGAGCTGCCGGTCAACATTACCGGCACTGCACGTACAGCGATGGCAATCAACGGCTCCATTCCCGGGCCCATCCTGCGCTGGCGCGAAGGCGATACCGTCACGCTGCGTGTGCGCAACCGCTTGCAGCAGGACACCTCCATCCACTGGCACGGCATCATCCTGCCGGCGAACATGGACGGCGTGCCGGGCCTGAGCTTCCATGGCATCGCCCCAGACGGCATGTATGAGTACAAGTTCAAGGTCCAGCAGAACGGCACCTACTGGTACCACAGCCACTCCGGTTTCCAGGAGCAGGTCGGGGTGTATGGTGCCCTGGTCATCGACGCGAAAGAGCCTGAGCCGTTCACCTATGACCGGGACTATGTGGTCATGCTCAGCGACTGGACGGATGAAGACCCTGCACGGGTGCTGTCCAAGCTCAAGAAGCAGTCTGACTACTACAACTACCACAAGCGCACGGTGGGTGATTTCGTCAACGATGTGAGCGAAATGGGCTGGTCCGCCGCGGTAGCCGACCGCAAGATGTGGGCCGAGATGAAAATGAGCCCCACCGATCTCGCTGACGTGAGCGGTTACACCTACACCTACCTGATGAACGGCCAGGCCCCGGACGGTAACTGGACGGGCGTGTTCAAGCCGGGCGAGAAAATCCGCCTGCGCTTCATCAATGGCTCGGCCATGACGTATTTCGATGTGCGAATTCCCGGCCTGAAGATGACGGTTGTCGCGGCGGATGGGCAGCATGTCAAACCCGTTGCGGTCGACGAGTTCCGCATCGCCGTTGCCGAAACCTACGATGTCATCGTCGAGCCCGAAAGCGAGCAGGCTTACACCATCTTCGCTCAATCCATGGACCGTACCGGGTATTCCAGGGGCACCCTGGCTGTTCGCGAAGGCTTGCAAGCCCCTGTTCCAGCTGTCGATCCACGGCCGATCATTTCCATGAGCGATATGGGCATGGACCATGGCGACATGGCAGGCATGGATCACGGCAGCATGGCAGGCATGGACCATGGCGACATGGCCGGCATGGACCATGGCGACATGGCTGGTACCAGCGCGCCCATGCAGAGCCACCCAGACTCCGAGACCAACAACCCCCTGGTCGACATGCAGACCATGACCCCGACACCAAAACTGGGCGATCCAGGCATCGGCCTGCGTGACAACGGCCGCCGTGTGCTGACCTATGCGGACCTGCGCAGCACCTTCCCGGACCCGGACGGCCGCGCGCCGGGTCGCACAATCGAGCTGCACCTCACCGGCCACATGGAGAAGTTCGCCTGGTCCTTCGACGGCATCAAGTTTTCCGATGCCGAGCCACTGCGCCTCAAGTATGGCGAGCGCCTGCGCATCACCCTGGTCAACGACACCATGATGACCCACCCCATCCACCTGCATGGCATGTGGAGCGACCTGGAGGATGAGAACGGCAACTTCATGGTGCGCAAACACACGATCGACATGCCGCCTGGCTCAAAACGAAGCTACCGCGTCACTGCAGATGCTTTAGGACGTTGGGCCTATCACTGTCACCTGCTGTTCCACATGGAAATGGGCATGTTCCGCGAAGTCCGTGTGGACGAATGAACTGGAGATCCGAGATGAGCAAACCAATGAAACGAAGCGCGTTTTTCCTTTCTGCCGTGATGGCCGGCCTGTTTGCCGTATATGCCCCGCCGTCGTGGTCTGGCGACAACCAGCAGCCTGCCGATGGCGCAAAAGCCAAGGGTGCTCAAGGCATGGACCATGGTTCGATGAAGGGCATGGATCATGGCGCCATGAAGGGCATGGACCACGGTTCGATGAAGGGCATGGACCACGACGCCATGAAAGGAATGGACCATGGCTCGATGCAAGGCATGGACCACGGCAAGATGATGGAATCCCATGGCAGCGACAAAGCCAAGGCAGGGAAAGATGCTCAATAGCCTGGCACGACCATCGCTGCTGGCATTGACCGTTTCGCTCGGCGTGCTGGGCGCTGCGCCCAGCTTCGCCGCTGAAGAAATGGACCATTCGATGATGGACCACGGCAAGATGGATCATGGCAGCATGCCGGGCATGGATCATGGGTCCATGGATCATGGAGCCATGAACCATGAAGCGATGGACCATTCGAAAATGAACCACGGCTCGACGGATACGCCGACGACCAGCCGTACCCCGATCCCGGTCCTGACCGACGCCGACCGCCAGGCAGCCTTCCCCCCATTGGGCGGGCATCAGATGCACGACAGTGCTATCAACAGTTTCTTCCTGCTGGACCAGCTCGAGTACCAGGACGCCGATGAAGGCAGCACGCTGGCCTGGGATGCTTCGGGCTGGGTAGGCGGCGATATCAACCGGCTGTGGATCCGCTCCGAAGGTGAACGTACCAACGGTGTCACCGAGGATGCCGAATTGCAGCTGCTGTACGGCCGCTCGATCAGCCCATGGTGGGATGTGGTTGCCGGGGTGCGACAGGACTTCAAGCCTGAATCCCCCCAGACCTGGGCGGCGTTCGGTATCCAGGGCATGGCGCTTTACGACTTCGAAGCCGAAGCCACCGCGTTCATTGGCGAGAACGGCCAGACTGCCGCGCGCCTGGAAGGCGACTACGACATTCTGCTGACCAACCGCCTGATCCTGCAGCCGACCGCTGAAGCCAATTTCTACGGCAAGAACGACCCTGTGCGCGGCGTCGGTTCCGGCCTGGCAAATACCGAAGTCGGGCTGCGCCTGCGCTATGAAATTGTCCGCCAGTTCGCCCCCTACATCGGCGTCACCTGGAACCGCTCCTACGGCAAGACCGCCGATTTCATCCGCGACGAGGGTGGTGATGTGGATGAAGCGCGTTTCGTGGCCGGTATCCGCATGTGGTTTTGAGAACCAGACATGAAAAGAACAATAACAACGCTTGTTGCAGCAGGCGCGGTGGCCAGCGCGGCCGTGCTGGGTGCTGCGTACTCCGGCTTGGTCAACGTCGGGGCCGATGATCCCCATTTCCCCGCCGTGCATGCCTTTCTGGCCATGGCACGGGACCGCTCGATCGCAGTACGGGCCAGGGACATCGAGGTGCCGGACCTGAAAGATGAAGCGCTGATTGGTACCGGCGCCGGTAACTACAATGCCATGTGCATCGGTTGTCACCTTGCCCCTGGCGTCGAGAAGACCGAGCTCAGCCAGGCTCTGTATCCATCGCCCCCCAACCTGGCCAAAAGCGGGATTGGTGGCGACCCCGCTGCGGCGTTCTGGATCATCAAGCACGGCATCAAGGCCTCCGGCATGCCGGCCTGGGGCAAGAGCATGAGCGATGAATACATCTGGGGCATCGTCGCCTTCCTGGACCAGCTACCCCAGTTGAACGCCGAACAATACAAAACGATGGTCGCGGCCAGTGGCGGCCACCAGCATGGTGGTGGCGAAAGTGAAATGCACAACCATGAAGGCCAGCACCGCGGCAACGTGCCTGGCCACCACGGTGAGCAGGCCTCGGGCGCAGGCCAGCATGATGAGGGGCATTCAAAGGCCCATACTCATCGCGATGGCAAGCAGCACATGCATAAAGACTGAAGGCAGCTTCGCACTGCCCTCAGTTGTCACGCAGGGTATGCAGCACGCGATCCGCCAATGCCAGGCAACTGGTCAACCCCGGTGACTCGATGCCAAACAGGTTCACCAGCCCCGGCACACCATGCTCGGCGGGCGTACTGATGACAAAGTCCGCCGCCGGGTCCAGCGGGCCGCTGATTTTCGGGCGGATGCCGCTGTAGGCCGGTTGCAGGCTGGCGTCGGGCAGGTCGGGCCAATAGCGCCGTACGGCGGCATAGAAGCTGTCGCCGCGCCGGGGGTCTACCGGGTAGTCGATATGTTCCACCCACTCCACATCCGGGCCGAAGCGCGCCTGGCCGCCCAGGTCGAGGGTCATGTGCACGCCCAGGCCGGCGTGTTCCGGTGCGGGGTACACCAGGTGCCGAAATGGCGCACGACCGCTCAGGCTGAAATAGCTGCCTTTGCATAGATAGGCCTGGGGCACATGGGCCGGGTCGAGGCCGGTGATGTGCCCAGCGACTTCAACTGCCGATAACCCAGCGCAGTTGACCAGCCGCTGGCAGGTCAGGCTCATCGGCTCGGCACCGCCCATGTTGAGGCTGAAACCGGCCTCGATCACCCGCGCGGCAAGCAGTGGGGTATGCAGTACCAAGGTGGCGCCCGCAGCCTCGGCGTCACCCAGCAGGGCGAGCATCAAACCGTGGGAGTCGATGATGCCGGTGGACGGCGACCACAGCGCGGCGACACATGACAGCGCCGGCTCCAACTCACGCGCCTGGTCGGCGTCGAGCCATTGCAGGTCATCGACACCATTGCGCCGGCCCTGCTCCAGCAGGCGCTGCAAGCCTTCGACCTGGGCCGCATCGGTGGCGACGATCAGTTTGCCTAGGCGCTGGTATTCAACGCCCCGACTGTCGCAATAGGCATACAGGCGTTGCTTGCCCTCGACACACAGCTGCGCCTTGAGGCTGCCATCGGGGTAATACAGGCCGGCGTGGATCACCTCGGAGTTGCGCGAGCTGACCCCGACGCCAATACCCTCGCCCGCCTCCACCACCAGCACTTCATGGCCAGCCTGGGCCAAGGCACGCGCCACCGCCAGGCCGACCACACCGGCCCCGACCACCACACACTCGATATCAACGCTCACCTGCACCTCGCTTGTCGAAAGGCTTGACTGGCCTGTATTACCCCAGGCGCCACTCTAATCAAGCGGGCGATCAGGTGTATACCGACAGGTCTGACAGGCGCTGAAATTGCCAAGGCGAACCCCTTGCGGCCTTCACACAACCTGAAGGCAAATACTCACTGCTTCATACCCAACTCAGCATCATCCATCAGCGCCTTGGCCATCGCACTCAAGTAATGCGCAGCCCAGATCATCATCGGCTTCTCATCCATCAGGCCGGTGATGGTCAGTTCGCGGACATAGCCCATCAACTCTGAGGACTGCTCGCGGGCATCGCGGCAGGGGATGCCGGGCTCGATGCGGAACAGTGGGTGGGTGCCATGTTCGCCTTGGTAGAACGTGGTCTTGCCGACAGTGAAATGGGTGTCTTCTGTGGTCATTTTTGAATCCCCTGAAAATTCTCGACTGCCTGGACGGGCCCTTTCGCGGGTGAACCCGCTCCCACAGGTACTGTGCAAGTCTTGAAGACTGTGGTGATCCTGTGGGAGCGGGTTTACCCGCGAAAGGGCCCGCCCAGACAACACATCTCTCAAGCCTCAGTGCAAAGTTCTGGCCCCAGTGGGCATCTGCACCTGAATCAATGCCGACTCCAGCAAAGCCCGCAGCGTCTCCAGTTCATGCATCGACGTCATCATCAAAACCGACGCCGGCGACTTGGGCTGCAGCAGCATGGCCTGATGCACAACGGTCGCAGCGCACAGCGCATAGTCCGTGGCCTGGATCAGGGTGTCTTCAAGGGAATGAATATCGTGGGGTGGATCGGGGACAATCTTAAGCATGGTGGGGTTCTCAGTTGATTGGCTAGAACCGCCACTCATTACTTGCAGTGTGATGGGTGGCGGCCACGTACAGGTCTGCAAGACCGGCAGAGAACGAAACCGGCAGGTTCGAAAACCTCCCGTACGCAGCCACCATCAAGCGCGCGCAATGGCATGCCATTGGCTATTGGTGATCGGTAATCGTTCTCTGAGCGGGCTTGCAGGCCCGGTCGCTGATTTGGCAACGACAGGGCCACACTAGGCCGCCAGGAACACCACCGCAATGGCTCAAGGGCGCTAGGAAGCTATTTCAGAAATGGCCTACGCGCAACGGGAAAAATCTGATTATCAGAAGTCATACCGCGCCCCAACCATCATGCTCCGCGACGGCCCGTAGAAGTTGAACGTCGAGGTCGACCCCACCCGCGACAGGTAGTCCCGGTCGAACAGGTTGTTGATGTTGAAGGTGGCCGTCAGCTTCGAGGTAACCGGATAAGACAGCATTGCATCCACCGTCGCATAGCCTGGCGCGTCGATGCGCACACCGCCGTTCTCGGAATAGAAGTTGCTCATCGCCGAAATACCGCCACCAATGGCCAGGCCGTTCAGCGGCCCTTGGCTGATGGTGTACTTGCTCCACAGCGATGCCTGGTTGCGCGGCATGATGAAGAAGGTGGTTTCGGCATCGCCCTTGAGGGTTTCGGTTTCCATCCAGGTGTAGCCGGCCAGCACTTCCCAGTTCGGCGCCAGCTTGCCGCTCACTTCCACTTCGGCGCCTTTCACACGGGTCTTGCCGGATGCAACAGAGTCAGTGGTAGCGACACCGTCGGCGTCATACACGGTGGTCGCGCGGTTCTTGTCCGTCAGGCGGAACACCGAAAAGCGAGTATTCAGGTCGCCGCCGAAGTAGCTGCTCTTGAGACCGAACTCGTACTGCTCGCCCTCACGCGGCTTGAGCACCCGGCCATTGCTGTCGGTGTCGGACTGCGGCTTGAAAACCTGCGAATAGCTGGCGTACAGCGCATGGTTCTCGGTCAGGTCGTAGACCAGGCCGCCATACGGGGTGAAGTGGCCATCCACGCGCTTGCTGTCGTTGGTGGTGGCGCCGCTGCTGAGGGTAGTGGTGTAGAAATCACCGCGGTACCAGCTGAAGCGGCCCCCGGCGATCAGCGCCAGACGCTCGACCGGGCGGAAGGTGACCTTGGAGTACAGGCCGTATTCCTCTTCCTGCATACCGGTCTCGGTGCTGTAGTTGGGCGATGGCTTGGCGAACTGCTTGGGCGAGTATGTATCGACGTTGATGGCGCCCAGGTTGGTTGTGCCGTTGAGGTACTCGGTGTCGTAGTTCTTGTAGTCGCTGCCGACCACGAATTCGCTGACCTGGCCGAAGGTTTCGAACGGCTGGCTGTAGCTGGCGTCCAGCGAGTAGGTGTCCTGGGTGAAATCGCGGGCGCTGGCGCGCTCGGAGTTCGCGCCAGTGGTGGCGTTGGTCGCGGTGAAGGCGTACAGGTAATTGGTGTCGCGATGCGAGCCACGGGCTGCGACACGGCCATAGCCGCCGTTGTCGAAGCGGTGGGTCAGCTCGGCGACCAGGTCGGTGGTCTTGCCGTCGAAGTAATTCCAGTCAGCCCCCAGGAACTTCGAATGGCTGAAGTCGGGTACTTCGCCGGACAGCGTTGCCGGATAGCCATTGTGCGGAGTGATGTTCTTCACTTCATGAATCAGGCCGAACGACAGGGTGGTGGCGTCGTCCAGGTCGACGTCCAGCGCACCGTAGTAGCTGTTGCTGGTGTTGGCGTTGTAGTCGACCTCGCCATTGTTGTCGTCACGCGAGGCGATGAAGCGCCCGCGCACGCGGCCGGCATCATCCAGCGGCCCGCTCAGGTCGATTTCTTCGTGGTTGGTGTCCCAGGTGCCATAGCTGCCTTCGACGTGCCCCTGGAACTCGGCGGTCGGGCGCTTGCGCACCATGTTGACGATGCCGCCCAGTTCGCTGGTGCTGCTGAACAGCCCGGCCGGGCCACGCATGATCTCGACACGGTCGAATGCCGCCAGCGACGGTACTGTACCGAAGATGCTGGCCATGGGCGCCGGCAGGCCGTCGATATTGAATTCGCTGTACTCGTAGCCACGGGCGTAGATCGACGAACGGCCACTGTCGTTGGTCAGGGTTCGCAGGCCGGCGGTGTACTTGGCCAGGTCATCGAGGTGCACGAACTGGCGGTCCTTGACGTAGTCCTGGGTGTAGACGGTGATCGATTGCGGGATGTCCTTGAGCGCTGCGGGGGTCTTGGTGCCCACGGTGGCGGCATCCACGCTGTAGCCGCCAGTTTCTTCCGACGGCAGCATGTCATACAGGCGGTTGCCTTCGATGGTCAATGCCGGCAGGTCAAGCGCGCTGTCCTCGGCAGACGCCTGAGTCGCTACCGTCTCGGCCAGTGCCGACAACGAAAACGGCGCCAACAGCCCCAGCACCAGCCAGCCCCGAACCCGTCGCGAGTCCCCCAAACTTTTGAAACTGCTCATGACACACCCTTTCCCCAAATGGTAGTAATTCGCAAACGAAACAAGTTGCTTTTTGCGAACGATACCGAAGGGAAATCGGGGGTGCAGCAGGATTAACCTTCTTAACACATCCAGGCGTTGCCCTCGCCCTGCCGGCAATGGGATGATTCGTAACTGATACGAATTCTCATTCAAGGCTCGCTGTGCCCACCTCACTTCTCCTCACCGAAGACGACCCACGCCTGCGCCAGGACCTGGAACGCCATTTCCTCAACCGGGGTTTCCGGGTGCACGCATGCGCCACCGGCGCCCAGGCCCTGGCTGCCATACAGCAATCACGGTTCGAGCTGGTGCTGCTGGATATCATGCTGCCAGGCATCGACGGCCTCAGCCTGCTCGACGAGTTGCGCCAGCAGCAGGCGGTGCCGGTCATGCTGATGTCGGCGTTGGGGGCCGAGCAGGATCGCATCAGTGGCTTTACCCGGGGCGCGGACGATTACCTGCCCAAGCCCTTCAGCCTGGCCGAGCTGGACGCCCGGGTCGATGCATTGCTGCGGCGTGTGGCGTTCGATCGTGGTACGGCGCTGCGTGCCGATGTCGGCGAGGTGATGCTCGACCAGGACCGCCAGGACGTTATCCACAACGGCAAGGCTGCCGGCCTCACCGCGTCCGAATTCCGCTTGCTGGCCACCCTGCGGGCCCACCCCGCCGAAGCCTTGAGCAAACCATTTCTCTACCAGACCGTGCTGCACCGGGCCTACACCCGCCTGGATCGCGGCCTGGATGTGCATGTGTGCAACCTGCGCCGCAAGCTGGCCGACATCGATGCCCAGCACCTGCAGATCCAGGCCGTACGCGGCCAGGGGTACATCCTGGTCGACACGGAACAAGCCTGATGCGCCGTCATCCCCTGCTATGGAAACTGGCCGTACTGCAGGTTGGCTTCTGCCTGTTGCTGACCTGGCTGATCTGGACCTGGGGCCTGTCGGTGGAGCGCAGCACCTACTTCCTGTCCCAAGCCGACCAGGACTACCTGGCGCGCTTTGCACAGCAAGCCGAACAGGCCTGGGAGCAAGGCGGCGCGGAGGGTGCCGAGGCCTGGCGCAGGCAACTGGAACAGGCCGAGGGCACTTGGGTGGCGCTGGTCGGGCCGCACCTGCAGAGCCTTGGCAGCACCCCACTGAGCGCTGAGGAAGCTAGCCACCTGACTTTCATGCGCAAGCTCGACTGGCCGATGAGCCGGCGCCTGCAGGATGAACTGCCCTACGTCAGCATCGAGTTCCCGCAACACCCCGAGCACGGTCGCCTGGTAATGCAACTGCCCGAACACCTGTTGCCTACCGGCCTGACCCCATGGACCCATGTGATCACCCATGGCGTTGCCCCCACGCTACTCGCCCTGCTGCTGGTTCTGGCGCTGTACCGCCACCTTGTGGTGCCACTGAACCGCCTGCGCGACCGCGCCGACGCCCTGCGCGCCGACGACCTCGACAGCCCGGCCCTGCCCCTGCAGGAGCGGCGCGATGAGCTTGGCGAACTGGCGCAGGCCTTCGAGCACATGGCCGGGCGCCTGCGCCAGAGCCTGGAGCAGCAGCGCCTGTTGCTGCGCACGCTGTCTCACGAACTGCGCACGCCGCTGGCGCGGCTGCGCATCGCCCATGACAGCGGCTTGCCGCCGGCCCAGTTGCGCGAGCGCCTGGACCGCGAGGTCGCCGACATGCAGAAGCTTCTGGAGGACACGCTGGACCTCGCCTGGATGGACACCGAACAGCCCAGCTTGCCGACCGAACCGGTATTGATGGTTTCGGTGTGGGAAGCCTTGTGCCAGGACATCTGCTTCGAAAGCGGCTGGGACCGCGCCCGCCTGCCCTGCTCGCTCGGCCCCGACTGCGTGGTGCAAGCCCACCTGGACAGCCTGGCCCAAGCCCTGGAAAACCTGATGCGCAATGCCATCCGCCACTCGCCGGCCGAGGGCCGGGTCAGCCTGGATGGCTGGTTGGAGGGCGACTGCTGGCACCTGCGCCTGAGTGACCAGGGGCCCGGGGTGCCGCACGCCGAGCTCGAACGCATCTTCAAGCCCTACCAGCGGCTGGCCGAAAGCGGCGCGGGCTTCGGCCTGGGCCTGGCCATCGCCCGCCGCGCCATCGAACTGCAAGGCGGTCGCTTGTGGGCCAGCAACGGTCACCCAGGCCTGTGCCTGCACATGACTTTGCCGATGGCCCGGAACTGTTTAGAAAGTTAATGCGCTTTACGCTCAATCAGGACTGATTATCATCTTGGCGTTTCTGCCTTGCGCTCCTTGCAAAGCCCTGATGAGACACCTGATGAGCAAGATGACCCTGACGCTGGCTTTGGCACTGGCCCTTGCGGCCCCTGCTGCCGTGGCGCAGCCCGAGCATCAACAGAGGATGGATACCTCGCTGCTGCAGCGCCAGGACCTGGCCTACCGCTTCAGCCAGCTCGACCTGGACTCGGCCGATGGCCAGCGTCATTACCGCTTGTGGGTAGGCAAACCAGACCGCCCGGCGCCAGCGGCGGGTTACCCGGTGCTGTGGATGCTCGATGGCAACGCCGCGCTGGGGGCGCTGGACAGCCTGCTGCTGGGCAAGCTTGCCGCCGGCCAGGCGCCATTGCTGGTGGCCGTGGGGTACCAGACCGATCAGCGGATCGAGCGGGTCGGGCGTACCTATGATTACACCCCGGCGTTGCCTGGGCCGGCTGCGCAACTGGATCCGTTGACCGGGCAACCGAGCGGTGGCGTGGACGAGTTCCTCGATCTGCTGAGCGAGCGCATGCGGCCGCTGGTGGCGGGTGTGGCACCGATCGACCTGCAGCGGCAGACGTTGTGGGGGCATTCCTACGGTGGGTTGGCCGTGCTG
This sequence comes from Pseudomonas sp. LSJ-87, assembly GCF_032971465.1. Lineage (NCBI taxonomy): Bacteria > Pseudomonadati > Pseudomonadota > Gammaproteobacteria > Pseudomonadales > Pseudomonadaceae > Pseudomonas > Pseudomonas sp. LSJ-87. The sequence continues at coordinate 66,112 of NZ_JAWJYQ010000041.1, read as the reverse complement.
CATGCGCTGTTCACCCGGCCTGGGGCTTTCAGTGACTATGTGGCAGCCAGCCCTTCGCTGTGGTGGCATGACGGTGCGATCGTGCGTGAGGCGCAGGGGCTTGACCAGCGCTTGGGTAGCAGCCGGCCTCGATTGTTGCTGATGCGCGGGAGTGAGGAGCCGGCTAACCCGCGCATGCCGGTGCAAGGGGATGGAGAACGGGCAGCGCGGGAGCTGGTGGCAGACCTGGCCAAGGTGCCGGGGTTGCAGGCACGGTTCGAGCGGATTGACGGGCTGGGGCATGGGCCGATGTTGCCGGCTTCGCTGAAGCGGGTGATTGAAGGGATGTCTCGATAATCCTGCACTGGCCCCTTCGCGGGTAAACCCGCTCCCACAGAGCCCCCACAGGCTTCACTTTCAGTTGCAACCTGCGCCATCACAGGCTTCATCTTTTCATGCCAACCTGTGCCCCATAGGTTCACTCGATCCCTGTGGGAGCGGGTTTACCCGCGAAGAGGCCGGCACAGGCAGCACCCCGTCAGCCCTTCACACACACCACCTGCCGCAAGGTGTGCACCACCTCCACCAATTCCTGCTGCGCGCGCATCACCGCATCGATGTCCTTGTAGGCCATGGGGATCTCGTCGATCACCTCCTTGTCCTTGCGGCATTCCACATGCGCCGTGGCCCGCCGCTGGTCTTCCACGGTGAAGCGGCTCTTGGCCTTGGTCCGGCTCATCACCCGGCCGGCACCATGGCTGCAGGAACAGAAAGATTCCTCGTTGCCCAGCCCTCGCACGATGAAGCTCTTGGCCCCCATCGAGCCGGGAATGATGCCCAACTGCCCTTTCTGCGCCGACACCGCCCCCTTGCGCGTCACCAGCACCTCTCGGCCAAAATGCTGCTCGCGCTGCACATAGTTGTGGTGGCAGTTCACCGCTTCCAGGCTGGCCTCGAACGGTTTGCCCAGCGCCTTGCGAGCCGCACCGACCACCGCCAGCATCATCAGCTCGCGGTTCTGCCTGGCGTAGTCCTGCGCCCACTCCACCGCTTCGACGTAGTCGGCGAAATGGCGGCTGCCTTCCTCGAAATACGCCAGGTCCTTGTCCGGCAGGTTGGCCAGGTGCTGGCGCATGTCGGCCTGGGCCAGTTCGATGAACAGGTTGCCGATGGCATTGCCCACGCCCCGGGAGCCGCTGTGCAGCATGAACCAGACGCGGTCGGCCTCGTCCAGGCACACCTCGATGAAGTGGTTGCCGCCGCCCAGCGTCCCCAGGTGATGGCGGTTATTGGTCTTCTCCAGGCGCGGGTACTTGTCGGTGATGGCCTTGAAGCGCCCGGCCAACTGCCCCCAGGCCTTGTCCGCCTTGGCGGGCACATCGGCCCAGGCGCCCTGGTCATGTTTGCCGAAGGTCTTGCCATGCGGCACGGCGTGCTCGATGGCATTGCGCAGGCCATGCAAGTTGTCCGGCAGGTCGCGGGCGTGCAGCGACGTGCGCGCGGCGATCATGCCGCAGCCGATATCCACACCCACCGCGGCGGGGATGATCGCGCCAACCGTGGGTATCACACTGCCAATGGTCGAGCCCTTGCCCAGGTGCACGTCCGGCATCACTGCCAGGTGCTTGAAGATGAACGGCATCCTGGCCGTGTTGAGCAGTTGCTTGCGGGCGTCGTCTTCCACCGGTACGCCGTCGGTCCACAACTTGACCGGCTTGCCGCCGGCGACCTGGAGAATGTCCATGGGGCTGTTCCTCGAATGCATAGCCGAATGATACCGCCAAAGGTCGTAGAGCCGTGGGTTGCCAGCGAGGTGGCAATGTGCTGTATGCTTGGCGGGTCTTCAGGGCGGGGTGAAAGTCCCCACCGGCGGTAAATCGAAAGATGAGCCCGCGAGCGCCCCGGCCATGCCGGGGGTCAGCAGATCTGGTGAGACTCCAGAGCCGACGGTCATAGTCCGGATGAAAGAAGGCGTCAGGCAGGGGCCATCCGGGCGCCCCTGCGCGCGCATTTTGTTCGCCCCGAGACGTTCATCGATCATTCACGAGGAGCGTTTCATGTCCACCAGGCACCACCCGCAATTCCCAAATGTCAGCGCCGCCATCGCCGCCTTCCAGGCCGGGCGCCCTGTACTGCTGCTCGACGACGACGACCGCGAGGACGAAGCGGACATCATCGCCGCCGCCGAGAACATCTCGCTGCAGACCATGGCCATGATGATTCGCGATTGCAGCGGCATCGTCTGCCTGTGCCTGGACGAGGCCACCGTCGACGAACTGCAACTGGCACCCATGGTGCAGAACAACCAGGCCCGCCATGGCACAGGCTTCACCGTCACCATCGAGGCGGCGGAAGGCATCACCACCGGGGTGTCCGCCCAGGACCGCATCACCACCATTGGCGCGGCACTGCGCTCCACCGCGGACCAGCGCCATATCGTCAGCCCGGGGCATGTGTTCCCGCTGCGCGCCCGCAATGGCGGGGTGCTGACCCGCCGTGGCCACACCGAAGGCTCGGTGGACCTGGCACGCCTGGCCGGGTTGCGCCCGGCGGCAGTGCTGTGCGAACTGATGAACCCCGATGGCACGATGGCCCGTGGCGAACAGGTGGCGGTGTATGCGCGGCAATACAATCTGCCGGTGCTGACCATCGAGGAACTGGCGCGGTACCGTGAGGCCATGCTGGAGCTGGAAGCAGAGCCAGCCTGATCCACCGCACGGGGCCGCTTTGCGGCCCATTCGCGGGTAAACCCGCTCCCACAGGGACCGCGCAGACTCGGAACCGGTGCAGTACCTGTGGGAGCGGGTTTACCCGCGAAGAGGCCGGCAAGTCCAACCTCAGGTTGCCGGAAGTTTGCTCCCCCCGCCCCGCTCTGCTAGTGTCGCGCCGTTCTGAATGCCACCGAGACAGTCGCCATGGCCCGCAAAAAAGCCTCCCTCGATTTCGAGCAATCCCTCGCAGACCTGCAAGCACTGGTCGAGCGCCTGGAGAACGGCGAGTTGTCGCTGGAAGAGTCGCTGGCCGCCTTCGAGCAAGGCATCGCCCTGACCCGCGATTGCCAGGGCGCCCTGGCCCAGGCCGAACAGAAGGTGCAGATCCTGCTGGAACGCGATGGCGAACTGGCAGCACAGCCCTTCGACGCGGAGCCGGAAGCATGATCGGCACCTACCAGGCCAGCTGCCAGGCGCGGGTCGACGCCGCCCTCGAACCGTTGTTCGTCGCCCCGACCAAGGAACTCGAACGCCTTTACGCCGCCATGCGCTACAGCGTGATGAACGGTGGCAAACGCGTTCGTCCGCTACTGGCCTACGCGGCCTGCGAAGCCTTGGGCGCCCCGGCCGAACAGGCCAACGGCGCAGCCTGTGCGGTGGAACTGATCCACGCGTACTCGCTGGTGCATGACGACCTGCCGGCCATGGATGACGACGACCTGCGCCGCGGCCAGCCGACCACCCACAAAGCCTTCGATGAAGCCTGCGCGATCCTCGCCGGCGACGGTTTGCAGAGCCTGGCCTTCAGCGCCCTGCTCGACCCGCGCCTGAGCCCGCAGGCCGACAGCATTCGCCTGGCCATGGTCCAGGCCCTGGCCAAGGCTGCCGGCCCGGCAGGCATGGTCGGTGGCCAGGCCATCGACCTGGGCTCGGTTGGCCTGAAGCTGGACCAGCAGGCGCTGGAGTTCATGCACCGGCACAAGACCGGTGCGCTGATCGAAGCCAGCGTGCGCCTCGGCGCCCTGGCCAGCGCCCGCGCCGAACAGGCGCAACTGGATGCCCTGCAGACCTATGCACAGGCCATCGGCCTGGCGTTCCAAGTGCAGGACGACATCCTCGACGTGGAAAGCGACACCGCCACCCTGGGCAAACGCCAGGGGGCCGATATCGCCCGTGACAAACCGACCTACCCGGCACTGCTGGGCCTGGAAGCGGCCAAGGCCTATGCGATCGAACTGCGCGACCAGGCGCTGGTCGCACTGAGTGGGTTCGACGACAAGGCCGAGCCGCTGCGAGCGCTGGCACGCTACATCGTCGAACGTCGCAACTGATTTGATTGGGGCCGCTGTGCGGCCCATCGCCGGCAAGCCAGCTCCCACAGAGCCCCCACAGGCCTTGAGCATTGTGAACATCCTGTGGGAGCTGGCTTGCCGGCGATAGGCTGCAAAGCAGCCCCGATGCAACACCCGTCTGAATGGGCAGTATTTCCTACAATGGGGTAAACTGCCGCGTCTTCACACACCTATAACGACTCGCCTGATGCCCACGACGTTTCAAGAGATCCCCCGCGAACGCCCGGTCACGCCGTTGCTCGACCGCGCTGACACGCCTGCCGGCCTGCGCCGGCTGGCCGAAGCCGACCTGGAGACCCTGGCCGACGAACTGCGCCAGGAACTGCTCTACACCGTGGGTCAGACCGGTGGGCATTTTGGTGCCGGCCTGGGTGTCATCGAGCTGACCATCGCCCTGCACTACGTCTTCGACACCCCCGACGACCGGCTGGTGTGGGACGTGGGCCACCAGGCCTACCCGCACAAGATCCTCACCGGGCGCCGTAACCGCATGCTCAGCCTGCGCCAGAAGGACGGCATCGCCGCCTTCCCGCGCCGCAGCGAGAGCGAGTACGACACCTTCGGCGTCGGCCACTCCAGCACCTCGATCAGCGCCGCACTGGGCATGGCCATTGCCGCCCGCCTGCAGAACAGCGACCGCAAGTCGATCGCGGTGATCGGCGACGGCGCGCTGACCGCCGGCATGGCCTTCGAGGCGTTGAACCACGCCCAGGAAGTCAACGCCGACATGCTGGTGATCCTCAACGACAACGACATGTCGATTTCGCGCAATGTCGGCGGCCTGTCCAACTACCTGGCCAAGATCCTCTCCAGCCGCACCTACGCGAGCATGCGCGAAGGCAGCAAGAAAGTGCTGTCGCGCCTGCCGGGCGCCTGGGAAATCGCCCGTCGCACCGAGGAGTACGCCAAAGGCATGCTGGTGCCGGGCACGCTGTTCGAAGAACTGGGCTGGAACTACATCGGCCCGATCGACGGCCACGACCTGCCGACCATGATCGCCACCCTGCGCAACATGCGTGACCTCAAGGGCCCGCAGTTCCTGCACGTGGTGACCAAGAAGGGCAAGGGCTTCGCCCCGGCCGAGATCGACCCGATCGGCTACCACGCCATCACCAAGCTGGAGCCGGCCGACAAACCCGCCGCACCGAAGAAAGCCAGCGGCCCGAAATACTCCGCGGTGTTCGGCCAGTGGCTGTGCGACATGGCTGCCGCCGACAACCGCCTGGTGGGCATTACCCCAGCGATGAAGGAAGGCTCCGACCTGGTCGACTTCAGCGAGCGCTACCCGGAGCGTTACTTCGACGTGGCGATCGCCGAGCAGCATGCCGTGACCCTGGCGGCCGGCATGGCCTGCGAGGGCAGCAAGCCGGTGGTGGCGATCTACTCTACCTTCCTGCAGCGCGCCTACGACCAGCTGATCCACGATGTGGCGGTACAGAACCTCGACGTGCTGTTCGCCATCGACCGTGCCGGCCTGGTCGGCGAAGACGGCCCGACCCACGCGGGCAGCTACGACCTGTCGTACCTGCGCTGCATCCCGGGCATGCTGGTGATGACCCCAAGCGACGAGAACGAGCTGCGCAAGATGCTCAGCACCGGCCACCTGTACAACGGCCCGGCGGCTGTGCGTTACCCGCGTGGCACCGGCCCGAACGCGCCGATCAGTGGTGACCTGAAACCGCTGGAAATCGGCAAGGGCGTGGTCCGTCGCCAGGGCGAGAAAGTCGCCTTGCTGGTGTTCGGCGTGCAACTGGCCGAGGCCATGCAGGTGGCTGAGCAGATCAACGCTACCGTGGTCGACATGCGCTTCGTCAAACCGCTGGACGAGGCACTGGTGCTGGAACTGGCCGCAAACCATGAGCTGCTGGTGACCATCGAAGAAAACGCCATCATGGGCGGTGCCGGTGCGGCTGTGGGTGAGTTCCTGGCCAGCCAGGCGATCGTGAAACCGCTGCTGCACCTGGGGTTGCCGGACATCTATGTCGAGCATGCCAAGCCTGCGCAGATGCTGGCTGAGTGTGGGCTTGATGCGGCCGGGATCGGGGCTTCGGTGAAGGCCCGCATGGCCAAGCTCGGCCTGTAATCCCCGGGGGCCGCTTTGCGGCCCAATCGCCGGCAAGCCAGCTCCCACCTCGACCGCGCCAGCCTCAAGTCATGCGCTATCCCTGTGGGAGCCTGGCTTGCCAGCGATCGAGGGCGCAGCCCTCGCAGAACCTCACCTGGGCGTTGGCGCTTTAGACTCGAGCAGCGCACACAAGCGCGCCGTAGCTTCGATCATCTGCCCACTAGGCCGCTCCAGGCCTTTGTCTGGCACCACCAGTAAACGATCATCGGCAACCGCACGCAGTTGCGGCCAGGCCTTCCAACTCTCCAGCTGCGCCTCATCACCCGCCAGAATGACCTGCGGGTTGCGCAGCAGCACAGACTCCACATTCACCTGCGGCGCCGGCTGGGTGAGATCGGCGAAGACATTACGCGCGCCGCAAACGGCCAGGGCATCGCTGACCACCTGCCGGCCACCGAGCGTATACAGCGGTCGGTCCCAGACCTGGTAGAACACCTGCAGGGGCTCGTCCCGTCGATACTGCTGGCGCAGCTGCCGCAGCCGGTCACGCAGGGTTTGGGCATACCGATGGCCCTGTTCGGCACGGCCGATACGTTCGGCGATGGCTTCGATCTGCTCGATCAGCTGGTCGATGTCATGGGGTTCTGCGCTGTACGTAGCGATACCCAGGCGCTTGAGCTGGTCGCGTTGGGCCGGCGGCACGCTGCCCGGCCACAGCAGCAACAGGTCGGGGCTAAGGCTGAGCAGGCGTTCGAGGTCCAGCTGCCCCTGGCGCCCCACCGAGGGCAGCTCGTGCAGCGCCGCCGGCCGTTCGCCACCGTCGAGCACACCTACCAACAGGTCATCGGCCTGCAGTTCGAGCATGATCTCGCTCATCGACGGGGCCAGGCTGACCACCCGCAGGGGTTCGGCGGCCAGTGCGGAACAGGCGAACAGCGCCAGCAGGCCGGGCAGCAGGCGCATCAGCCGAGCTGGCGTGGAATGCGATAGAGGTACAGCACTACTGCGGTGGACAACGCCAGCAGGATCTGCGGCACCGCCTCGAGGCCGACCAGCACCGACAAGGCGGCGACCCAGGCCGGGAAGCAGGCATACAGCATGGCCAGGCGCCGCACCCGCGCCAACTCGATCCAGGCGGCAGGCTCTTCGCCAGTGCCGAGCACCTTGGACGTGGCGATGAGGGCGCGCTTGTAGGCACCGAAGCGCGGCAGGCTGAGGAACATGGTCGCCGCGCCAGCAATGAACAGTGGCATGGCCAGCACCGAGGCCAGCGCATCACCGCCACCGAAGGCCCAGGCCATCACTGGCAGCGGCACCAGGCCCACCGCCAGGTACTGCCACCAGGCCAGCGCCAGGCGCCGCTTGACCTCGGCGCGGGTCACGCCTGAGGAACCTCGCCCTGGTGCTCGTTACCCAGCATGTGGCCCAGCTTGCCGGCCTTGGTTGCCAGGTAGTAGCGGTTGTGCGGGTTGTGCCCGGTGTGCAGTGGTACGCGCTCGGCGACGACGATGTTCATGTCGGTCAGGGCTTTGACCTTGCGCGGGTTGTTGGTCATCAGGCGCAGCGACTTCACGCCCAGGTGCTCCAGCATCGGCAGGCACATGGCGTAGTCGCGCTGGTCGGCGGCAAAGCCCAGGCGCTCGTTGGCCTCGACGGTATCGGCGCCACCATCCTGCAGCTCGTAGGCGCGAATCTTGTTCAGCAGGCCGATGCCACGGCCTTCCTGGCGCAGGTACAGCAGCACGCCACGGCCTTCACGGGCGATGGCCTGCAGCGCGGCTTCCAGCTGCGAGCCGCAGTCGCAGCGCTGGCTGAACAGGGCATCGCCGGTCAGGCACTCGGAGTGCAGGCGCCCCAGCACCGGCTGGCCGTCCGCGATGTCACCCAGGCTGAGCACCACGTGCTCACGGCCAGTGGCTTCGTCGAGGAAGCCATGCATGGTGAAGGTCGCGAAGGGAGTCGGGAGTTTAGAGGCGGCAACAAAGACGACGGGCACGTTGTGCTCCTGGAATAAGTTGAAAATTTCTCGTGGGCCGATTGTATCAGCAGGTTGGGGGATGTGGGCTGGCTGAATACCGTGGCTTAAGATCGAAAAGTTCGATGCTTATTAGGCCATCGATCAACCCTGCCCCCTACGCGGGCTTCTGTGGGAGCGGGTTTACCCGCGAAGAAGGTAACGCGGTGCCTGGCACCGGCTTCGCCGGTGTTCGCGGGTAAACCCGCTCCCACAGGGACCGCACAGGCCTTGGTGCTCTGCGCCTCAATGCGGTTTGCTATTCGGGCTGAATGGATACGGCTGTTGCCAGTGCTCGAAGATCGGCTTCAGCTCGCCACTGGGCACCAGCTCGGCCATGCGCTTGTCGAACAGGTCGCGCAGGGCCTTGGCCTGGTCGTTGCGGGCAAAGGCCAGGTACAGCGGCAGCTCGGCCACATGGGTGCGACGGAAGCGCTCGGGTTGGGAGGTCTGGCCGAGCACGTAGTCGATCTCGGTCAGCGCATCGATGTAGTAGTCCACGCGGTCATGCTCGAGCATCGGCAAAATGCCTTCGCGGCGCTGGACTTCGCGAAAGTCATGCACATTGGGCAGGTAGCTGCCGAAGTCGTAGCCACGCACCCAGGCCAGGCGGTAATGGCCTATGGTCTGCTGGGTAGGCACAGGCTTGCTGACCAGCCCCAGGGCGTAGATGTGGTCCATGTCGAAGTGCCAGCGCGGGTACAGGTTGTCGTCGTTCTCGTCCTTGTACGAGCCTACCCAGGCGTCAGCCTCGCCACGCTTGACCAGCCCGATCGCACGGCTGTAAGGCGCGCTCTGGGTCACCACCTTGACCCCGGCCGGCTCGAACACCTTGCGCAGCACGTCCCAGGCCACCCCGGTACCGTCGGCGTTGGTGTAGTCGAGCCACTCTTCGCTGACCAGGTGGATCTGCTTCGGCACACCTTCGGCAGCCGCCGCCCACGGGGCAACGCTCAGCAGCATTGCCAGCAGCACCGTCCTCATGGCCATTCACACGCTCCCTGTATCAGGCAACCGCCCACACCAGAACCTGCATCCCCAGCCAGGCAAACACGCCGGCCAGGATATCGTCGAGCATGATCCCGACGCCCCCATGCACATGGCGGTCGACCCAGCGGATCGGCCACGGCTTGAGGATGTCGAAGAAGCGGAACATCAGGAACCCCGCCAGCAGCCACTGCCAGCCTTCCGGCACCAGCCAGAGGGTTATCCACATGCCGACGATCTCGTCCCAGACAATGCCTTCATGATCGTGCACGCGCAGGTCATTGGCGACCTTGCCGCAGAGCCAGAAGCCGAACAGCATGCTCACGCCCAGCAACAGCCAGTAGCCCCAGTCGGGCAGCATCTGCCACAGCGGGATGAACGGTATGGCCACCAGCGAGCCCCAGGTGCCCGGCGCCTTGGGCAAGGTGCCGGAACCGAAACCGAAGGCGATGAAGTGCCACGGGTTGCGCCAGACCGAAGGCGGAACGAACTCCGCAGGCACCTGGTTGGGGTGATCGGTCACGGTGTCTCCCTAAAATGTTGATAGCCGCGTTGCCGCGGTGTGATGTCCTGGCCCTGCCGGTCGCGCAGGCTGACACCCTGCCCTTCGAGCACCCGCCCGATGACATGGAACGCCGCCAGGCCTTGCGCCTGCAGGGATGAAAGCTCGGCTGGCGGCAAGGTGAACGCCAGCACATAGTCGTCGCCACCGGTCAGCGCCGCCTGCACGGCCGCCTCGGCACCGAGGAACCCCTGCAGAGCGGCTGACACCGGTACCTGCTCCAGGTTCACCTCGAGCGCCACACGGGAGGCCTTGGCGATATGCCCGCAGTCGGCCAGCAAGCCGTCGGAAATATCCAGCGCCGAGGTGGCACGCCCGCGCAGCAGTTGGCCCAGGGCGAACTGTGGCGATGGCGACCAGTAATGGTCGAGCAACGGTTGCGCCAGCACGGCATCAGCCTGGCGCTGGCCCAGCACCAGCGGCAAGGCACCCGCCGCGTTACCCAACTCGCCACCAACGCACAGCAGGTCGCCCGGGCGAGCGCCGTCACGGCGCAACGCCTGCCCCGCCGGAACCCGGCCGAACACGGTCATGGTGATACTCAGGGGGCCACGGGTGGTATCGCCACCGATCAGGCTCAGCTGGCAGTGGCCGGCCATGCGGTTGAGGCCGCTGGCATAGGCTTGCAGCCAGTCGGCGCTGACCTCGGGCAAGGTCAGGGCAAGGGTGAAACCGATGGGGGTGGCGCCCATGGCAGCCAGATCGCTGGCCGCCACGGCCAGCGAGCGCTGGCCGAGCAACCAGGGGTCGCACACCGCCGGAAAATGCACTCCGGCAACCAGGGTGTCGGTGGACACCGCCAGTTGCTCGCCGGCGGGAAGGCTCAGCAGGGCGCAGTCGTCACCGATGCCCAGGGCCACGCCTTCACCGCCTTGCGCACAGGGCGCGGCGGCGAAGTAATGGCTGATCAGCTCGAACTCACCCATGGTCCGCAAGCGCCAGGATCAGCGCTTGTTCGCCTTGACTTCTGCTTCGCGCAGGGCCGGGGCGAGCTTGTCCAGCACGCCGTTGACGAACTTGTGGCCGTCGGTGGCGCCGAAGACCTTGGCCAGTTCCACGCCTTCGTTGATCACTACGCGGTACGGCACGTCAACGCGCTTGATCAGTTCCCAGGTGGACAGGCGCAGCACGGCCAGCTCGACCGGGTCGAGCTCTTCCAGTGCGATGGTCATGCACGGCACCAACGCTTTGTCGATTTCGCCCTTGATTGCCGGGACCCCATGTAGGATCTCGCGGAAATAGGCACCGTCGACATCGGTGAAATCGTTATCGACCCGGAACTGCGCTTCGATCTCGTTCAGCGAATGCTGCGCCATGTGCCACTGGTACAGTGCCTGGGTCGCGAGCTTGCGGGCTTCGCGGCGCTTGGCGCTCTTCGATGGCTTGCCGGCATCCGCAGGTTTTGGATCGCGCGGGTTGAAACGATCGCTTTCGTCGCTAATCACTTGGCCTCCAACTGCGCCAGCAGGCTGACCATTTCCAGAGCGGACAGGGCAGCTTCAGCACCTTTGTTGCCGGCCTTGGTGCCGGAACGCTCGATGGCCTGTTCGATGGAGTCGACGGTCAGTACGCCGAAGGCCACCGGAACACCGAACTCCATGGACACCTGGGCCAGGCCCTTGGTGCATTCGCCCGCCACGTATTCGAAGTGCGGGGTACCACCACGGATCACGGCGCCCAGGGCGATGATCGCGTCGTAGGCGCCTTGCTGGGCGACCTTCTGTGCCACCAGCGGGATTTCGAATGCACCCGGGGCACGGATGATGGTGATGTCGCTTTCGCTGACACCGTGGCGTACCAGGGCGTCAACGGCACCGCTTACCAGGCTTTCGACGACGAAGCTGTTGAAGCGGCCAACCACCAAAGCATAGCGACCTTTGGGGGCGATGAAGGTACCTTCGATGGTCTTCAGGGTCATTCCGATATTCTCATCTTCAAGAGCGAGGCCGCATGCTGGCGGCCTCGACAGGGGTATGGACTCGAGCTGGAGGGCGTCACTGCCGCCTCAAGTCACTCGGAGGGCACGTATTCTACAACTTCCAGATCGAATCCGGATATCGCGTTGAACTTCATCGGCGAACTCATCAGGCGCATCTTGCGCACACCAAGGTCACGCAGGATCTGCGAACCGGCACCCACGGTGCTGTAGGTGGTCGGTGCCTTGGCGGGTGCATCGCCCGCGCTTTCGCGGATGTGCGCCAGCAGCACGTCGCCGTCCAGCGGGTGGCCCAGCAGCAATACCACGCCGCTGCCGGCCTCGGCCACGGCGGCCATGGCGGCGCGCAGGCTCCAGCGGCCCGGTTGCTTGACCAGCAGCAGGTCGCGCAGCGGGTCCATGTTGTGCACGCGCACCAGGGTCGGCTCTTCGGCGCAGATCTTGCCCAGGGTCAGGGCCATGTGCACGTCGCCTTCCACCGCGTCGCGGTAGGTGACCAGGTTGAACTCGCCCAGCTCGCTCTCCACCGGTTGCTCGGAGACGCGCTGCACGGTGCGCTCGTGGATCATGCGGTAGTGGATCAGGTCGGCGATGGTGCCGATCTTCAGGCCGTGCTCGGCGGCGAACACTTCCAGCTCGGCGCGGCGCGACATGGTGCCGTCGTCGTTCATCACTTCGCAGATCACGCCGCTCGGCTCGAAACCGGCCATGCGCGCCAGGTCGCACGCGGCCTCGGTGTGGCCGGCACGGGCCAGGGTACCGCCAGGCTGGGCCATCAGCGGGAAGATGTGGCCAGGGCTGACGATGTCTTCGGCCTTGGCGTCCTTGGCAGCGGCCGCCTGCACGGTGCGGGCACGGTCAGCGGCGGAGATGCCGGTGGTGACACCTTCGGCGGCTTCGATCGACACGGTGAACTTGGTGCCGAAGCCCGAGCCGTTGCGCGGCGCCATCAACGGCAGCTTCAGCGTTTCGCAACGCTCGCGGGTCATCGGCATGCAGATCAGGCCACGGGCGTGCTTGGCCATGAAGTTGATGTGCTCGGGCAGGCAGCACTCGGCTGCCATGATGATGTCGCCCTCGTTTTCGCGGTCTTCGTCATCCATGAGGATGACCATTTTGCCCTGGCGGATGTCTTCGACCAGTTCTTCGATGCTGTTGAGCGCCACGCGGCACCCCCTTCTCAATCAGGATTTCAAGAAGCCGTTGGCGGCCAGGAAGCTTTCGGTAATGCCACTGCCCTTGCTCGGTTCGGCGGCCTTGTCACCCAGCAGCAGACGCTCCAGGTAACGGGCCAGCAGGTCGACCTCAAGGTTTACCCGACGCCCTGCACGGTAGTCGGCCATGATGGTTTCGGACAGGGTGTGCGGGACAATGGTCAGCTCGAACTCGGCGCCATTGACCTCGTTGACCGTCAGGCTGGTGCCGTCGACGGTGATCGAACCCTTGTGGGCGATGTACTTGGCCAGTTCCTTCGGTGCACGCACGCGGAACTGGATGGCGCGGGCGTTATCGCTGCGCGAGATGATTTCGCCGACCCCGTCGACGTGGCCGCTGACCAGGTGCCCGCCCAGCCGGGTGGTGGGGGTCAGGGCTTTTTCCAGGTTGACCTTGCTGCCGCTCTTGAGGTCGATGAAGGCGGTGCGCTTGAGGGTTTCGACGCTGACGTCGGCCCAGAAGCCGTCACCCGGCAGTTCGACGGCGGTCAGGCACACGCCGTTGACGGCGATGCTGTCGCCGAGCTTGACGTCACCCAGGTCGAGCTTGCCGGTTTCGACGTAGACGCGCACGTCGCCACCCTTGGGGGTCAGGCTGCGGATGGTGCCGATGGATTCGATGATGCCGGTGAACATGGGGTCTTCCTCAAAAACGGTTTGCGCGGGGCAAGCCTGGCATTATACGCCGGGCGCCGGCAGGGGGATGGCCGTGACCCGCCAGTCATCGCCCACTGCGCGCATTTCGGTAATTTTCAGCCGCGGTGCTTCGCTCATCTTGTCCAGTGGCCAGTCCAGCAGCGGGCGGGCCTGGGAACCGAGGAAAGTGCCGGCGACGAACAACTGATACTCGTCGATCAGGCCTTGCCGGGCGAAGGCGCCGACCAGGCCGGCACCGGCTTCCAGCAGGATTTCGTTGACGCCACGGGTTGCCAGGGCCTGCAGCAGCGCCGGCAGGTCTACCTGGCCATTGTCACCCGGCAGGCTGAGCAGTTCGTGGCCGGCAGCGGCATAGCGCGGGTCATCTGCGACAGCGCTCACCACCAGCACCGGGCCAGCCTGGAAGAACGGTGCATCCAGCGGCAGACGCAGGCGGCCATCGACCAGCACGCGCAGCGGTGTGCGGCTGAGTGCCAGGGCGGTGGTTTCGGCATCCAGGCCCAGCTCGGTGCCGCGCACGGTCATCCGCGCGTTATCGGCCAACACGCTGGCGGCGCTGGTCAGCACCACGCTGGAGCGGGCGCGCAGGCGCTGCACCGCCGAGCGGGCGGCCGGGCCGGTGATCCACTGGCTTTCGCCACTGGCCATGGCGGTGCGGCCATCCAGGCTCATGGCCAGCTTGGCGCGAACGAACGGCAGGCCGTGCTCCATGCGTTTGAGGAAACCGGGGTTGAGTGCGCGGGCCTCGGCCTCGAGCACGCCGCTGGCCACTTCGATACCGGCCTCGGCCAGGCGCCGCAGGCCCTGCCCCGCCACTTGCGGGTTGGGGTCCTGCATGGCGGCTACCACCCGTGCTACCCCGGCCTTGACCAGCGCTTCGGCGCACGGCGGCGTGCGGCCATGGTGGCTGCACGGCTCGAGGGTGACATAGGCACAGGCGCCACGGGCACGCTCACCGGCCTGTCGCAGGGCATGCACTTCGGCATGCGGCTCGCCGGCGCGCACATGCCAGCCTTCGCCGACCACCTCGCCATCGCGCACGATCACGCAGCCCACGCGCGGGTTCGGGTGAGTGGTGTACAGGCCCTTGCGCGCCAGCTCCAGCGCGCGGGCCATGTAGTGGGCGTCGAGGATGGCAGCTTGGCTGGGCATGGTCACTCTTTAGCCGGCTCGCGAGCCAGGCGGTCGATTTCTTCGCGGAACTCGTCGAGGTCCTGGAAGCGGCGGTAAACCGAGGCAAAACGGATATAGGCCACTTCGTCGAGCTTGCGCAGCTCGGCCATGACCATCTCACCCACCACCAGTGATTTGACTTCACGCTCGCCGGTGGCACGCAGGCGGCTCTTGATATGCGCCAGCGCAGCTTCCAGGCGCTCGACGCTGACCGGGCGTTTTTCCAGTGCCCGCTGCATGCCGGCGCGCAGTTTTTCTTCGTCGAAGGGTTGGCGCGTGCCGTCCTGCTTGATCAGCCGGGGCAGCACCAGCTCGGCGGTTTCGAAGGTGGTGAAGCGCTCGCCGCAGGCGACGCATTCGCGGCGGCGGCGCACCTGCTCGCCCTCGGCGACGAGGCGAGAGTCGATGACCTTGGTGTCGTTGGCACCGCAAAAGGGACAGTGCATGGTGGCAGGCAACAAAAAAAGGGAGGGCCATGGTAGCGCATCCCACTGGCAAGACAAGCCAAAGGGGTTAACATCCATGGGAAATCTGCCCGTGAAGGACTACCCCATGCACTACCGAGCGCTCGTCGTGCTGTGCTGCGCCGCCCTGCTCGCCGCCTGCGGCAGCGACAGGCCGAAGCCCGACACCCCTCCGGCACCTACGCCAGCCCGCACGGCCAAGCCTGCCGCAGTGCTGGGCCCGCTGCCGGCCTACCAGCGCGAGCTGAGCGGCACCTTGCTGGCAATCCCGGCCGGTGCCGACGTGGAGCTGGCCTTGCTGGTCATCGACGAACGCGACCGCCCACAACGCCTGCTGGCCAGCAGCAACCTGACCGGCACCGGCCAGGCCCTGCCCTACCAACTGCGCTTCAACCCCGAGGCCTTCCCCGCCGGTGCCCGGGTCGAGCTGCGCGGCCGCGCCAGCAGCTCTGGCCAGCTGATCATGCACCTGCCGCCGGTGCGCATTACCCAGGCCCAGACCCAGGCCATCGGCCCGCTGCGTTTCGAGAAGGCGCCGTAAGTGGCGCCAGTTTCGCTACAACAGCCCCTGCAACAGGCCCTCAGCGGCCTGATCGGCGAAGCGCGTCTTGTCGTCAGCGAGCTGCCCGGCTGCGACCTCAAGCTGTGGCTGATCGACGACCAGAACATGGACCGCGCCTTCAGCAGCGAAGAGACCCGGCGCATTCTTGAAGAACCGCCCTACTGGAGCTTCTGCTGGGCCAGCGGCCTGGCCATGGCCCGTTACCTGGCCGAGCACCCGGAATGGGTAGCCGGCAAGCGCGTGCTGGACTTTGGCGCCGGCTCCGGTATCGCCGGTATTGCCGCCGCCCGCGCCGGTGCGCTGGAAGTGGTGGCCTGCGACCTGGACCCGCTGGCACTGGATGCCTGCCGCGCAAATGCCGCGCTGAACGGGGTGGAACTGGGTTACAGCAGCGATTTCTTCGCCGAAGACGACCGCTTCGATCTGATCCTGGTTGCCGATGTGCTGTACGACCGCGCCAACCTGCCGCTGCTGGATGCCTTCCTCGGCCGCGGCCGCCAGGCGCTGGTGGCCGACTCGCGGGTACGCGACTTCAGCCACCCGCTGTACCAGCAACTGGGCGTGCTGGAAGCGCTGACCCTGCCGGACCTGGCCGAGCCGCACGAATTCCGCCGGGTCAGCCTGTACCACGCCAGCCGCGACACCTTATAGTGGTGTTATCCACGAGTTTGCGAGAGTCGCGATGACCCAAGACACGCCTTACATTTTCGACGCTACCGATGCCACCTTCCAGCAACTGGTTATCGAGAACTCCTTCCACAAACCGGTGCTGGTGGACTTCTGGGCCGAGTGGTGCGCACCGTGCAAGGCACTGATGCCACTGCTGGCGAAGATCGCCGAGGGTTACCAGGGCGAGCTGCTGCTGGCCAAGATCAACTGTGACGTGGAGCAACAGGTGGTTGCCCAGTTCGGCATCCGCAGCCTGCCGACCGTGGTGCTGTTCAAGGACGGCCAGCCGGTGGACGGCTTTGCCGGTGCGCAGCCGGAATCGGCGATCCGCGCCATGCTCGAGCCACACGTGCAACTGCCCGCCGCACCCAGCGCATCGCCACTGGAGCAGGCCAAGGGGCTGTTTGCCGAAAGCCGTTTTGCCGAGGCCGAAGCACTGTTGCAGGCACTGCTGGGTGAGGACAACAGCAATGCCGAGGCGCTGATCCTGTATGCCCGTTGCCTGGCCGAGCGCGGGGAGCTGGGTGAAGCCCAGGTGGTGCTGGATGCGGTCAAGACCGACGAGCACAAGGCCGCGCTGGCCGGCGCCAAGGCCCAGCTGACCTTCCTGCGCCAGGCAGCCAGCCTGCCGGAAGTGGCCGACCTGAAAAGCCGCCTGGCACAGAACCCGCAGGATGACGAGGCGACCTATCAGCTGAGCATCCAGCAGCTGGCGCGCCAGCAGTATGAAGCGGCGCTGGAAGGGTTGCTGAAGCTGTTCCAGCGTAACCGTGGTTATGAGAACGGGCTGCCGCAGAAGGCGTTGCTGCAGGTGTTCGAGCTGCTGGGCGGTGATCACCCGCTGGTCGGCGTGTATCGTCGCAAGTTGTCGGCGGCGATGTTCTGACCTGAGGCCTATTGCGAGGGCTTTGCCCTCGTTCGCGGGCACGCCCGCTCCCACAGGGTACGCACTGAACTCAATACCGGTGGTATACCTGTGGGAGCGGGCAAGCCCGCGAACGAGGCCAGCACAGGCAATACAGATTTATCCTACCCAGTGATACACCGGCGCGTCCACGCCACTTTCCACCTTAACTTCGCTGCTATGCCGCAAGCGCACCAGCAGCCGTTTACCCGCCGCCGTACTCCCGGCCAGCCCTTCCAGCCGATCCAGCAATTCCGGCCCGCTCATCTGCCCCGCCAAGCGCAACACCTCACGTGCCGCAGTCCATTGCCCGTCATCCTGACGAGTTGTCGCCACGGTTTCCGTTGTTGCGGTCTGTGCCACCGCGGGCAATTCGATCTGCCGCCCCAGTTGCGCCCACTCTTCAGGCGCCAGCTCGATGGTCAGATCCACAGGCCAGTCACCAATCTGTCCACGAATTCTCATGCTGCATTCCCTGAACCCAAGTCAATGCCAACATCCTACCCCAACATGAAACCTGCGCCACGCAGGCTGGCAGCACACGGAAAAGTTGTTATAACATAACCCAATCTTCCCGCCCGCTCCGGAGTCGTCCATGCGTCGCCTGTTGCTCGCCCTGCCCTTCGCCCTGCTGCCCCTGGCCGTGGCCCAAGCCCACGATGATGACCATGATCACGACCACGCCCACGGCACCCTCGGCGCCCACGAGCATGGCGTGGCCAAGCTCAACGCCGTGCTCGATGGCAACACCCTGGAGCTGGAGCTGGACAGCCCGGCAATGAACCTGGTCGGCTTCGAACACGCCGCCAACAGCGACGCCGACAAGGCCAAGGTCGCGGCGGTGCGCCAGCAGCTGGAGCAGCCACTGAAGCTGTTCGGCCTGCCCGCTGCCGCAGGCTGCAAGGAAGACCAGCAGGAACTCGAAAGCCCGCTGTTCGGTGATGCCCCGAAAGCAGACGACGATGGGGACGAGCGCGAGCACCAGCACCAGCACCAGCACAGCGACATCGGCGCCCATTACCAACTGACCTGCGCCAACCCCGACAAACTGACGCAGTTGGACCTCGCTCCGCTGTTCAAGGCCTTCCCGGCCACCCAGAAGATCAACGTTCAACTGATCGGACCCAATGGCCAGAAAGGCGTGGAAACCACACCGGCCAAGGCCGCGGTCGCGTTCTGAATGCGCCAGCCGTTGATCGAACTGCATAACCTGGTGTTCGCCTGGCCCGGCCAGCCGGCGCTGCTGGATATTCCGGCATTCCGCCTGGAAGCTGGCGAAGCCCTGTTTCTCAAGGGCCCCAGCGGCAGTGGCAAGACCACATTGCTGGGCCTGCTGGGCGGGGTGAACGTACCGGGCCAGGGCCGCATCCAGTTGCTCGGCCAGGACCTCGGCCGCCTGGGCCAAGGCGCCCGTGACCGCTTCCGGGTCGACCACACCGGTTATATCTTCCAGCAGTTCAACCTGCTGCCGTTCCTCTCGGTACGCGAAAACGTCGAGCTGCCCTGCCGCTTCTCGCGCAGCCGCAAGGCCCGCGCCGAGCAGCGCCATGGCAGTGTCGACCAGGCAGCCAGCACCTTGCTGGCCCACCTGGGCCTGGACGACCCCGCCCTGCTCGCCCGCCGCGCCGACAGCCTGTCGATCGGCCAGCAGCAACGGGTCGCTGCCGCCCGCGCACTGATCGGCCAACCCGAACTGGTGATCGCCGACGAACCGACCTCGGCGCTGGATGCCGACACCCGTGAAGCGTTCATCCGCCTGCTGTTCGATGAATGCCGCGCCGCCGGTGCCAGCCTGCTGTTCGTCAGCCACGACCAGAGCCTGGCGCCGCTGTTCGACCGCCACCTGTCGCTGGCCGAACTCAACCGTGCCGCCAAGCCCCGGGAGGCCTGATGTACCTGCTCCGCCTTGCCCTGGCCAGCCTGGCCAACCGCCGCTTCACCGCATTCCTCACCGCCTTCGCCATCGCCCTGTCGGTGTGCCTGCTGCTGGCCGTTGAACGGGTCCGTACCGAAGCCCGGGCCAGCTTCGCCAGCACCATCAGCGGTACCGACCTGATCGTCGGCGCCCGCTCCGGCTCGGTGAACCTGCTGCTGTACTCGGTGTTCCGCATCGGCAACGCCACCAACAACATCCGTTGGGACAGCTATGAGCACTACGCCAAGGACCCGCGGGTGAAATGGGCCATTCCCATCTCGCTGGGCGACTCGCACCGCGGTTATCGGGTGATGGGCACTACCGGCGACTACTTCAGCCATTACCAGTACGGCCGCCGCCAGCACCTGGAATTGAGCCAGGGCCGCGCGTTTGCCGATGATCCGTTCGAGGTGGTGCTGGGTGCCGAAGTAGCCGAGGCATTGCACTACAAACTGGGCGACAAGCTGGTGCTGGCACATGGTGTCGCCGCGATCAGCCTGGTCAAGCACGATGACAAACCGTTCACCGTGGTCGGTGTGCTCAAGCGCACCGGTACGCCGGTCGACCGCACGCTGCATATCAGCCTGGGCGGCATGGAAGCCATCCACATCGACTGGCACAACGGTGTGCCGGCCCGTGGCGCCGGGCGTATCAGCGCCGAGCAGGCACGGACCATGGACCTGCAGCCTGCCGCCATCACTGCGTTCATGCTCGGCCTGAACAGCAAGATCGCGACATTCAGCCTGCAGCGGGAGATCAATGAATACCGCAGCGAGCCGTTGCTGGCGATCCTGCCCGGGGTAGCCCTGCAGGAGCTGTGGAGCCTGATGGGCACCGCGGAGCAGGCGTTGTTCGTGGTGTCGCTGTTCGTGGTGCTGACTGGCCTGATCGGCATGCTTACGGCGATTCTCACCAGCCTCAATGAACGCCGCAGGGAGATGGCGATATTGCGCTCGGTTGGCGCCAGGCCGTGGCATATCGCAGGGCTGCTGGTGCTGGAGGCACTGTCGCTGGCGGCGATCGGGATCGCTGCCGGGCTTGGCTTGCTGTATGCGGGAATCGCCCTGGCGCAGGGGTATGTGCAAGCCAACTATGGTTTGTATTTGCCGCTGGCCATGCCGAGCGCTCGTGAATGGAGGTTGCTGGCTATCATCCTGGGAGCTGCGCTGTTGATGGGCAGCGTGCCGGCGTGGCGGGCCTATCGGCAGTCGTTGGCCGATGGCTTGTCCATTCACCTCTGAGGGCGTGCAATGATCCAATACCTCACTGCCTTCTTCGCGGGTGAACCCGCTCCCACAAGGTCCACCACAAGCTTCAAAGCCTGTGCAGGACCTGTGGGAGCGGGTTCACCCGCGAAGAGGCCAGTACAGGCAGTACAACTACTCCTGGTCATGCTGCTTTCACTGGCATCGCCCACCTGGGCCTCGGAACCCCGCGAACTTGACTGGCCCGCCCTCATCCCCGAAGGCGCCCCGGTCATCCCGCCCCAACTCGCGCCGCTGCACGACATGTCGCAGCTCAGCAACGCCCTGTCCGCCGAGTCCGCCCCACCGGCGCGCCAGCAGGCACCCGACGCCCCGGTGGTAAAAAGCCTCGACGGCCAGCAGATCAAACTGCCCGGCTACATCGTGCCGCTGGAGGTGAGCGAAGAAGGCCGCACCACCGAATTCCTGCTGGTCCCCTACTACGGCGCGTGTATCCACGTGCCACCACCACCCTCGAACCAGATCGTGCACATCTTCAGTGAAATGGGCGTGCGCGTAGAAGACCTCTACCAGCCCTATTGGATCGAGGGAAAGCTGCAGGTTAGAGCCTCCAGCAGCGAACTGGCCGATGCCGGCTACCAGATGGAAGCCGAGAAAATATACGCTTATGAGCTGAGATGAGAACTGTTTCGAATTCGTGACGACGCTTCTTTGAGCTGGGTCAAACTTCCGTTCAGACGCATCCGTACCATTGGACTACTCGATTACTCACGTCCTCTGGGAGCTTCCATGAACAAGACCTTGCTCGGTGCCTCACTCGTGGCCCTGGCACTCGCCGCCCCTGTCGCCCACGCCCACCAGGCAGGTGATGTCATCGTCCGTGCCGGTGCCATCACCGTTGCCCCCAACGAAAGCAGCGGCGACCTGAAATTCGACGGCAGCAAGGTATCGGGCACCAAGGCGACCTTGGACAGCGACACCCAGCTGGGCCTGACCTTCGCCTACATGCTCACCGACCATGTCGGCCTCGAGCTGCTGGCTGCCACCCCGTTCAAGCACACCGTCGGGGTCAAAGGCCTGGGCGGTGGCCTGGACGGCAAGCTGGCCGACATCAAGCAGCTGCCACCGACCCTGTCGCTGCAGTACTACCCGATGGAACCGACTTCAAAGTTCCAGCCGTATGCCGGCGTCGGCATCAACTACACCCTGTTCTTCGATGAAGACCTCAGCGGCAGCCGCAAGCAGCAGGGCTTCAGCAACCTGAAACTGCAGGACTCGGTCGGCTTCGCCGGCCAGCTGGGCATGGACTACATGCTCACCGAAAACCTGCTGGTCAACGCCTCGGTCTGGTACATCGACATCGACACCAAGGCTAGCGTCGATGGCCCGTCCGCACTGGGCTACAGCAAGACCAAGGTCGACGTCGATGTCGACCCGTGGGTGTACATGGTCGGCCTTGGCTACAAGTTCTGACCTGAACACTGCAGGGCGGCTTCGGCCGCCCTCGCGCGTTGCAGCAATAGCCAGTACCCCAGCGCCACCGCGCTGATGCCCATCCCAAGCCCACACACCGCTGCCCAACCCCAATGGGCATACACCCAGCTCGCCAGCACTGCCCCCACTCCACTGCCAAGTGAATAGCAGCACATGTAGGCGCCGATCAACCGGCTGGCCATTGCACCACGCCCGGCCAGCAGCAGGCTCTGGTTGGTGACATGCACCGCCTGCACGGCAAAGTCCAGCATCAGCACACCCAACCCGAAGACCATCAGTGAATGCCCGACGAAGGCCGTGGGCAGCCATGACAGCACCAGCAGAACCAGCGCCAGACCGGTGGTGCGCTCCCCCAGCCCCTGGTCGGCCTGGCGACCGGCGCGCGCTGCCGCCAATGTGCCGGCAACACCCGCCAGGCCGAACAGACCGACCTCGGTATGGCTCAGCGCCAGTGGCTCGGCACTCAGGGGCATGACCATGGCACTCCAGAGGACGCTGAACGCAGCGAAGATCAACACGCCGAACAGCCCGCGCTGACGCAGCAGCCGGTCGTGCCGGTACAGCCTGAACTGGGCAACGATCAGCGCCCGGTAGCCAGACCGCAGCAACACCGGTTGCCCCGCGGGCAGTCTGCGCCACAGCACCAGGGCCAGCAGCATCAACAGCCCTGCGGCAATCAGGTACACGCTGCGCCAGCCAGCCAGGTCGGCAAGCCCGCCCGAGATCAGCCGCGCCAGCAGAATGCCCAGCACTATGCCGCTGGTGACGGTGCCCACGGCCTGCCCTTGCTGGCCGGGGGCGGCAAGGCTCGCTGCATGCGCCACCATCACCTGCACCATGACCGCCATCAGCCCGGTGATGGCCAGGGCCAGCAGCAATAGCGCCCAGTTGGGCGCCATGCCTACCCCAACCAGCGCCAGGGCCGAGAACAGCAACTGCCCGAGCAACAGGCGCTTGCGGTCGATCAGGTCACCCAGCGGCACGATCAGCAACAACCCCAGTGCATAGCCCGCCTGGGTCGCGCCTACTACCCAACCGATCTGCTGCTGCGCCACACCCAGATCAGCGGCCATCGACTCGAGCAGAGGCTGGGCGAAATACACAGTCGCCACAGCCATGGCGCTGGTGATGGCCAGCAGCAGGGTTATCCAGCGTGTAAGTGCAGGGTTCATCGGGCTGGCCTCGTCAATCTGGTTTCGAATTGAAACCACATGCTGGCTATTTAGCAAATGTGGTTTTAATCTGCAACCAGATGATCACGAAAGGCCCCGTCCATGCTCGATGAAAACAATACGCAATGCCCCGTCGCCCGGGCCCTGGAGGTGCTGGGAGACCGTTGGGCGCTGATGATCCTGCGCGACGCCTTCGATGGCCTGCGGCGCTTCAGTGAATTCCAGAAGAACCTGGGGCTGGCGAAGAACATCCTCGCCTCACGGCTGAAGTGGCTGGTGGAGAGCGGGCTCCTGACGCTGCAGCCGGCGTCGGATGGCAGTGCCTACAAGGAGTATGTGCTGACCGAGAAAGGGCGATCGGTATTCCCGGTGGTGGTTGGCTTGAGGCAGTGGGGGGAGCGGTTTCTGTTCGATGCGGGCGAGGTGCGTTCGGAGTTGGTGGATGGTGATACGGGGCAGGCGCTGGAAACACTGCAGGTGCGGGCCCGGGACGGGCGGGTGCTGGCGGCCGGGGACTGCCTGCGAAAAGTGGTGCGGCATGAGTGATTCTGGGGCTGCTGCGCAGCCCATCGCCGGCAAGCCAGCTCCCACCTCGACCGCATTGACCTCAAGCCATGGGCTATCACTTGGGGAGCTGCCTTGCCAGCGATAGGGCCAGTACAGGCAGCACAAGACAGTTGCTCCCACAGGGACCGCGTACTCGCTCTTGTGGGAGCTGGCTTGCCGGCGATAGGGGCGCAAAGCGCCCCCAAGAATTTCAGCCCTTGCCCAGAAGCCGCGACAAGCCCTCGACCATCGGCGTCGCCTGCGCAAACTCGAACCGCGCCAACAAGCGCTGGTTATCCGCCCGCGAATGGCGAATGTCACCCGAACGTGCCGCCACATAGCTGACCGCCGGCAAGCTACCCACCACCTTCTCAAGCGCTGCCAGCAACTGGTTTAGCGACGTGGCCTGGTTGAGGCCGATATTCACCGCCCCCTCCTCGACCTGCGGCTGCTCCAGCGCCTGCACCATCACCTGCACCAGGTCGCCCACGTAGAGGAAGTCCCGGGTCTGCTCGCCATCGCCGAACACCGTAATCGGCAAACCCTTCACAGCGCGCTCGGAGAAAATGCTGATCACCCCGGAATACGGCGAGGACGGGTCCTGGCGCGGCCCGAAGATATTGAAGAAGCGGAACACCACCGGCTCCAGGCCATGCTGGCGACGGTAGAAGTCCAGGTACTGCTCACTGGCCAGCTTGTCCACGGCATACGGGGTCAGCGGCGCCTTGGGGGTGTCTTCGGCAATCGACTCGCCTTCACCATTGTTGCCATACACCGCCGCACTGGAGGCAAACAGCACCCGGCGCAGCCCATGCACGCGCATGGCTTCGCACACGTTGAGGGTGCCGATGAAATTGCTCTGGTGGGTCCGCACCGGGTCCTCGACCGAGGCCTGCACCGAGGCCACCGCTGCCAGGTGCACCACGGCACTGCAACCAGCCGCAACCTGCGTGACCAGCCCGGCATCGGCAACATCGCCTTCAACCAGTTCCAGGCGTGGGTGGTCGACCTGCAGGTTGCCCCGCTGGCCAGTGGAGAAATCGTCGAGAATGCGTACGGCGTAGCCTTTGTCCAACAATGCATCGCACAGGTGGGAGCCAATGAAGCCGGCACCGCCGGTGATCAGGATGGGGGCGTCAGCCATGGCGGTAGAACCGGTCCAGTAGAGGCGGCAGGCCGGCGCGCCAGGCGCGCGGCTTGATGCCGAAGGTATGAAGGATTTTCTTGCAGGCCAGTACCGCGTGCTGCGGCTCTTCGCTGGCATCCGGCCGTGCGGCATGGGCCTGCGGCGTCGGCGCCTGCACGGCCAGCTGGCGGTACTGGCCTGCTTCGGTAAGGATCGCCTGGCCCAGCGCCAGCGGCGTGGTCGCCTCGTTGCCGGCGTAATGGTAGGTGCCCCACAGCGGCGCACTGCAATCGAGTTGCTTGAGCACCGACAGGATCACCCGGGCGGCGTCGTCGACCGGTGTCGGGTTGCCACGCCGGTCATCGGCCAGCAGCAGTTCCTGTGGTTGCTCGGCGCGGGTCAGGAAGCGGCCCAGCGCCCCGTCGATGCTTTCGTCGAGCAGCCAACCAAAGCGCAACAGCACGTGCTGCGGGCAAGCCGCGCGCACGCTCTGCTCGATGCGCCACAGGGCCTGGCCACGCAGGCCCAGCGGTACCGGCTCGTCCTTTTCGCTGTAGGCCGTGGCCCGCGAACCATCGAACACGCGGTAGCTGGAAGGCTGCACCAAGGTGATCTGGTGGTGCTGGCACAGCTCCGCCAACCGCTCCACAGCCCGCTCCTGCTGGGCCAGGCGCTGCTCACTGACCGACTCGGCCTGGAACCAGTCGAAGTAATAGGCCAGGTTGACCAGGGCATCGGGACGATGATCGTCGAGCAGCTGGGTGAGGCTGGCCGGCGTCCAGCCGTTCTCGGGCGGGCGCGGCGCCAGGAATGCGATGTCCTCCTCGGCCCCAAGACGAATCAGCGCTTGCCCGAGGGCATTGCCACCACCCAACAGCATTAGGCGCATACGCATAGAGTCAGCAGATCCGGAGAGGTTGATTGAAGGAAAGGGGCCATTTTGCGGTTTCCTGCCAGGGAAGTCCAACACCGGCCCCGTTCGATGCCACAGGCGGTAGTGATTCCAAAGTTCCACAGTTCAATAACACCACAGGCAGAAATCTCCTACGACATACCAGGAACGAGCTGACTTCCATGCCGCAGCACAACCGCATTGAATAGTTGACTCCCCCACTTGCCAACCGGGGAGCTTCACAAAAACAAGTACAGGGAACGTTCAATGCCTCGTTCGGAAGTTGCATACCTGGATTTCAGCCCGGAGCAAAGCAAGGCCATAACCTTTGCAAGCCAGACCATTGCTGACTTGGGTGGCCCGGAGGCCAAAGGAGTAGCACTTCAGGCTCGTATATTCGCCGATCAACTCGAGCAAGCCTTGAGTGAGGAACAGCGTGCACTGTTACAACGCTTCAGTGAAGGCCAGCTATCTGCCTTGATGTACAGGCAGATGCCTTGTGCCAACGAGCCAATACCAGAGTACCTGCCCGACATTTCCGCCCTGGCGCAAAACCCTCGCTGCCAATACCTTGCCTCCCGCAATCAACTGCTGCTGGAGCTCGTGCGCTACCGCAGTTTCGCCTTCGATATAGACAACGATGGCAAACAGGTTCGCCTGGTCGGCAACTTCAAGGGCGGTGGCCGCGTCCCGCGGCTCGACGAAGATCCCTGCCTGGAAGTTGAAACCAGCTCGCATGCGGGCTTGCGCTTGGGGCCGCACACTGAAGCGCCCTACAACTGCTCGACAATTTCCACCAATGCCAACTCCCCTGCCCCCTCTGCACTGATTCTGACTGCGCGCTGGAACCCCGCCAATGAACCTACGAATGTCTTCCCGCTCCGGGAAATCATCGAGCGCCTGGGTAGCCTGGACACACTTGCGCTGACTTCAACGTCTTTCGACTTCACCCGTAGTGACTGCTTCGCTCACGGACAGGGCAATGCAGGCAAAGCAGTTTCAATGCTGCAATTCGAGCCCAATGGTGGTTTCTCTGTTCGTTACAACAGCTATCGCTTCAGCCTGAATGAACGCGCCTGCAGCGCAGCGGCGCGCGCTTTCGACGCCTTTCAGAAAGCACTGGATAACGCACGACCACTGGCGTTTGTCCTGCAGCCTGACAGTGCATTGTTGATCAACAACAGCCGAGCCTTGCACGGCCGCGACATGGTCCAGGACAACCGGCGGCTGCTCATCCGTCAATTCGGATACTCCCCCTTCGCAGTACCGTTGGTGCTCGCTGAAGACCCGCTGCTGGTGCGTGGCTGATCACAGGAAAACACCCAATGATCGAATTCGACGTAACGCTTGTTCTGACACTCGCACTGGTGGCACTGATGGCCGGCTTTTTCGATGCCATCGCCGGTGGTGGGGGCCTGATCACGCTCCCGGTGTTGTTCATTGCCGGTATCGAGCCCTTGGCGGCAATTGCTACCAACAAGTTCCAGGCGGCTTCGGCTACGGTTTCGGCTACGTGCGCCTTTGCCCGCAAAGGCATGATCGACTGGCGACGAGGCAGTCCAATGGCTGTCATGTCGTTTATCGGAGGGGCGTTGGGTGCCTTGTCGATAACTTACGTGCCCAAAAGCGTTCTGCAGGCGTGCGTCCCACCACTGCTGATTCTGATAGCCGCCTACTTTGCCTTCAGCCCAAAGCCGAATGAACAAGCGCGCAAGGCAAAGGTATCGACCAGCCTGTTCTGCGTGGCGGTTGCACCGATCATTGGCTTTTATGACGGTATCTTCGGCCCTGGTGTCGGCTCGTTCTTCATGCTGGCCTGCGTGA
This sequence comes from Pseudomonas sp. LSJ-87, assembly GCF_032971465.1. Classification (NCBI taxonomy): domain Bacteria; kingdom Pseudomonadati; phylum Pseudomonadota; class Gammaproteobacteria; order Pseudomonadales; family Pseudomonadaceae; genus Pseudomonas; species Pseudomonas sp. LSJ-87. Next base: position 38,689 of record NZ_JAWJYQ010000041.1, on the reverse strand, counting down.
TCCTCTTGGGCCAGCACTTGATACAAGCCGTGTGCACCAGCAAGCTTTTGAACGCAGCCTGTAACCTGGGCGCATTGTCAGTCTTTTCACTGAGCGGGGCGATCATCTGGCCACTGGCGCTGGCGATGGCGTTCGCGGCTTTTGTGGGGGCTCAATTGGGCGCACGCTGCGCAGTGCACTTTGGCCCACGGCTGATCAAGCCATTGCTGGTCTGTGTTTGCTGCATCATGGCAATCAAGTTGCTGCTCGACCCAGGCAACCCGATTGGCGAATGGTTACATCAACTTGTTCTCTGAAGAAAACATCACTCGATCTCGAACAGGCTGTTCCGCAACGGCCCCACGCTCAGGCGCTCACGCACATCGTCATCTATGCGGGGATCATCCGGCTGGTACAGTTTTACCTGCCGGTAGACATTTATGCGATTGATCTCCTCTCCCAGGTAGTCCCACACAACCCGGGTGCAGGCCGGGTTGCGCCGGTCTCCGCTGGATACGCCGGCCTTCAGGCCGTTGAGGCGGGTAATGCGGCTTTTGAAACTGGGGATGAGGATAGTCTGGCTCATTTCGTTGAACGTCAGCGACTCGTAATCGACCAGGAACATCCGGTCCTGCAACTGGAACGCCGCTCCCAGATAGCGGCAACGCACCTCGGCATGGGGGTTGGTGGCGCTGGAACGCTCCTGGCGTTCCTGGCGTTCGAAAAGGAACTGCCCGCGCTCCTCCCACAGGTGAACCAATGACACCAGGACCGTGCCCGGAACCGACATGCAGTTGGAATATTCCAGGTAGTAACCGCAATAGCGCGACAGGTTCCCCGCATGGGCGTGCAACGGACGGAACAGATCACTGATCGGGTCGCCAGGCTGCTCGGCCGGGGTCGACACGCGAGCACCGATCAGGCGGCTGAACTGCTCGGGTGGCAAATGCAATTCGTAATCTTCGACCCCGAAGAAATCGCCGATGCGCTTGAGGTTGTAGGCCGTCGGGCGGCTCTGCCCGCTCAGGTACTTGTTGAACTGCGCGCGATTGATCGACAGCTGGCGGCAAACTTCAGAGATAGAGCGGTAGTGGCTGCAGGCCAGTTTGAGGTTGGTAGCGAAATGATCGCTCATGACTCGGGACTCAGGTGACGCGAATGGCGCAATTGTAGCATCAAGTTGCACCAAATCAGAGCAACCCGCGAAATTGTAACCGCTCTTGTCATAGCCAACCATGCGCCCCACGAATAGCGGTGCGCCTGCCGTCCGCTGATCTTTCCACACGAACAATAAGAATCGAGGTCATTTTCCAATGCTCGAAGTACTCAACGATTTCCTCTCGGGGAAACTTCTCATTGTGCTGATCGTAGGGCTGGGTAGCTACTTCACCATCCGTTCCCGGTTCGTCCAGTTCCGCCATTTTGGCCACATGTTCGGTGTGTTCAAAGAATCGCTGCGTGGCCAGGCAGGCCAGCTGAGCTCCTTCCAGGCCCTGATGCTGAGCCTGGCCGGCCGCGTGGGCGCCGGTAACATCGCCGGTGTCGGCATTGCCGTGACCCTGGGTGGACCAGGCGCTGTGTTCTGGATGTGGGTCACCGCACTGGTGGGCATGTCCAGCAGCTTCTTCGAATGCACCCTGGCCCAGGTCTACAAGCGCGCCGATGGCGACGGCCTGTACCGTGGTGGCCCGGCCTACTACATCCAGCACGGCCTCAAGCTGAAAAGCATGGCCATCGTGTTCTCGATCCTGCTGCTGGTCACCTACGGCTTCGCCTTCATCGGCCTGCAGTCGTACACCGTGACCCACTCGCTGCAGAACGCCTTTGCCTTCGACCCCAAGCACACCGGCATCGTCCTCGCCGTGCTGCTGGCCATCACCTTCATCGGCGGCATCAAGCGCATCGCCGCGGTGTCCGACCTGCTGGTACCGGTCAAGACCCTGGCCTACATCGGCGTGACCCTGTACGTGATCGGTACCCAGATCGAGCACGTGCCAGCCATGCTGGAAACCATCTTCAAGAGCGCCTTCGGCCTCGACCCGGCATTCGGCGGCCTGCTCGGCAGCGCCATCGTCATGGGCGTGAAGCGTGGTGTGTTCGCCAACGAAGCGGGCCTGGGCAGTGCGCCGAACGTCGCCGCCGTGGCCGCCGTGAAACACCCTGGTGCCCAGGGCGTTGTCCAGGCCTTCAGCGTGTTCCTCGACACCTTCGTGATCTGCACCTGCACCGCGTTGCTGATCCTGTTGTCGGGCTTCTACACCCCGGGCTTCGAAGGTGACGGCATCGTCCTGACCCAGAACTCGTTGGCCGCCGTGGTCGGTGACTGGGGCCGCGTGTTTGTCAGCGTGGCGCTGTCGCTGTTCGTCTTCACCTGCATCCTCTACAACTACTACCTGGGCGAAAACAGCCTGCAGTTCCTCAGCCGCAACCGCGTGGTACTGATGGTGTTCCGTGGCCTGGTGCTGGCGCTGGTGGTCTGGGGTTCGATGCAGGACCTGTCGACCGTGTTCGCCTTCGCCGACATCACCATGACCTGCCTGGCCTTCGTCAACCTGGTGGCCCTGGCCCTGCTGTTCAAGGTCGGCCTGCGGGTGATGCGCGACTACGACGACCAGCGCAAGGCGGGCGTCGACCAGCCAGTGTTCGACTCGGCCAAGTTCACCGACCTGGACCTGGACCGCAATGCCTGGCCTGCCAATCCGCAGGCGGAAACAGCCACTGACAAAGCAGTCGGCCAAGCTCAGACGCAGCGCTGATATCCTCTCCTGCCCAGCCGCCCCGTCCGCGGGCGGCTTTTCTTTCTCCGCTCATCGCTACGGATGCTTTCCATGCGTGCAGTAAAGAATCTTCTCGTTCTCTATACCGGTGGCACCATCGGCATGCTCGAAACACCGGAAGGCCTGGCGCCGGCCGGTGGTTTCGAAGCGCGGATGCGTGAACACTTCGCCCAGTTGGCCGATGCGCCCCAAGTGCAATGGACCCTGCAGGAACTGAACCCGCTGCTCGACAGCGCCAACATGCAACAGCACAACTGGCTGGCGATGCGCGATGCCATCGTCGCAGCGGTAGAGGTGGCTGGCCATGATGGCGTGCTGGTGCTGCATGGCACCGACAGCCTGGCCTACAGCGCCGCGGCATTGTCGTTCCTGCTGCTGGGCCTGCCGGTGCCGGTGCTGCTGACCGGCTCGATGCTGCCGGCGGGTACCGCGGACAGCGACGCTTGGGACAACCTGTGCGGCGCACTGCGCCAGTTCGAACAGGGGCTGGAAGATGGTGTGCAGCTGTACTTCCATGGGCAGCTGCTGCATGGCTGCCGGGCGTCGAAGCTGCGCAGCGAGGCGTTCGATGCCTTTGCCGCGCTGCCGCGTCATCGTGACGGTGAGCGCGCCACGGCGATCCCAGCCGAACTTGGCTACAAGCACCCGCGCCAGCCGGTCAACCTGGCGGTAGTGCCGGTGTTCCCGGGCCTGCAGACCGGGCATTTGCAGGCACTGCTGGGCAGCGGCGTGCAGGGGTTGCTGCTGGAGTGCTACGGCAGCGGCACAGGGCCGTCGGATGACCAGGCGTTGCTGGATGTGCTGAGCGCGGCACGCCAGCGGGGCGTGATGCTGGCGGCTATCAGCCAGTGCCCAGAGGGGTCGGTGGTGTTCGATACCTATGCGGCGGGTAACCGCTTGCGCGGGGCCGGGCTGGTCAGTGGCGGTGGCATGACCCGGGAGGCGGCGCTGGCCAAGATGGTTGCGTTGCTGGGGGCCGGGCTGGATGTCGACACGGCGGAGCGGTGGTTTGCCCTGGACCTGTGTGGGGAACGGGCCTGAGTATTGCCTGGTCTGGCCCTATCGCCGGCAAGCCAGCTCCCACAGGGATAACACAAGGCCTGAGGCCTGTGGAGTACCTGTGGGAGCTGGCTTGCCGGCGATAGGGCCCTGACAGGCAAAAGAAAATGGCGGAAGGCAGCGGGAGTCGAACCTGCCCGGGAACGGCTGCCGTCCCCAACCGGGTTTGAAGCCCGGCCGCGCCACCGGGCGCGATTGCCTTCCTTGAACTCAGTGCCTGGCCTGCTGCTGGGCCAGGGCGCTGTCGGCGCGAATGTGACGCTGATCGGCCACCCTCCGGGTCAGGCCGATGCGGTCGAAGTACTCCAGAATCTGCACACTGCGCTTGCGACCGATGCCCAACATATCGCGAAACGCGGCAACCTGCACTATCGGCGTTTCACTGGCCTGCCCCAGCAGCAGCTCTGCCATGCGCTGTAGCGTCGCCTCGGGGTAGAACAGGTCGCGTACCACCTGGTGCACCAGGCCCAGCCGGGCCAGCTTGCGCAGCAACAGGCGCACATCGGCTTCGGCACAATTTTCCTCGCTCGCCAGCGTCCTGACCCAAGGCGGATCATATTGCCCCGCCAGCAGCTTCGGTTGCAGATTTGCCCATAGCGCACTGTCGGCTTCGCTCAGCTGCACCTTGTGATCGGGCAGATGCAACCAAGGCCCGCTGCTGGCAATGGCGCCGTCCTCGAGCAACTCATCCAGCAGGCTGACAAAAGCGGGCCGCTCCAGCGGCAAGGCAGCAAAGCGGCGCAGGCGGTCGCGGTCCGGGCCGAGCTGGTCGGGCTCCTGTTCATGGAACCGCGCCAGCTGCTCCAGCACCTGGCGCTTGAGCGCCCGCCACCGGGCACTGGCAAACAGCAGTTGGCCCTGCCGCGTGGCCACCACCAGCACGTCTTCCGGCAACTGCCAGGTTTCGCGCAGGCGATTGAACTGCCGCTCCAGACGCTGTGGGTCGATACCCCCTGGTGCGCTGGCGAGCAGTGCCGGCAAGGCCTGCTCCAGGTCCTCGGCATCACGCAGCACCTGCAATTGGCGCAGGCGCTCATCGCTGCGACGCTGACGGCTTGGCGCGAACGGGTCGAGCACCTTGCCGCCCCCCAGGGTGCGCTGGGCACGCTGGTCGCGCAGTACCAGACGGTCGCCGTGTACCGCCTGCAGCGGCGCGTTGAGCAGCAACTGGGCGAACATGCGCTGGCCCGCCGCCAGGGTTTCACCTTCGAGCAAGGCCACCCGGGCGGTTACGTCCTGGGTACCGAGGTGCACGTGCACAGCGCTGAAATGTTCGAAGGTACGGGTCTCGCCCGGCAACAGGTTCAGCTCGATATCCACACGCACGCTGGGCGCATGCAGCCACTCGGGCACCAGCCAGTCACCCCGGCGCACCTGCTCCACCGCCAGCCGTTCGGCAGCGATGTTCAGTGCCACCCGCTGGCCCGCCTCGGCCACCAGCGCGGCCTGGTTCTGCGCATGCAGGCCACGCACCCGCACCGGTTTGCCGGCCTTGCCCAGCAACAAGGTGTCGCCAGCACTGACCCGCCCAGCCAGCGCCGTGCCCGTGACCACAACACCCGCACCGGTAACGGCGAAGGCGCGGTCGACGGCCAGACGGAAACCGCCACGCACGCTGCGCTGGCGCACGCGCTGTTGCGCGGCCAGCAACGCCTGGCGCAGGGCATCGATACCTTCGCCGGTCACACTCGACAACGGAAACTGCCGTGCACCAGCATACGGGCCCGGCGCCAGAAGCTCGCTGACCTGTGCCTGCACTTCGACCAGGCGGGCCGGCTCAACCCGGTCACATTTGCTGATCGCCACCAGGGCCTGAGGGATGCCCAGCAGCTCGATGATCGCCAGGTGCTCTCGGGTTTGTGGCATCACCCCGTCGTCGGCCGCCACCACCAACAGCACCAGGTCGATGCCGTGGGCGCCGGCCAGCATGTTGTGGATAAAGCGCTCATGGCCCGGTACATCGATGAAGCCGGTCAGCGCTGCCCCCTCGGTCAACGCCGCATAGCGGTAGCCAAGGTCGATGGTCATGCCACGGGCGCGCTCCTCCTGGCGATGGTCACCGGCCTGGCCGGTCAGGGCCTGGAGCAATGCGGTCTTGCCGTGGTCGATGTGGCCGGCGGTACCAACGATCACTGTACCGGCCCCAATTGCAGGACGGGCAACTGCGCCAGCCACTGGGCTTCGTCATCCAGCTGGCGCAGGTCCAGCCACAATGCGTCATCGGCGATACGGCCGAGCACCGGCACCGGCAAGTCACGCAAGGCCCGCTCCAGCACATGCAGGCTGCGCCCGCGCAGCTTCTTCGACACCTGCGGGCGCAGGCACAACGCCGCGCTCGGCAGGCGGGCCACCGGTTGGCTGCCACTGCCAATCATGCCCAACGCCGGTTCCACGCTGACCGCCCATTGTTCGCCGAGGCGGGCCTTGAGCTCTGGCGCCAGGCGCTCGGCCTGGGTCTGGATTTCGGCCTGGCTGCGGGTCAGCAGGCGCAGACTGGGCAGGCGCTCGGCCAGGCGGTCGGGGTTGCGGTACAGCGCCAGCACCGCTTCGAGTGCGGCCAGGGTGATCTTGTCGACCCGCAGCGCGCGCTTGAGCGGGTTCTTCTTGATCCTGGCGATCAGCTCCTTGCGCCCGACGATGATTCCGGCTTGCGGCCCGCCCAGCAGTTTGTCGCCGCTGAAGGTGACGATATCGGCGCCGTCAGCCAGGGCCTGGCGCACGGTCGGCTCGGCGGGCAGGCCCCAGCGGGTAAGGTCAAGCAGGCTGCCGCTGCCAAGGTCTTCAAGCAACGGCAAGTCATGTTGGTGGGCGATGCGCGCCAGCTCGGCGGTGGGCACCTGGGTAGTGAAGCCCTGAATGCTGTAGTTGCTGCAATGCACCCGCATCAGCAGGCCGGTACGTGGGCTGATGGCGGCCTCGTAGTCACGGGCGTGGGTGCGGTTGGTGGTGCCGACTTCGTGCAGCTTCACGCCGGCGCGAGCCATGATGTCGGGGATGCGGAAGGCACCGCCGATCTCGATCAGTTCACCGCGGGAGATGATCCCCTCCTTGCGCGCGCCCAGGCTGTTGAGCGCCAGCAGCACGGCGGCGGCGTTGTTGTTGACCACCGTGACGGCTTCGGCGCCGGTCAGCTCGCGGATCAGGCCTTCGATCAGGTCGTCACGGTCGCCGCGCTTGCCGGTGGCCAGGTCGAATTCCAGGTTGAGCGGGTAGCGGGCGGCGGTCTGCATGGCCTCGATGGCCTCCTCTGGCAACAAGGCGCGGCCGAGGTTGGTGTGCAACACGGTGCCGGTGAGGTTGAAAACACGGCGGACCTGGCTGCGTTGCTGGGTGGCCAAACGTTCGCCAGTGCGGCCCAGCAGGACTTCAGCGGCCAGTTCGGCGGCACTGAGTTGGCCGGTGCGGGCGGGGTCGCGCAAATCGTCGAGCAGTTGCCGCAGGGTGGCCAGGACCGCGTCGCGGCCGTGGCGGTCGATCAGCGGGAGGCAGGCCGAGTGGCGCAAAAGGGTGTCGATGGAGGGCAGGCGTGGGGTGTCGCTGGCTAGGCTGGAGGACATGCGGTACTACCTTGGACTGATCCGTTGTCTGTACTGGCCTCTTCGCGGGTAAACCGCTCCTACAAGGGCCGTGCAAGCCTCAAAAGCTGCGCGGGCCCTGTGGGAGCGGGTTTACCCGCGAAGAAGGCGACTCGGTCTTACAGTGTAGACACTCTCCATTACCCGGGTGCGAGCATCAGGTTCGGTGCCAACCGATGGAAGCCCTCCTCGTCCAGGCGAATGTCCAGTGCCAGGCTGGCCAGGTCATCGGCCAGCGGCTCGGCCGCCGCATCGTTTTCCAGGTAGTTCTGCTTCAGGTAGCTCTCGCACTCCGGGCAGCACTCCGCCCGTAGCGGCGCCTTGCCCGGCGCATGGCGGTCATCGTCAAGGCTGGTATAGCGCAGGTCCTTGCTCGACTCGCAGTACACGCATTTGACCCGCACCACATGCCATTCGCAGGCACACAGCGAACAAGCCAGGTAGCGCAGGCCATTGTGCTTGCCGCGGTTGCGCACCACCCCGGCCATCGCCGGCGAACCGCAGGCCGGGCACTGGGCCAGGCTGCCGGCGGGCTTGAGCTCTGGCGCGGGCAGCGCCAGCAACCAGCTGGACCAGGCCGCCTGCAAAGCCGCCCCGATGAACGGCACCAGCGCCGCGGGCACGGCATCGTACTGGCCGGCGAGCAAGGCGATGCCCCAACCCTTGCGTTGATGGTCGTCACTGCTGCGCAGGGCTTGCAGCGCCTCCCCCAACGGACCGCTGGTGTCCGCGTCGAGGTGCTCAAGCAAAGTCTGCAACCAGACCAGCCACGGCCCTTCACGCACCAGGCTGTCCGCCGCCAGTGGCGGCAAACCATGACTTATGCACAGGCGCTGACGCTCCTCGGCCACCGGCATGCCAGCGGGCGGGTTATCCACAAGCTGCTGCTGGATACGGCACAAACGAGCCACCAGCTTCAGGTATTCGCCAAGGGCATTGCCCTCGGCCAGCTGCTCCAGGCGCGCAGCGCGCAGTTCGAACAGGTTGGCAGGGGGCAGGTGCAGAAACGGCGGCATCACTGCCGACGCTTCGATCTGCCCGGGTTCGAGTATCGTGCTCAAGCGCTCATCCTTCTTTTCGTCCGTGATTGCCCGGCGTCTTGTCACCGGTCACTTCGCGGTACCACAACTCATGGTGCTTGCGCGCCCAGGCGCGGCTGACCCAGCCATGCAGCATGGCGCCGATCGAGCCCTTGATCCAGATGCCGGCGTAGATGTGCACGATGATGCTGAGGATCAGCACGAACGCCGCCAGGGCGTGGAGCAGAGCGGACAGCCGAATGACCTCGATGCCGAACAAATGGCTGAAGTATGCGCGCCAGATCACCACGCCGCTGACCAGCAGAACCAGCATGCACACCAGCAGGGTCCAGAACAACAGCTTCTGCCCGGCGTTGTACTTGCCGATCGGTGGCACACCCTCCTCCTTGTTGAGCATCACCCGGTCCACGCGGCGCAGCCACAGGCGATCGTTGGCAGTGATGAAGTTGGCCCGCCAGAAACGCAGCACCAGGCCGAGGAAGAACACGAACATCGCCACCCCGATGAAGGGGTGCAGGATGCGTGTCCACGGCCCACCGCCGAACAGGTTGCTGAGCCAGAACAGCGCCGGATGGAACAGCGCCAGCCCCGACAGACCAGCCAGGACGAACAGGATCGCGACGACCCAGTGGTTGCTGCGCTCGTTGGCGTTGTAGCGCAGGATGGGTTTGTTGTCGTTCATGGTCGCTGCTCCCCTTGCCCACCGGGCTTGGTCGGATCATAGACATGGACCGACGGGTCCACCTGGTGCACGCTTTCATCCGCAGGTGCCGGGTGTTCGTCCTCCTCCACCCGCTGTGGCCCGACCCGCACATAGTGGAAGAACCCGGCCAGCACCGCCGCGCCCATGGCCAGCAGCGCCAGCGGCTTGGTGAAGCCCTTCCACAGCCCCACCAGCGGGCTGATCACCGGCTGGTCCGGCAGGCCGGCGTACAGCTTCGGCGTGTCGGCATGGTGCAGCACGTACATCACATGGGTGCCACCGACGCCGTCCGGGTCGTACAGCCCGGCCTTGTCGTAACCCCGCGACTTGAGGTCGACGATGCGCTCGGCGGCATGCACCTTCATCTCATCCTTGGTGCCGAACACGATGGCCCCGGTCGGGCAGGTTTTCACGCAGGCCGGCTCCAGGCCCACGGTCACGCGGTCGGAACACAGGGTGCACTTGTACGCCTTGTGGTCCTTCTGCGAGATGCGCGGGATGTTGAACGGGCAACCGGTGATGCAGTAGCCACAACCAATGCAGTGGTCCTGGTTGAAGTCGACGATGCCGTTGGCGTGCTTGATGATCGCCCCCGGGCTCGGGCAGGCCTTCAGGCAACCTGGCTCGGCGCAGTGCATGCAGCCGTCCTTGCGAATCAGCCACTCCAGGTTGCCGTCGTCGCGCTCGTGCTCGGTGAAGCGCATCAGGGTCCAGGTCTCGGCGGTGAGGTCCTGGGGGTTGTCGTAGGTGCCGTGGTTGTGGCCGACCTCGTCACGCAGTTCGTTCCACTCCGAACACGCCACCTGGCAGGCCTTGCAGCCGATGCACTTGGTGGTGTCGATCAGCTTGGCGACTTCCTGCTGCTGGCGTACCGAAGGCGGTACGGTGGTGGTGGCCGAGCGGGCGATGATGTCTTGGCTGGCCATCAGAGTTTCTCCACTTTGACGAGGAACGACTTGGACTCTGGCGTCTGGGTATTGCCGTCACCCAGGAAAGGCACCAGGGTGTTGGTCAGGTAGCCATGCCGCGTAGCCCCGGTGAAGCCCCAGTGCAGCGGGATACCGATCTGGTGCACGGTCTGGTTGTTGACCTTGAGCGGGCGAATCCGCTTGGTCACCACTGCCACCGCCTCGATGTGCCCGCGCTTGCTCGACACCCGCACCCGGTCACCGGCCTTGATACCTTTCTCGCTGGCCAGCACCTCGCCGATTTCGACGAACTGCTCGGGCTGGGCAATGGCGTTAAGCCGGCAATGCTTGCTCCAGAAGTGGAAGTGCTCGGTCAGCCGGTACGTGGTCGCCGCGTACGGGAACTCGTCGTGCTTGCCGAGGCTGTCCCACACCGAGTCGAAGACCCGCCCGGCCGGGTTGCTGGTGGCCTTCTTGTTCTGCGGGTGCAGCGGGTTGATGCCAATCGGCGTCTCGAACGGCTCGTAGTGCTCGGGGAACGGGCCTTCGGCCATCTTGTCGATGGCGAAGAACCGCGCCACGCCTTCGGGGTTCATGATGAACGGGTTCATCCCCGCCTCGGGCGGCGAGTCGACCTTGAAGTCGGGCACGTCGGTGCCGGTCCAGGCCTTGCCGTTCCACCACACCAGGCGCTTTTTCTCCGGGTCCCACGGCTTGCCTTGCGGGTCGCTGGAGGCACGGTTGTAGAGGATGCGGCGGTTGGCCGGCCAGGCCCAGGCCCAGTTCTGCACCTGGTGCATGCCGTACGGGTCGCTGTTGTCACGGCGAGCCATCTGGTTACCCTGCTCGGTCCAGCTGCCGGCAAAGATCCAGCAGCCGGACGCGGTGCTGCCGTCGTCCTTGAGCTGGCCAAAGCCCGCGAGTTGCTGGCCGGCCTTGAGCACTGCGCCAGTCGGGTCGGTGACGTCGGCCACCGCCCAGCCGTTCATTTCCTTGGCCAGTTCCTCCGGGGATGGCTCTTCAGGGACCTTGTATGGCCAGTTGATGTTCATCAGCGCATCAGGGTAGGCGCCGCCCTCGGCCTGGTAGCGTTGGCGCAGGCGCAGGAACAGCTCGCTCATGATGTGAACGTCGGTGCGGGTCTCGCCCGGGCCGTCGGCGCCCTTCCAGTGCCACTGCAGCCAGCGGCTGCTGTTGACCAGCGAGCCGTCTTCCTCGGCGAAGCAGGTGGTGGGCAGGCGGATCACTTCGGTCTGGATGCTGGCCGTGTCCACATCATTGAACGGCCCGGCGTTGCGCCAGAACTCCGAGGTCTCGGTGGCCAGCGGGTCCATGATCACCAGCCACTTGAGCTTGCCCAGGGCCGCGGTGACGCGGTTCTTGTCCGGCAGCGCGGCAATCGGGTTGAAGCCCTGGCACATGTAGCCGTTGACCTTGCCCTGGCCCATCATCTCGAACATGCGCAGCACGTCGTAGGCCGGCACATCGAGCTTGGGCAGCCAGTCGTAGCCCCAGTTGTTCTCTGCGGTGGCATTGGCGCCGTACCAAGCTTTCATCAGGCTGACGTGGAACTTGCCGTAGTTCTGCCAGTACGACAGTTGCCCTGGGCGCAGCGGCTTGGAGGCACGCTTGTCGATATAGGCGGCATAGTCCTGCTCGGCATCACCGGCCAGGGTCAGGTAGCCCGGCAACGAGTTGGAAAGCAGGCCGAGGTCGGTCAGGCCCTGGATGTTGGAGTGCCCGCGCAAGGCGTTGACCCCGCCACCCGGCATGCCGACGTTACCCAGCAGCAATTGCACCATGGCCGCACTGCGGATGATCTGTGCGCCGATCGAGTGCTGCGTCCAGCCAAGCGCATAGAGGATCGTCATGGTCTTGCCCGGTACCGAGCAGGTAGCGATCTCTTCCCAGATCTTCAACATGGCGTCCTGCGGCATGCCACAGGTCATGCTCGCCAGTTCCGGGGTATAGCGGCTGTAGTGCTGCTTCATCAGCTGGAACACGCAGCGCGGGTGCTGCAGGGTCGGGTCGACCTTGGCAAAACCGTCCTCACCCAGCTCGTAACCCCAGCCGGACTTGTCGGCATACACGCGCTTGGCCTCGTCGTAACCGCTGAACAGGCCATCCTCGAAGCCATAGTTCTCTTTGACGATGAACGACACGTCGGTGTAGTTGCGCACGTACTCGTGCTGGATCTTGTCGTTGCTCAGCAGGTAATTGATCAGCCCGCCCATGAAGGCGATGTCGGTACCGGTACGGATCGGTGCGTAGTAATCCGCCACCGAAGCGGTACGGGTAAACCGCGGGTCGACCACGATCAGCCGCGCCTTGTTGTGCGCCTTGGCCTCGGTCACCCACTTGAAGCCGCACGGATGCGCTTCTGCTGCGTTGCCACCCATCACCAGGACCAGATTCGCGTTGGCGATATCGGACCAGTGGTTGGTCATGGCGCCACGGCCGTACGTCGGGGCAAGACTTGCCACCGTCGGGCCATGTCAGACACGAGCTTGGTTATCGAACCCCAGCATGCCTGTTGCGCGGACGACCTTGTGGGTCAGGTAGCCAGCCTCGCTGGAGGCGGCGGAAGCAGCGAGAAAACCGGTGGTGAGCCAGCGGTTGACCGTTTGCCCCTGGGCGTTCTTTTCGATGAAGTTGGCGTCGCGGTCCTGCTTCATCAGGTCGGCGACGCGATCGAGCGCCTCGTCCCAGCTGACCCGCACCCACTCCTTGCTGCCAGGCTTGCGTACCTCGGGGTACTGCAGGCGGCTCGGGCTGTGGATGAAGTCCAGCAGGCCAGCGCCTTTCGGGCAGAGGGTGCCGCGGTTGACCGGGTGGTCGGCGTCACCTTCGATATGGATGATGTTCTGTTTGACGTTCTTGCCCGCATCGCCCTGGCTGTACATGATCAGGCCGCAGCCGACCGAGCAGTAGGGGCAGGTGTTACGGGTTTCTTTGGTATGCGCCAGCTTGAAGTGACGCACCTGCTCGGCGAATGCTGGTGTCGGGGCCATGCCCAACGCCGCAAGGCTCGAGCCTCCAAGGCCGACGGCGGCGACCTTGAAGAACTGCCGACGGTTCAGGTCCATCGTGCACTCCTGATCAGGTGGTGGACGCACGGAACATGGCCGGCGCCTCTTGGTAGTCACGGTGGCGGCCAATTGATGGCCGCCAACAGTTAAGACTAGCCAAGAATCGAGAAGGTGCGATGACATGGGTCAGCTGAAGGCGCTGTGTTGCCAGATTCGCGGGTAAACCCACAGGTACTGCACATGCCCGAAGCAGGGCGCTATTCCTGTGGGAGCGGGCGTGCCCGCGAACACCGGTAACGCCGGTGCCATCCACCACCAGCCGATCAGCAAAGCGGCAGGTTGCGCACCACGTTCAGCGCCGCACTGCTCTGGGCCACCGGCATGATCTCGATGGTATTGATGTTCACATGCGCCGGCTGCTCGGCAATCCAGGCCACCGTGGCCGCGATGTCCTCGGGCAGGATGGCCTCCACATCCCGATACAGCGCCTGCACGGCATCCAGGTCACCGTTCAGGCGCACCACCGAGAAATCGGTCCCCGAGCACAGCCCTGGCTCGATGTTGCTCACTCGCACGCGGGTGCCCGCCAGGTCGGCGCGCAGGTTGAGGCTGAACTGGCGGACAAAGGCCTTGCTGGCGCCATACACATTACCGCCCGGGTAGGGGTAGGTGCCGGCGATCGAGCCGATGTTGATGATCATGCCGCTGTCGGCTTCCACCATCTGCGGCAGGATCTTGTGGGTGACCATGGCCAGGCCGGTGATGTTGGTGTCGATCATCCGCTGCCAGTTTTCCGCACTGCTGGCCTGGGCACGGTCCACGCCCAGCGCCAGCCCGGCATTGTTGACCAGCAGGTCGATCTGCAGCGAAGCATCACGAATCTGCTCGACCGCCGCCTCGAGCGACACCGGGTCGGTGACGTCCAGCGCCAGCGGAATGAAATTGACGCCCAGCTCGGCCTCCAGCGCTTGCAGCTTGTCCATGCGCCGGGCGCCACCGATCACGCGGTAGCCTTTGCCGATCAAGGCACGGCAAATGGCGCGGCCAAAGCCCGAGGAGGCGCCGGTTACGAATGCGGTTTTCATCAGTTGTCTCCTATGGAAGGGTCAGGCCAGGTACTTCACGCCCAGGCTGGTGAACAGGCAGAGCATCGAGAACACCAGCGCCTTGCGCACCACTTCGTTGCCCTTGCGCAAGGCCAGTGCGCTGCCCAGGTGGTTACCGAGGATGTTGCAGGCCACCAGTGGCAACGCCAGCAGGTAGACGACCTTGCCGGCAATGACGAAGGCCACCAGGGCGCCGATGTTGGACGCGAAGTTGAAGGTTTTTGAGTTGGCCGAGCTGGAGACCAGGTCCATGCGCAGCAGGTAATGGAAAGCGATGATGAACATGCTGCCGGTACCGGGGCCGAAGAAGCCGTCATAGAAACCGATGGCCAGGCAGGTCAGCGGGACCACGGTGAACAGCATGCGCGATGACAGTTCGCGCTCCTCGACCGGGCGGTCCTTGGGGGTGAGGAAGATGAGGATGCCGAAGGGGATCAGCGCCAGGATGATCTTGCCCACTGTTTCCTGGGAGATCGACACGATCAGGTGCGCCCCCAGGTAGGCACCGAGCAGCGAGAATGGCACGCCGACCAGCGCCACCTTCCAGACCATCTTGCTGTTGGCCAGGAAGTTGCGGATGGCCGCCAGCGTGCCGAGGGTACTGACGAGTTTTTCCTGGCCGAGGGCAACCTGGGGTGGCATGCCAACCAGCAGAAAGCCCGGTACCAGGAACAGCCCGCCGCCACCGGCAATGCTATCGACGAAGCCGGCAACGAAGGCAATCGCCCCGAGCATGAGGATCGCCAGCAACCAGTGTTCCGCCCAGAATGCGCCCAGAATTTCCATAGCAAAGTCCATCCAGTGGAGTGTCATGCCAAGCACAACGCGATTGCGCTTGCCCCAATCAGCGCGGTGATTGTAATTAAAACAATTGAATCGATTCAATCATAAATTAAATCGATTCAATAGCGAGGATTACCATCATTACCCGTATCTTGGCTTTCATGCTAGGCTGCGCGCACTTGCAGAATCTGGTGCCATTTCCATGTGGGTCCCTCAATACGGCGATCAAACCCAGCCGGTTTACCTAATGATCGCTAATGCCCTTGAACAGGACATCGAAAGTGGTCGGCTTGCAGCAGGCGATCGCTTGCCCACCCTCAAAGACCTTGCCGAGGCACTGAATGTAACCCCCGGCACCGTTGGAAGAGCCTACGACGAAGCCGCCAAGCGCGGCCTGGTGGTTGGAGAGGTAGGCCGTGGCACATTTGTCAGGCAGTTGCGACAGCGGTTATCCGCCCCGTCGGTGCCCACACCAGTTACTGGCGAAAGCAGCCAGATCGATCTCTCGATCATCAAACCCAACGACGCCCACATGAGTGAGTGGCTGGGTGCGGCGATCAGCGAGCTGGCCACCTCTGCGGACCTGGGACAGGTACTCGACTATGTGACAGAAGGTGGTCACACCTCCCACAAACAAGCAGGTGCAGCCTGGATTCGGCGCTGGCTGCCTGATGCCCGCTGGCAACAGGTTGTACTGACCTCTGGCGCCCAGCATGGACTATTGGTGGCCATCAGCAGCCTGTCGAAGAGCGACGATGTGGTGCTGTGCGAATCGTTCTGCTACCCAGGCATCATCTCCCTGGCCCACAGCATGGGCCGACGCCTGCGTGGCGTGGCCATGGACGAGCATGGCCTTATTCCCGAGGCATTGCGCGCGGCCTGCCTGGAGCATCGCCCTTCCCTGTTGGTGTGTGTCACCACCCACCAGAACCCCACCAACTCGATCATGCCCCACGCACGGCGCCAGGCCATCGCAGAGATCGCCCGCGAGTTCGACCTGTTCATCGTCGATGACGATATCTACGGCTTCCTTGAACCCGCACCGGATTACCAGCCACTGGCGGCGTATGCGCCAGAACGTTCGGTGTATCTCACCAGCCTGTCCAAAAGTGTGCTGCCCGCGCTGCGTATCGGTTACCTCTACGCCCCACCGCAAACCCTCTCGCGGCTATCGTCGATGGTACGCAGCAGCGTCTGGATGCCATCGCCGTTGATGGCACAACTGGCCAGCAACCTGATCAACAGCGGCATGGCCGACCAGTTGGTGCGAGAACAACAGGAAGAGGCGGCCGCGCGCCAGCAAATGGCCCGGGAGATCCTTGACAAGTACAAGATCCGCAGCCAGCCCAACAGCTTCCACATCTGGCTGGAGTTGCCGGAGCCGTGGACCAGCGACGAATTCGCCAACCTGGCGCGTAACAACGGCGTCACGGTAGTCAGTGGCAGCCAGTTCCTGCCAGAACGCAGCCACGCCAACTGCGGCGTGCGCATCGCCCTGATGGCCCCCAGCCGCCAGGAACTGGGCTTTGCCCTGACCAAGCTGGTCAGCTTGCTGGACTCGCCGGAGCCGCGGTTGTTTTATTGAACTGGACTGGTATTGGTGTAGTCGTGCCATTGGGGCACTATGCGCCCGTTTCGCGACGCGAGGCCACTCCAAACGGCACTCGGTGTCACATGGCTTGATTTGTAGCCGTCAACCAAACCGGTACAGTAGAACTGCACCAGCCAAAAGATCTGAGGGCAGACTGTCAAGTAAGAGGCATAACTTGAATCAATGACGAATATGACTCTAACAAGGCTCGAACATACTCGCTCGACTACAAGTCGATGAATACACTGAAATTATCTCCTTCCAGGTATCGGACAGAAACCTGACCGCTAACATCTTGCCCATCTTCCGTTACAAACTTGTAATGGGACAGGAGAAAATCCTCCCGATAAACAATGCCGTCATCCCGCCGCTTCCCGCCCCACGCCATTATCAACCCGCCGGCCATTGCAACGAGGCCGGAGTTCGCTTGTATGTGTTGAATCAGAGTGGGGCCTGAAAACCGGTCATAATAAATAACCTCAGGACCAAACAGGAAGATGCCAAGGCCCAGTGCGGAAATTGCGAAACCAATGCCTATTAGTACTCGACCGTAAAACGCAGCGTCCCCAGCAGGCCCCTCAAGATGAGCTGCATACATCTCGGAAAAACCAGAGACATCGTAGTTTCGCGCGTCTGATTTCAGGTTTATTTGACCTAACAGGCATTCCTTCTCAGCACTTTTCATGATCCACTCCTTTAAAAAGTGAATACTAAGCGATCAGGATAGGAAAAAGTGCGCCCCACTAGAACTTCAGAAGTCTCTGACATTTACGATCAGCGTTTCCTATAACCATATAAAATTGGCAATATCTTATGGCATTTTTCCTACTCAATGGGCTGCCGAGATTCCCGCGATATCGCGAAGCTGGCGCCCTATCCTCGCCGCTTTCTTTTTAGAGGAAAGCCCGCACAGCACTACCACTGTTTGCTCATAAAAAAACCCAAGACATCTGCCTTGGGTTTTTAGTTTTTTGCCAGCGGCTTAACGGCTTGGATCAGAACGGAATATCGTCATCGAAGCTGTCGAAGTCAGCCGCCGGCTGCGGGGCTGGCTGCTGCGGTGCCGGGCGCTGAGGAGCCTGTTGCGGGCGCGGGGCCTGCTGGCGTGGGGCCTGGTTGTACTGCTGCTGGCCGCCACCATAGTTGCCGCCACCTTGGTTGTACGGGTCACCGCCCTGCTGCTGGCCCTGCGGACGACCGCCGAGCAGCTGCATGGTGCCGTTGATGTCGACGATGATCTCGGTGGTGTAGCGCTTGATGCCGTCTTTTTCCCACTCGCGGGTCTGCAGCTTGCCTTCGATGTAG
The DNA here is from genome assembly GCF_032971465.1 of Pseudomonas sp. LSJ-87. Lineage (NCBI taxonomy): Bacteria > Pseudomonadati > Pseudomonadota > Gammaproteobacteria > Pseudomonadales > Pseudomonadaceae > Pseudomonas > Pseudomonas sp. LSJ-87. Next base: position 20,834 of record NZ_JAWJYQ010000041.1, on the reverse strand, counting down.
CACTGCGAACCCTTGCGCAGGTATTCGCCGGCGATTTCGGCAACCTTGCCGAACAGCGACACACGGTGCCACTCGGTACGCTCGACCTTCTGGCCCGACTGCTTGTCGGTCCACTGCTCGCTGGTAGCCAGGCTCAGGTTGGTCACGGCGTTACCGTTGGGCAGGTAGCGGACTTCGGGATCCTGGCCACAGGTGCCGACCAGAATGACTTTGTTAACCCCACGGGCCATAACGTTCTCCTAGGCTTCGCACGCCGAAGAGGCCGGGTTCACCAGGCGCTCGAGGGTCGTACGGTCCAAAATTTTCGTATCCAGTTTGATATAGATGGCGGCTTCTTCCGCCACCACGACGGCGTCGGTCACACCTGGCACAGCCATCAGGCGCTCGGTCAGGCCGGCTTCCCGGACTGCCTCTGGCGTCAGCGGCATGCGCAGGCTGGTCACATAGGGCGGCTCGTTCATGCGCAAGGCGACGACCAACCAGATGGCACACAGTACCGCACAACCGAGGAACACCATGTTCAGCCCGCCGTGCTGGAACAACCAGCCACCGAGGATTCCTCCCAGGGCAGCGCCGAGGAACTGGCTGGTGGAGTAGACCCCCATTGCCGTCCCCTTGCCACCTGCAGGCGACACCTTGCTCACCAGTGAAGGCAGCGATGCCTCCAGCAAGTTGAATGCAGTAAAGAATACCACGGTGCCGATCACCAGTCCGCGCAAACCGTCAGCCCACTGCCAGAAGAACACCTCCACCAGCAGCAACACACTGACCGCCCCGGCCAGCACGCGTTTCATCTTGCGCTTTTTTTCGCCATAGATGATGAACGGGACCATTGCAAAAAATGAGATGAACAACGCGGTCAGGTACACCCACCAGTGCTGCTCCTTCGGCAGGCCGCCGCGCTCGACAAAGGCCAGTGGCAATGCGACGAAGCTGGCCATGAGGATGGCGTGGAGAATGAAGATGCCCACATCCAGGCGCAGAAGGTCCGGATGACGCAGGGTCGGGCCGATGGCCTGGCGCGCCACACCCGACTCACGGTGCTGCAGGATGCTGTGAGTATTGGGCACCACAAAGGCGATCAGCAGGATGCCGACCAGGGCAAGTCCTGACGTGGCGAGGAACAATCCTGACAAGCCAAAGGCACGAGTCAGCAATGGGCCAACGACCATGGCGACAGCAAACGACAGGCCGATGCTCATGCCGATCATGGCCATGGCCTTGGTCCGGTGCTGCTCGCGCGTGAGGTCGGACAGCAGCGCCATGACCGCAGCGGAAATCGCCCCGGCGCCCTGCAGGATACGCCCGGCGATCACTCCCCAGATGGAGTCGGCCTGGGCCGCCAATACACTACCCAGGGCAAAGATGACCAACCCCAGGTAAATCACCGGCCGGCGGCCGATACGATCGGAAATCATCCCGAACGGGATCTGCAATACGGCCTGCGTCAGGCCATAGGCACCAATGGCCAGACCGATCAGCGCAGGCGTGGCACCGGCCAGGTCCATCCCGTAGGTGGCCAGCACCGGCAAGACCATGAACATGCCCAGCATACGAAAGGCAAAGACCAGGGCCAGGCCGCCAGCGGCGCGGGTTTCGCTGCCACTCATGCGTTCGTTGTGGGTGTCGTGCATGGATTAATCTCGTGTGAACCGGCGGCGATTCTATCAGTCCGACAGCTTGACGGCATCTACGCGACGCTTTGCCGCGTACTGGCAGCGCGCCGTATACTTCCTTGTTTATGCCCGCCGAGCGAGGCCGCAGTGGACAAGATCCTGATTCGTGGGGCACGTACCCACAACCTGAAGAACATCGACCTGACCCTGCCCCGGGACAAGCTGATCGTGATCACCGGCCTGTCCGGTTCCGGCAAGTCGTCCCTGGCGTTCGACACCCTGTACGCCGAAGGCCAGCGCCGCTATGTGGAATCGCTGTCGGCCTACGCCCGGCAGTTCCTGTCGATGATGGAAAAGCCCGACGTCGATACCATCGAAGGCCTGTCGCCAGCCATTTCCATCGAGCAGAAGTCGACCTCGCACAACCCCCGCTCCACGGTCGGCACCATCACCGAAATCTACGACTATCTGCGCCTGCTGTACGCCCGCGTCGGCACCCCACGCTGCCCGGATCACGATATCCCGCTGGAGGCGCAAACGATCAGCCAGATGGTCGACCTGGTGCTGGAGCGCCCGGAAGGCAGCAAGCTGATGCTGCTGGCGCCGGTGGTGCGCGAGCGAAAGGGCGAGCACCTGGCAGTGTTCGACGAACTGCGCGCCCAGGGCTTTGTGCGCGCCCGGGTCAATGGCAAGCTCTACGAACTCGACGAACTGCCCAAGCTGGACAAGCAGAAAAAACACAGCATCGATGTGGTGGTGGACCGTTTCAAGGTCCGCGCCGACCTGCAACAGCGCCTGGCCGAGTCGTTCGAGACCGCGCTCAAGCTGGCCGACGGCATCGCCCTGGTGGCACCGATGGATGACGAACAAGGCGAAGAGACGATCTTCTCCGCGCGTTTCGCCTGCCCAGTCTGTGGTCACGCCATCAGCGAGCTGGAGCCGAAGCTGTTCTCCTTCAACAACCCCGCCGGCGCCTGCCCGACCTGCGATGGCCTTGGGGTGAAGCAGTTCTTCGACACCAAGCGCCTGGTCAATGCCGAGCTCACCTTGGCCGAAGGCGCGATCCGCGGCTGGGACCGGCGCAACGTGTACTACTTCCAGATGCTCGGCTCGCTGGCCGCGCATTACGGCTTCAGCCTGGAGGAACCATTCGGCCAGCTTTCGGCCGAGCACCAGAAGGTGATCCTTCAGGGCAGCGGCAAGCAGAGCGTCGACTTCAAGTACCTCAACGACCGTGGCGACATCGTCAAGCGCTCGCACCCGTTCGAAGGCATCGTGCCGAACCTGGAGCGCCGCTACCGCGAGACCGAGTCGGCCACCGTGCGCGAAGAACTGGCCAAGTTCCTCGGCACCCAGCCCTGCCCGGATTGCCGCGGCACCCGCCTGCGCCGTGAGGCACGGCACGTGTGGGTGGGCGAAAAAACCCTGCCGGCGGTGACCAATCTGCCGATCGGTGAAGCCAGCAACTATTTCGGCGAGCTGACCCTGACCGGTCGCCGCGGCGAGATTGCGGCGAAGATCCTCAAGGAAATCTGCGAGCGCCTGCAGTTCCTGGTCAACGTCGGTCTCGACTATCTCACCCTGGACCGCAGCGCCGATACCCTGTCCGGTGGCGAAGCGCAGCGTATCCGCCTGGCCAGCCAGATCGGCGCTGGCCTGGTGGGGGTGATGTACATCCTCGATGAGCCGTCCATCGGCCTTCATCAGCGTGACAATGACCGCCTGCTGGCCACCCTCAACCACCTGCGCGACCTGGGCAACACGGTGATCGTGGTGGAACACGACGAGGACGCCATCCGCCTGGCCGACTACGTGGTGGACATCGGCCCGGGGGCCGGCGTGCACGGTGGGCAGATCGTCGCCGAGGGCTCGCCGCAGGAGGTCATGGCCCACCCCGACTCGCTGACCGGCAAGTACCTGTCCGGGCGCAAGAAGATTGTCGTGCCGGCCAAGCGCACGCCGCGCAACAAGAAGCTGCAACTCAAGCTCAAGGGCGCGCGTGGCAACAACCTGCAAAACGTCGACCTGGAAGTCCCGATCGGCCTGCTGACCTGCGTGACCGGGGTGTCCGGCTCGGGCAAGTCGACGCTGATCAACAACACCCTGTTCCCACTGGCCGCCACCGCCCTGAATGGCGCAAGCAGCCTGGAAGCGGCGCCGCATGCCAGCATGGATGGCCTGCAGCACCTGGACAAGGTGGTGGATATCGACCAGAGCCCGATCGGCCGCACCCCTCGCTCTAACCCGGCGACCTACACCGGCATCTTCACGCCGATCCGCGAGCTGTTCTCCGGTGTGCCGGAATCGCGTTCGCGCGGCTATGGTCCGGGGCGCTTCTCGTTCAACGTCAAGGGGGGCCGTTGCGAGGCCTGCCAGGGCGATGGCCTGATCAAGGTGGAGATGCACTTCCTGCCGGACATCTACGTGCCGTGCGACGTGTGCAAGAGCAAGCGCTACAACCGCGAAACCCTGGAGATCAAGTACAAGGGCAAGAACATCCACGAGGTGCTGGAGATGACCATCGAGGATGCCCGCGAGTTCTTCGACGCAGTGCCGGCGCTGGCGCGCAAGCTGCAGACGTTGATGGATGTGGGGCTGTCGTACATCAAGCTGGGGCAGTCGGCGACAACCCTGTCGGGTGGTGAGGCCCAGCGAGTCAAGCTATCGCGCGAACTGTCCAAGCGTGACACCGGCAAGACCCTGTACATCCTCGATGAGCCGACCACGGGCCTGCACTTTGCCGATATCCAGCAGTTGCTGGACGTGCTGCATCGCTTGCGCGACCACGGCAATACCGTAGTGGTGATCGAGCACAACCTGGATGTGATCAAGACCGCGGACTGGCTGGTGGATCTGGGGCCGGAGGGTGGCTCGAAAGGTGGGCAGATCATTGCCTGCGGTACGCCAGAAGAACTGAGTACGATGAAACAGTCGTATACCGGGCACTACCTGAAACCGTTGCTGGAGCGGGATCGGGCGTAAGGCCCTGGGGGCGCTTTGCGCCCCTTTCGCGACACAAGGCCGCTCCTACAGGAGTAATGCATTTCCCTGTGGGAGCGGCCTTGTGTCGCGAAAGGGCTGCAAAGCAGCCCCAGGCTTTTACATCTGCGACTGCAGGTAGTTCTCGAGGCCAATGGCCTTGATCAGCCCCTGCTGCTTCTCCAGCCAGTAGGTGTGATCTTCTTCGGTATCAGCCAACTGAGCGCGCAGGATGTCGCGGCTGATGTAGTCCTTGTGCAGCTCGCACAGCTCGATGCCTTTGCACAGCGCGCCGCGTACCTTGTACTCGAGCTTGAGGTCCGCCTCGATCATTTCCGGCACGGTGCTGCCCACTTCCAGGTCGTCCGCGCGCATGTCAGGGGTGCCTTCGAGCATGAGGATGCGACGCATCAGGGCATCTGCGTGCTGCGTCTCTTCTTCCATTTCGTGGTTGATGCGCTCGAAGAGCTTGGACAGGCCCCAGTCTTCGTACATACGCGAGTGAATGAAGTACTGGTCACGCGCCGCCAGTTCGCCCTTCAGCAGCGTAACGAGGTAGTTGATTACGTCCGGGTGACCTTGCATCGCCCTGCTTCTCCATGTGAAAACGTCTATGCCACATAGTGTGAACCAGCTTTTGCATGCGGTCACTGAAAACCGCGCAATTAGAAGCAAAAAATCGGTTAAACAGTAGTGATATTCATTGAAAAACCGCCCAAATGAGGGCGGTTCTTCTTATCACTTCGACTTAGGCGAGATTGATGCCCAAGGCCTTGGCAACCCCTTCGCCATAGGCAGGATCGGCCTTGAAGAAGTATTGCAGCTGACGCTGGATCACGTCTTCGCTGACGCCTGCCATGGTGCCGGCAATGTTGTTTATCAGCAGGGCTTTCTGCTCATCGTTCATCAGGCGGAACAGCGCGCCGGCGTGGCTGTAGTAGTCGGTGTCTTCGCGGTGGTCGTAACGGTCTGCGGAACCATTCAGGGCCAGTGCAGGCTCGGCGTGGCGTGGCGACTGCTTCGGTGCATCGCTGTAGCTGTTGGGCTCATAGTTCGGCGCGCTGCCGTAACTGCCAGCGGCCATGGAACCATCACGCTGGTAGCTGTTGACCGGGCAGCGTGGTGCATTCACCGGCAGCTGCTGGTGGTTGGTACCCACCCGGTAGCGGTGCGCGTCGGCGTAGGCGAACACCCGCCCTTGCAGCATGCGGTCCGGTGACAGGCCGACCCCCGGCACCATGTTGCTCGGGCCAAACGCAGCCTGCTCGACCTCGGCAAAGTAGTTGAGCGGGTTACGGTTGAGCTCCAGCACGCCCACTTCAATCAGCGGGTAGTCCTTCTGCGACCAGGTCTTGGTCACGTCGAAGGGGTTTTCGTCGCGGCTGGCAGCCTCGGCTTCGCTCATCACCTGGACGCATACGGTCCAGCGTGGGTAATCGCCCCGCTCGATGGCTTCGAACAGGTCGCGCTGGGCGTAGTCCGGGTCAGTACCTGCCAGGCGCGCGGCATCTGCCGGTGCGAGGTTCTTGATACCTTGCTGGGTCTTGAAGTGCCATTTGACCCAGGTGCGTTCACCCTTGGCATTGATCAGGCTGTAGGTATGGCTACCGAAACCGTGCATGTGGCGGTAGCCGTCCGGAATGCCGCGATCGGAGAACAGAATGGTGACCTGATGCAGCGCCTCGGGAGAGTGCGACCAGAAGTCCCACATCATCTGAGCGTTCTTCAGGTTGGATTGCGGGTGACGCTTCTGGGTGTGGATAAAGTCCGGAAACTTCAGTGGGTCGCGGATGAAGAACACCGGCGTGTTGTTGCCGACGATGTCCCAGTTGCCTTCCTCGGTGTAGAACTTGACGGCAAAACCACGGGGGTCGCGCTCGGTATCAGCGGAGCCACGTTCACCACCAACGGTGGAGAAGCGCAGGAAGGTTTCGGTCTGCTTGCCAACCTGTTCAAACAACTTGGCACTGGTGTAATCGGTGATATCGCGGGTGACGGTAAAGGTGCCGTAGGCGCCCGAGCCTTTTGCGTGTACGCGGCGCTCAGGAATGTTCTCGCGGTTGAAGTGGGCGAGCTTCTCGATCAGGTGGAAGTCGTCGAGCAGCAGCGGGCCGCGCGGGCCGGCGGAACGGGAATTCTGGTTGTCTGCTACAGGTGCACCGCTGGCGGTGGTGAGAATCTTGCTCATGGGCTCTCCTTATCGGTCTTCAAGCGCCGGCTAATCGGCTCTGGAGAGAGTATTGACGAGCAAGGTTACAAGAACAAATGCATTACATGACTTGTATCAATAGAAATAAACAATACATCCTGAAACAAAAAACCGGGCACTAGGCCCGGTTCTTTGTAGCAGACAGAACGTCTTACTCAGCAGCTTCTACAGCACCGCCGACCGGACGATCAACCAGCTCGACGTACGCCATAGGAGCGTTGTCGCCAGCGCGGAAACCGCACTTCAGGATGCGCAGGTAGCCGCCCTGACGGGTGGCGTAACGCTTGCCCAGGTCGTTGAACAGCTTGCCAACAGCGGACTTCGAACGGGTACGATCGAAGGCCAGACGGCGGTTAGCTACGCTGTCTTCCTTGGCCAGGGTGATCAGCGGCTCGGCAACGCGGCGCAGTTCCTTGGCTTTCGGCAGGGTGGTTTTGATCAGCTCGTGCTCGATCAGCGACACTGCCATGTTCTGGAACATAGCCTTGCGGTGAGAGCTGGTACGGCTCAGGTGACGTCCACTTTTACGATGACGCATGATTCATTCCTTACCAAACACTACGTTCGGTGATTACGACGATCAGGCGGTCGCCTTGTCGTCTTTCTTAAGACTTGCAGGCGGCCAGTTGTCGAGGCGCATGCCGAGAGACAGACCACGAGAGGCCAGGACGTCCTTGATTTCAGTCAGGGACTTCTTGCCCAGGTTAGGAGTCTTCAACAGCTCTACTTCGGTACGCTGAATCAGGTCGCCGATGTAGTAGATGTTCTCCGCCTTGAGGCAGTTGGCCGAACGTACAGTCAGTTCCAGGTCGTCAACCGGACGCAGCAGGATCGGATCGATCTCGTCTTCCTGCTCGACTACGACAGGCTCGCTGTCACCTTTGAGGTCGACGAACGCGGCCAGCTGCTGTTGCAGGATGGTCGCAGCGCGGCGGATAGCCTCTTCAGGATCCAGGGTGCCGTTGGTTTCCAGATCAATGACCAGCTTGTCCAGGTTGGTACGCTGTTCAACACGGGCGTTCTCGACCACATAGGCGATACGACGCACCGGGCTGAACGAAGCGTCCAACTGCAGACGGCCAATGCTACGGCTTTCGTCTTCGTCGGTTTGACGGGAGTCGGCCGGCTCGTAACCACGACCACGAGCTACAGTGAGCTTCATGTTCAGGGCGCCGTTCGACGCCAGGTTCGCGATTACGTGATCGGGGTTGACGATCTCGACATCGTGATCCAGCTGAATATCGGCAGCGGTAACCACCCCCGAACCCTTTTTCGACAAGGTCAGCGTAACTTCGTCACGACCGTGCAGTTTGATAGCCAGGCCTTTCAGGTTCAACAGGATTTCAATGACGTCTTCCTGAACACCTTCGATCGCGGAGTACTCGTGGAGTACGCCGTCGATCTCGGCCTCGACTACTGCACAGCCAGGCATGGAGGACAACAGGATGCGGCGCAGCGCGTTGCCCAGGGTATGGCCGAAACCACGCTCGAGAGGCTCGAGCGTAATCTTGGCGCGGGTCGGACTGACTACCTGCACATCAATGTGGCGGGGAGTCAGGAACTCATTTACCGAAATCTGCATGGATGCACCTATTTTCTAGCCCTTACTTGGAGTAGAGCTCGACAATCAGGTTCTCGTTGATGTCGGCAGACAGGTCGCTGCGAGCAGGAACGTTCTTGAAAACGCCCGACTTTTTAGCAGCATCCACGTCAACCCACTCAACGCGGCCACGCTGGGCGCACAGTTCAAGGGCTTGAACAATGCGCAGCTGGTTCAGCGACTTCTCGCGAACCGCGACCACGTCACCCGGACGAACTTGGTAGGATGGAATGTTTACAGTCTTACCGTTGACGCTGATCGCTTTGTGCGAAACCAGCTGACGGGACTCGGAACGAGTCGAGCCGAAGCCCATACGGTAGACGACGTTATCCAGACGGCACTCGAGCAGTTGCAGCAGGTTTTCACCGGTTGCGCCTTTTTTCGAGGCTGCAGCCTGGTAGTAACCGCGGAACTGACGCTCCAGAACACCGTAGATACGACGAACTTTTTGCTTCTCGCGCAGCTGGGTACCGTAGTCGGACTGACGGCCACGGCGCTGGCCGTGGATACCTGGGGCTGCTTCGATGTTGCACTTCGATTCCAGAGCGCGAACGCCGCTCTTCAGGAACAGGTCAGTGCCTTCACGACGAGACAGTTTGCATTTTGGACCAATGTAACGTGCCATTTATCTGTCTCCTGATTACACGCGACGCTTCTTCGGCGGACGGCACCCGTTGTGCGGGATTGGCGTCACGTCGGTGATGCTGGCGATCTTGTAGCCGCAGCTGTTCAGTGCACGAACGGCGGACTCACGACCTGGACCTGGACCCTTGACGTTTACGTCGAGGTTCTTCAGACCGTATTCCAGCGCAGCTTGACCAGCACGCTCAGCAGCGATCTGGGCTGCGAACGGGGTGGATTTGCGCGAACCACGGAAACCCGAACCACCGGAGGTCGCCCAGGACAAAGCGTTGCCCTGACGGTCGGTGATGGTCACGATGGTGTTGTTGAAAGAGGCATGGATGTGGGCGATGCCATCAACCACTGTCTTTTTGACTTTCTTACGAGGACGAGCAGCAGGTTTTGCCATGTCTATATTCCTGGGCGATTACTTGCGGATCGGCTTACGCGGGCCCTTACGGGTGCGTGCGTTGGTCTTGGTGCGCTGACCGCGAACCGGCAGACCTTTACGATGACGCAGGCCGCGGTAGCAACCCAGGTCCATCAAGCGCTTGATCTTCATGTTGATGTCACGACGCAGGTCACCTTCGGTGGTGAACTTCGCGACTTCGCCACGCAGGGTTTCGATTTGCTCGTCGCTCAGATCCTTGATCTTAGCGGCTGGGTTTACACCAGCGTCTGCACAGATCTTCTGTGCAGTAGTGCGACCGACACCATAGATGTAGGTCAGCGAGATAACAGCATGCTTGTTATCTGGAATGTTGACGCCTGCAATACGGGCCATTCAGTGGGACTCCAATTGACAGCTACCTACGCCCCGGAAGCCAAGAAATAGGGCGCGAGATAATATCGCTGTAGAAACGAATAATCAACCCAGCAGCACACTAGCTGCTGGGTTTGAAGCGCAGATCACACTCAGCCTTGGCGCTGTTTGTGACGCGGTTCCGCGCTGCAGATCACTCGTACGACGCCTTCGCGACGGATGATCTTGCAGTTACGGCACAGCTTTTTCACCGATGCACGAACTTTCATTACCGACTCCTCGAACCTTAGGGGCGTATCAGCGCAGCAGACCGCTGCCACCGTAGCCTTTCAGGTTGGCTTTCTTCATCAGGGATTCGTACTGGTGCGAAACGAGGTGCGATTGTACTTGGGACATGAAGTCCATCACAACCACTACCACAATCAGCAACGAGGTCCCGCCAAGGTAGAACGGCACATTTGCTGCCACCACCAGGAACTGGGGCAGAAGGCAGACGGCCATCATGTAAAGAGCACCGAACATGGTCAGACGGGTCAGAACGCCATCAATGTAGCGTGCCGACTGCTCACCAGGACGGATACCCGGAATAAAGGCACCGGACTTCTTCAGGTTTTCCGCTACGTCTTTCGGGTTGAACATCAGCGCTGTGTAGAAGAAGCAGAAGAAAATGATCCCTGCACTAAACAGCAGAATGTTCAACGGCTGACCAGGAGCGATCGACTGCGAGATGTCCTGCAGCCAGCCCATACCTTCGGACTGACCGAACCAGGCACCCAGCGAAGCCGGGAACAGCAGAATGCTGCTCGCGAAAATGGCCGGGATAACCCCCGCCATGTTCACCTTCAGCGGCAAGTGGCTGGTCTGCGCAGCGAAGACCTTGCGGCCCTGCTGACGCTTGGCGTAGTGAACGGCGATACGACGCTGACCACGCTCAATGAACACCACGAAGCCGATAATCGCTACTGCCAGCAAACCGATAGCGACCAGGGCGAAAATGTTGATATCGCCTGTGCGTGCAGACTCGAAAGACTGCCCGATTGCTCTCGGAAGACCGGCAACGATACCCGCGAAGATCAACATCGAGATACCGTTGCCCACACCGCGCTCGGTGATCTGCTCGCCCAGCCACATCATGAACATCGCGCCCGCCACGAAGGTGGAGACGGCGACGACATGGAAGCCCAGGCCTACAGAAAACGCCACGCCCTGGTTGGCCAGGCCAATGGACATGCCAATGGCTTGAACCAGTGCCAGGATAACGGTGCCGTAGCGGGTGTACTGGCTGATCTTGCGACGGCCAGCTTCACCTTCCTTCTTCAACTGCTCCAGTTGCGGGCTGACCGCCGTCATCAACTGCATGATGATCGATGCCGAGATGTACGGCATGATCCCCAGTGCAAAGATGCTCATGCGCTCGAGCGCGCCACCGGAAAACATGTTGAACAAGCTAAGAATGGTCCCCTCATTCTGCCGAAACAGATCCGCCAGACGGTCTGGATTGATGCCAGGAACCGGGATATGCGCACCTATCCGATAGACGATGATCGCCATGAACAGAAAGCGCAGACGAGCCCAGAGTTCCGACATCCCGCCCTTACCGAGCGAAGAGAGAGCACCTTGCTTAGCCATTTATTCCTCGAACTTGCCGCCAGCTGCTTCGATAGCCGCACGCGCACCCTTGGTGGCTGCGATACCCTTGATGGTGACTGCGCGAGTGACTTCGCCAGACAGCATGATTTTCACGCGCTGTACGTTCTGGCCGATCACGTTGGCATCCTTCAGGGATTGCACGGAGATCACGTCGCCTTCCACCTTGGCCAGCTCGGACAGACGCACTTCGGCGCGGTCCATGGCTTTCAGGGAAACGAAGCCGAACTTCGGCAGACGACGGTGCAGCGGCTGTTGACCGCCTTCGAAGCCAGGAGCGATCGAACCACCCGAACGGGAAGTCTGACCTTTGTGGCCACGGCCGCCGGTCTTACCCAGACCGCTACCGATACCACGACCTGGACGATGCTTCTCGCGACGGGAACCCGGCGCTGGACTCAGATCATTGAGTTTCATCGATTAACCCTCGACCTTCAGCATGTAGTAAGCCTTGTTGATCATCCCGCGGTTTTCGGGAGTATCCTGGACTTCTACAGTGTGACCGATGCGACGCAGACCCAGGCCCTTAACGCACAGCTTGTGGTTAGGCAGACGGCCCGAGACGCTCTTGATCAGCGTTACTTTTACGGTTGCCATGATCAGAAGATCTCCTCGACGCTCTTGCCGCGCTTGGCAGCAATGGATTCAGGAGATTGCATGGCTTTCAGACCCTTGAAGGTGGCGTAAACCACGTTCACTGGGTTGGTCGAACCGTAGCACTTGGCCAGAACGTTCTGAACACCAGCAACTTCCAGGACAGCACGCATTGCGCCACCGGCGATGATACCGGTACCTTCCGAGGCAGGCTGCATGTAAACCTTCGAGGCGCCGTGGGCAGCCTTGGTGGCGTACTGCAGGGTGGTGCCCTTCAGGTCAACCTGGATCATGTTGCGGCGAGCAGCTTCCATGGCTTTCTGGATCGCGGCAGGTACTTCGCGCGACTTGCCACGGCCGAAGCCAACACGACCTTTACCATCACCTACCACGGTCAGCGCGGTGAAGGTGAAGATACGGCCGCCTTTTACGGTTTTGGCAACGCGGTTAACTTGAACCAGCTTCTCGATGTAGCCTTCGTCGCGCTTTTGATCGTTATTTGCCATAACTTAGAACTCCAGCCCGCCTTCACGAGCAGCATCAGCCAGCGCTTTGACGCGGCCATGGTACTTGAAGCCGGAACGGTCAAAGGCAACTTGAGATACACCGGCGGCTTTCGCACGCTCAGCTACCAGCTTGCCAACCTTAGTGGCCGCGTCGATGTTGCCAGTGGCGCCATCACGCAGTTCTTTGTCCAAGGTCGAGGCGCTTGCCAGAACCTTGCTGCCGTCGGCCGAAATGACCTGGGCGTAGATGTGCTGCGAGGAGCGGAACACGCACAGGCGCACGACTTCGAGTTCGTGCATCTTGAGACGTGCTTTGCGAGCGCGACGCAGTCGAGTAACTTTTTTGTCGGTCATTTGCTAGGCCCTACTTCTTCTTGGCTTCTTTACGACGGACTACTTCGTCCGCGTAACGCACACCCTTGCCTTTGTAAGGCTCTGGCGGACGGAAGTCGCGGATTTCAGCGGCCACCTGACCCACCAGCTGCTTGTCGATACCCTTGATCAGGATGTCGGTCTGGCTTGGGGTTTCAGCGGTGATACCGGCTGGCAGTTCGTAGTCCACTGGGTGCGAGAAGCCCAGGGCCAGGTTCAGGACGGTGCCCTTGGCCTGTGCCTTGTAACCAACACCGACCAGCTGGAGCTTGCGCTCGAAGCCTTGGCTTACGCCCTGGACCATGTTGTTCACCAGAGCGCGGGTGGTACCGGCCATGGCGCGAGCTTGCTGGTCACCGTTGCGAGCGACGAAACGCAGCTCGCCAGACTCTTCGGTAACTTCAACAGACGAGTGAACGTTCAGTTCGAGAGTGCCTTTGGCACCCTTCACCGAAAGCTGCTGGCCGGCGAATTTGACTTCGACGCCTGCTGGCAGCTTAACGGGGTTCTTAGCGACGCGAGACATGCCTATCTCCCCTTAGAACACTGTGCACAGAACTTCGCCGCCGACACCGGCAGCGCGTGCAGCGCGATCAGTCATCACACCTTTGTTGGTGGAGACGATAGACACGCCCAGACCGCCACGTACTTTCGGCAGTTCTGCGACGGACTTGTACTGGCGCAGGCCTGGACGGCTGGAGCGCTTCAGTTCCTCGATGACCGGACGGCCTTCGAAGTACTTCAGTTCGATCGACAGGGAAGGCTTGGCCTCACCAGTTACCTGGTAGCCGGCGATGTAACCTTCGTCTTTCAGAACTTTGGCAACCGCGACCTTCAGGGTGGAGGAAGGCATGCTTACGACGGACTTTTCAGCCATCTGGGCATTACGGATGCGAGTTAGCATGTCCGCTAACGGGTCCTGCATACTCATGGGCTAGATGCTCCTGATACAAGAATTATTAGCCTTGCGGCTATCACAACCACCCGAGCGGACAGGGCAAAAAACCCAGGCTCAGGTGAGCCGGTCATTCTAGACACAAGGTAGAAACGAAACAAGCCCCATATAGGGGCTTGTTTGTTGGCGAGGTCACCGGCGGTCGGAAGATTGCTCCCCTTCCGCCGGGATCCAGCCTGCAGCGATTACCAGGAGGCCTTGACCAGACCTGGTACGTCACCGCGCATTGCAGCTTGACGCAGCATGTTACGGCCCAGGCCGAACTTACGGTATACACCGTGAGGACGACCGGTCAGGCGGCAACGGTTGCGCAGACGCGAAGCGGAGGCATCACGTGGCTGCTTCTGCAGGGCGACAACGGCAGCGAAACGCTCTTCAGGAGAGGCGTTCAGGTTGACGATGGTCGCTTTCAGCTCGGCACGCTTTTTGGCGTACTTGGCTACCGTGAGCTGACGCTTCAGCTCGCGGTTTTTCATGCTCTTCTTGGCCATTTTCCTACTCCAATCAGTTGCGGAACGGGAACTTGAAAGCACGCAGCAGAGCGCGGCCTTCGTCGTCCGAACGAGCAGTGGTGGTCAGGGTGATGTCCAAACCGCGCAGAGCATCGATCTTGTCGTAGTCGATTTCCGGGAAGATGATCTGCTCTTTCACGCCCATGCTGTAGTTGCCACGGCCATCGAAGGACTTGGCATTCAGGCCGCGGAAGTCGCGAACCCGAGGCAGGGAGATCGCCAGCAGGCGGTCCAGGAATTCGTACATCTTGTCGCGACGCAGGGTCACCTTGACACCGATCGGCCAGCCTTCACGGACTTTGAAGCCCGCGATGGATTTACGAGCGAAAGTCACGACCGGCTTTTGACCGGTGATCTTTTCCAGGTCGGCAACAGCGTGCTCGATGACTTTCTTGTCGCCGATCGCTTCGCCCAGACCCATGTTCAGGGTGATCTTGGTAACGCGCGGAACTTCCATCACGTTCGACAGCTTAAGTTCTTCCTTAAGCTTAGGAGCGATTTCGTTCCGGTAAATCTCTTTCAGTCGTGCCATGGTCTTCTACCTAGCAGTGTTCAAGCATCAACCGCTTTTTGGGTCGACTTGAAGACACGAATTTTTTTACCGTCTTCTACTTTGAAACCAACGCGGTCAGCCTTGTTGGTTTCGCCGTTGAAGATGGCAACGTTGGAAGCGTGCAGAGGCGCTTCTTTTTCGACGATACCGCCCTGTACGCCCGCCATCGGGTTAGGCTTGGTATGACGCTTGACCAGGTTCACACCACCAACGACCAGACGGTCATCAGCCAGAACCTTCAGCACCTTACCGCGCTTACCTTTGTCTTTGCCGGCGATCACGATGATCTCGTCGTCACGACGAATCTTTTGCATGTCGGATCTCCTTACAGCACTTCAGGGGCGAGCGAGACGATCTTCATGAACTTCTCAGTACGAAGTTCACGGGTCACTGGCCCGAAGATGCGAGTGCCGATCGGCTCTTGCTTGTTGTTCAGCAGAACAGCAGCGTTGCCGTCGAAACGAATGATGGAACCGTCAGCGCGACGAACACCGTGACGGGTGCGCACGACAACAGCGGTCATCACTTGGCCTTTCTTGACCTTACCGCGCGGAATTGCTTCCTTGACGGTTACCTTGATGATGTCACCGATGCCGGCGTAACGGCGGTGCGAACCGCCGAGCACCTTGATGCACATGACGCGACGAGCGCCGCTGTTATCGGCCACATCGAGCATGGATTGAGTCTGAATCATAAAATTTCTCCGACCCCTAGCCCTTAGACTTCAACAGCGCGTTCGAGGACTTCAACCAGTGCCCAGGACTTGGTCTTGGCCAGCGGACGGGTTTCACGGATGGAAACCTTGTCGCCGATCTTGCACTGGTTGGCTTCGTCGTGCGCGTGCAGCTTAGTCGAACGCTTAACGTATTTACCGTAGATCGGGTGCTTTACGCGACGCTCGATCAGAACGGTGATGGTCTTGTCCATTTTGTCGCTGACGACACGGCCAGTCAGCGTACGGACGGTTTTTTCAGCTTCAGCCATGATCACTTACCTGCCTGCTGGTTGAGCACAGTTTTCACGCGAGCGATGTCACGCTTAACTTGCGAGAGCAGGTGCGACTGCCCCAACTGGCCAGTTGCTTTCTGCATACGCAGATTGAACTGGTCGCGCAGCAAGCCGAGCAGTTGCTCATTCAGTTGCTGTGCCGATTTTTCACGAAGTTCATTCGCTTTCATCACATCACCGTCCGCTTAACAAAGGAGGTGGCGAGAGGCAGCTTTGCAGCAGCCAGGGCGAAAGCTTCGCGCGCCAGCTCTTCAGAAACACCCTCGATTTCATACAGGACTTTGCCTGGCTGAATCTGGGCAACCCAGTATTCCACGGAACCCTTACCTTTACCCATACGAACCTCGAGAGGCTTCTTGGAGATCGGCTTGTCCGGGAACACACGGATCCAGATCTTACCGCCACGTTTTACGTGACGGGTCAGCGCACGACGTGCGGACTCGATCTGGCGAGCGGTGAGGCGACCGCGAGCAACAGCTTTCAGGGCGAATTCGCCGAAGCTGACTTTGCTACCGCGCAGTGCCAGACCACGGTTGTGGCCAGTCATCTGCTTGCGGAATTTTGTACGCTTTGGTTGCAACATTTGGCGTACCCCTTACTTAGCAGCTTTTTTACGAGGCGCTGGTGCTTGTGGTTTCAGTTCTTCTTGGCGACCACCAATAACTTCGCCTTTGAAGATCCAAACCTTCACACCGATCACACCGTAAGTGGTGTGAGCTTCGTAGGTGTTGTAGTCGATATCGGCACGCAGGGTGTGCAGAGGCACACGACCTTCGCGATACCACTCGGTACGAGCAATCTCAGCACCGCCGAGACGACCGCTCACCTGGATCTTGATGCCCTTGGCACCAATACGCATGGCGTTCTGTACGGCGCGCTTCATGGCGCGACGGAACATTACGCGGCGTTCCAGCTGCTGAGCTACGCTCTGCGCAACCAGCATAGCGTCGAGTTCCGGCTTGCGGATCTCTTCGATGTTGATGTGCACAGGCACACCCATCTGCTTGGTCAGGTCCTGACGCAGCTTCTCGACATCTTCACCTTTCTTACCGATAACGATACCGGGACGAGCGGTGTGGATGGTGATGCGTGCAGTTTGAGCCGGACGATGAATATCGATACGGCTTACGGACGCGCTTTTTAGTTTGTCCTGGAGGTACTCACGCGTTTTCAGATCCTTCAACAGGTAATCTGCGTAAGTAGCACCGTCTGCGTACCAGACGGAGGTGTGCTCCTTGACGATTCCCAGGCGAATGCCAGTGGGATGTACTTTCTGACCCATCTGATCGACTCCGTTACTTGTCCGCAACCTTGACAGTGATATGGCAAGACCGCTTGACGATGCGATCAGCACGGCCTTTGGCACGTGGCATGATGCGCTTCAGCGAACGCCCTTCGTTGACGAAAACGGTGGAGACCTTCAGGTCATCAACGTCTGCGCCTTCGTTGTGTTCGGCGTTGGCAACGGCCGACTCGAGGACTTTCTTCATGATTTCAGCGGCTTTTTTGCTGCTGAAGGCCAACAGGTTGAGCGCTTCGCCCACCTTCTTCCCGCGGATCTGGTCGGCGACCAAGCGGGCTTTCTGGGCGGAGATGCGAGCGCCCGACAACTTAGCGGCTACTTCCATTTCCTTACCCCTTAACGCTTGGCTTTCTTGTCAGCCACGTGCCCGCGATAGGTGCGGGTACCGGCGAACTCGCCCAGTTTGTGGCCGACCATGTCTTCGTTCACCAGAACTGGGACATGTTGACGACCGTTGTGTACCGCGATGGTCAGACCGACCATTTGTGGCAGGATCATCGAACGGCGCGACCAGGTTTTAACTGGCTTGCGATCGTTCTTCTCCACCGCCACTTCGACCTTCTTCAGCAGGTGAAGATCGATAAAAGGACCTTTTTTCAGAGAACGTGGCACTGTCGTATCCCTCTAGTTACTTGCGACGACGGACGATCATGTTGTCGGTACGCTTATTACCACGGGTCTTCGCACCCTTGGTTGGGAAGCCCCATGGCGATACCGGATGACGACCACCGGAGGTACGACCTTCACCACCACCATGTGGGTGGTCAACCGGGTTCATGGCAACACCACGAACGGTTGGGCGAACGCCGCGCCAGCGTTTGGCACCAGCTTTACCCAGCGAACGCAGGCTGTGCTCGGAGTTCGAGACTTCGCCCAGGGTCGCACGGCACTCAGCCAGTACTTTACGCATCTCACCGGAACGCAGACGCAGAGTCACGTAGACGCCTTCACGAGCGATCAGCTGAGCCGAAGCACCAGCGGAACGAGCGATCTGAGCACCTTTACCCGGCTTCAGTTCGATGCCGTGGATGGTGCTACCTACTGGGATGTTGCGCAGCTGCAGGGAGTTACCGGCCTTGATTGGGGCCAGGGCACCTGCGATCAGCTGGTCGCCAGCGCTCACGCCTTTAGGGGCGATGATGTAGCGACGCTCACCGTCTGCGTAGCACAGCAGGGCGATGTGAGCAGTACGGTTCGGGTCGTATTCGATACGCTCGACAGTGGCTGGGATGCCATCTTTGTCGTTGCGACGGAAGTCGACCAGACGGTAATGCTGCTTATGACCACCACCAACGTGACGAGTGGTGATGCGGCCATTGTTGTTACGACCACCAGACTTCGATTTCTTCTCGATCAGCGGTGCGTGAGGAGCGCCTTTGTGCAGCTCCTGGTTGACCACCTTGACCACGAAACGGCGGCCAGGGGAAGTCGGTTTGCATTTAACGATTGCCATGATGCACCCCTTCCTTACTCAGCACTGCTGCTGAAATCGAGATCTTGGCCTGGCTGAAGGGAGACGATCGCCTTCTTCCAGTCATTGCGCTTGCCCAGACCACGTGCGGTACGCTTGGTTTTACCCAGAACGTTAACAGTCGACACGTTTTCAACTTTTACGTTGAACAGGCCTTCGACAGCTTTCTTGATTTCCAGCTTGGTTGCATCGGTAGCAACCTTGAATACGAACTGGCCTTTTTTCTCAGCCAGAACGGTAGCCTTCTCGGAAACGTGCGGGCCAAGGAGGACTTTGAATACGCGTTCCTGGTTCATCCCAGCAGCTCCTCGAATTTCTTCACGGCCGAGACAGTGATCAACACTTTCTCGTATGCGATCAGACTGACCGGGTCGGAACCTTGTACGTCACGTACGTCGACGTGCGGCAGGTTGCGAGCAGCCAGGTACAGGTTCTGATCAACAGCGTCGGAAACGATCAGTACGTCGTTCAGACCCATGCCGTTCAGCTTGTTCAGCAGATCTTTGGTTTTCGGTGCTTCAACAGCGAAGTCCTGAACCACGACCAGACGGTCGCTACGCACCAGCTCAGCGAGGATGGAGCGCAGGGCTGCGCGATACATCTTCTTGTTGAGCTTCTGCGAGTGATCTTGAGGGCGAGCTGCGAAGGTTACACCACCGCCACGCCAGATCGGACCACGAGTGGTACCAGCACGAGCACGGCCAGTACCCTTCTGACGCCATGGGCGCTTACCGCCACCAGCCACGTCGGAACGGGTCTTCTGCTGCTTGGTGCCCTGACGGCCGCCGGCCATGTAGGCCACGACTGCTTGGTGTACCAGCGTCTCGTTGAATTCGCCACCGAAAGTCAGTTCGGAAACTTCGATCGCCTGAGCGTCATTTACATTGAGTTGCATGTCAGTTTCCCCTTAACCGCGAGCCTTGACAGCTGGACGTACAACCACGTCGCCGCCAGTAGCGCCTGGAACGGCACCCTTGACCAGCAGCAGGTTGCGCTCAGCGTCTACGCGAACTACTTCCAGGGACTGAACAGTCACGCGCTCGGCGCCCATGTGACCGGACATTTTCTTGCCCTTGAACACACGACCAGGAGTCTGGCACTGGCCGATGGAACCTGGGACACGGTGCGACACGGAGTTACCGTGGGTGTTGTCCTGGCCACGGAAGTTCCAGCGCTTGATGGTACCGGCGAAGCCTTTACCTTTGGACTGACCAGTAACGTCTACCAGCTGGCCTGCAGTGAAGAGTTCAGCTTTGATCAGATCGCCAGCCTGGAAATCGCCTTCTTCAAGACGGAACTCCCAGACACCGCGACCAGCGGCAACGTTGGCCTTGGCGAAGTGACCTGCCTGAGCGGCAGTCACACGCGAAGCACGACGCTCGCCGACAGTGACTTGCACTGCACGGTAGCCATCGGTTTCTTCAGTTTTGAACTGGGTGACACGATTCGGCTCGATCTCGATGACCGTGACCGGAATGGAGACACCTTCTTCGGTGAAAATGCGGGTCATACCGCACTTGCGACCGATTACACCAATAGTCATGTTGTAAACCTCATGAGTGTACGGGGCTTTCACCCGCTATGGCCGCCCATTTCAGAGCGTTACACGACCAGACCGAAGTCTTAGCCGAGGCTGATCTGTACTTCCACACCTGCCGCCAGATCAAGCTTCATCAGCGCGTCAACGGTTTTATCCGTTGGCTGGACGATGTCCAGAACACGCTTATGAGTGCGAATCTCGTACTGGTCACGCGCGTCTTTGTTGACGTGCGGGGAGACCAGAACGGTGAAACGCTCTTTGCGGGTAGGCAGTGGAATTGGACCACGCACTTGTGCACCAGTACGTTTCGCGGTTTCCACGATTTCCTGGGTGGATTGGTCGATCAGGCGATGGTCGAAAGCCTTCAACCTGATACGGATTTGCTGATTTTGCATTGGATTTCAGACTCCAGGCTGTTCCCAACGGACGCACTACGCCCGCTAAAAGGAGGCGTGATTCTATAGACGCCCCAATTTAGTGTCAACCCAATAAAAAAAACCCCCGCTGAGCGGGGGTTTTTTCAATCGGTCGAGTGATTACTCGATGATTTTGGCTACGACGCCGGCGCCGACGGTACGACCGCCT